>NZ_JH591080.1:74128-258833 GCF_000242295.1 Haemophilus sp. oral taxon 851 str. F0397
CTATAAAGCGTGATCAAGCAAGGTTCTTTTAAGGCATTTAATGCTTCAATGACAGCACGTAATTCCATTCGATTATTGGTGGTTTTAAAATAGCCTTTGGAGAGCATTTTTTCATGCTGTTTATAACGCAATACGGCACCAATTCCCCCTGCTCCAGGATTACCTAAGCAAGAACCATCAGTAAAAATTTCAATCTGTTTTTGCATAACAAAAAGGTTGTTGTGTAGAATGGCAAGTATTTTAATGGAAAGAGATAGGTTGAACAAATGATTAATCCCAATCGCCAAATTGTATTAGATACTGAAACTACAGGTATGAATCAGCTTGGTGCACATTATGAAGGACACTGCATTATTGAAATTGGTGCAGTTGAATTAATAAATCGTCGTTACACAGGTAATAATTTCCATATTTACATTAAACCAGATCGCCCCGTTGATCCTGATGCGATTAAAGTTCATGGTATAACCGATGAAATGTTAGCGGATAAGCCTGAATTCAAAGAGGTTGCCCAAGATTTTTTGGATTATATTAATGGTGCGGAATTGCTTATTCATAATGCGCCCTTTGACGTTGGATTTATGGATTATGAATTTCGTAAACTCAATCTTAATGTGAAAACTAACGATATTTGTTTGGTGACAGATACGCTACAAATGGCGCGTCAGATGTATCCCGGAAAACGTAATAATTTGGATGCACTTTGTGATCGTTTAGGTATTGATAATAGCAAACGTACTTTGCACGGTGCGTTACTGGATGCCGAGATCTTGGCGGATGTTTATTTGATGATGACTGGGGGACAAACAAATTTATTCGATGAAGAAGAATCTGTTGAGTCTGAAGTTATCCATGTTGTGCAAGAAAAAGCGGCGGAAGAAATAAAAAGTGCGGTGGATTTTGCGCACAATTTAAAATTACTTCGACCTACTGATGATGAGCTACAAGCGCATTTAGAATTATTAAAGATGATTAATAAAAAAAGTGGAAATAATTGTCTTTGGGATAAACGCTTTGGCAATGATAATATGCATTAATCGTTTGGAATTTAAGCAGGCAAGTAAAATTTAATAAAAAAAGATTGACGAGATTTATGTTCGTCATTATGATACGCACCACTTAGCGGAGTGGTAGTTCAGCTGGTTAGAATACCTGCCTGTCACGCAGGGGGTCGCGGGTTCGAGTCCCGTCCATTCCGCCAATTTAAAATTAATATCTTATCTCGGAGTGGTAGTTCAGCTGGTTAGAATACCTGCCTGTCACGCAGGGGGTCGCGGGTTCGAGTCCCGTCCATTCCGCCAATTAAGATAAATAAAGATAGCACCTAATCGTGCTTTTTTTGTATCTGAAATTTGCTTCATCCTTGACAAAAATAAAGTAAACTTTTAAGATTTGAAGAACTAGGGAGCTGTCACTCCCTAGTATGTCGTGTTATTAGTAAGTCGGTAAACTCACTAATAATAGTAGTACGACAAGGATAATGAGTTTAATCATTTTCTTATCCTCTTCAAACGTTGCGAAAAAGCGCAACACTTGTTTTCAAGCTGAATCCTTGAAAGCGAGATTATTATAACGTTAGGTTATAGATAAATAAACAGTGTTTAGAAAGCCATAGGATTGTATCCTATGGCTTTTTCTTTTCCTTGTTGAAATCATTTTTTACCAATCCTTTAACTTCCGATATAATAGCCGCCATTTTTGACAAAATAAGAGATTTTTTATGGCAACTCCAGTTGTGGCCCTTGTTGGTCGCCCGAATGTGGGAAAATCCACATTGTTTAATCGCCTTACTCGCACACGAGATGCGTTAGTCGCTGATTTTCCTGGTTTAACTCGTGATAGAAAATACGGCCATGCTCATATTGCTGGCTATGAGTTTATTGTTATTGATACCGGCGGTATTGATGGAACTGAAGAGGGTGTTGAAGAAAAAATGGCGGAGCAATCTTTGCTTGCTATTGATGAAGCCGATATTGTTCTTTTCCTTGTGGATGCTAGAGCGGGTTTAACGGCAGCTGATATTGGTATTGCTAATTACTTACGTCAACGTCAAAACAAAACGACGATTGTGGTGGCAAATAAAACTGATGGTATTGATGCGGATTCTCATTGTGCTGAATTTTATCAGTTAGGCTTAGGGGAAATTGAGCAAATCGCTGCTTCGCAAGGCCGTGGTGTCACTCAGTTAATGGAACAAGTACTTGCGCCTTTTGCGGAGCAAATGGAAAACGCCGATGAAAATGACCGCACTTCTGAGGAAGAACAAGACGAATGGGAACAAGAATTCGATTTTGATTCAGAAGAAGATACGGCCTTGCTTGATGAGGCGTTAGAAGAATCAGAAGAAGAGCAAGATAAAAATATTAAGATTGCCATTGTTGGCCGCCCAAATGTGGGTAAATCTACCTTAACCAATCGTATTTTAGGTGAAGATCGTGTGGTGGTTTACGATATGCCAGGTACGACACGCGACAGTATTTATATTCCAATGGAGCGTGATGGACAGCAATATACGTTGATTGATACAGCTGGTGTGCGTAAGCGTGGTAAAGTACATTTAGCTGTTGAAAAATTCTCCGTGATTAAAACCTTGCAAGCGATTCAAGATGCTAATGTTGTATTACTGACTATTGATGCGAGAGAGAACATTTCTGATCAGGATTTATCTTTGCTCGGTTTTATTTTAAATGCAGGCCGTTCTTTAGTGATCGTTGTGAATAAATGGGATGGTTTAGATCAAGATGTGAAAGACCGCGTTAAATCTGAGCTTGATCGTCGTTTAGATTTTATTGATTTTGCTCGCGTGCATTTTATTTCTGCATTGCACGGCAGTGGTGTGGGTAATCTTTTTGATTCGATTAAAGAAGCCTATGCTTGTGCGACTCAAAAAATGACGACCTCGCTTTTAACTCGTATTTTACAAATGGCAACCGATGAGCACCAACCTCCGATGATTGGCGGTCGTCGAATTAAATTAAAATATGCTCATCCAGGTGGTTATAATCCGCCGATT
This sequence comes from Haemophilus sp. oral taxon 851 str. F0397, assembly GCF_000242295.1. Taxonomy (NCBI): domain Bacteria; kingdom Pseudomonadati; phylum Pseudomonadota; class Gammaproteobacteria; order Pasteurellales; family Pasteurellaceae; genus Haemophilus; species Haemophilus sp. oral taxon 851. The sequence continues at coordinate 77,142 of NZ_JH591080.1, forward strand.
ATAGTGGTTCACGGTAACCAAATGGATAAATTACCCGATTCTTATAAACGTTATTTATCTAATTATTATCGTAAGAGTTTGAAAATTATTGGCTCACCAATTCGCCTTCTTTTCCAAGAAGGTTCGAACCCATTTGCGGGGCGTAAAAATAAACTTACCCCGAACCAATTGCGTAAACGTAAGCGTTTGATGAAGTTTATTAAGAAAGCGAAACGTTAAATTCGAGATAGATAAAACTTAGAAAGATTTAACCGCACTTTTAAAACTCTTTTGGGAGAACTAAAGTGCGGTTATTTTTTTATTTGTTTTGCAGAAGAAACGTATGGCGATATTTTAAGTGCGTTGTAATAAAAATGATGAAGCCGATTGAACTTAATGCAGCGCCCGTATAACCAATTTCGTTTAATCCTAAATAGGTTGTCGCAAGATTTCCAAATAATGCGCCTGCGCCAATTCCTGCATTGAAAATGCCCGAGTAAATAGCAGTTGCAACATCTGTTGCATCTGGTGCAAGTTTTAGTACGCGCATTTGCAGAGATAGTCCGATACAAGAAATGCCAATCCCCCAAATAAACACAAGGCTGAACATTGCTATCATTGTTTCGGTAGAGAAGAGTAGTAGCAAGAGAGAGAACATCAATAAGCTCATCGAAACAACAATAAATTTTGTAGGAGCAAGTCGGTAGAACCTGTTAAATAATAGGCTTGCGGCAATACCTGAGAAACCAAAAACTAATAATACAGCCGTGGCAAAATTTGGATCTAAGTGCCCGACATCAATCATGAATGGTTCGATATAAGTATAAGCGGTAAAGTGTGCGGAAATGACGATTGCCGTTGTTACATAAAGCCAAAGTAATAATGGGCGTTTAGCAAGCAAGGGTAAACTTGCAATAGATCCAGCATTTTTACTTGGTAAATTTGGTAATAATCGAATAATTAAAAACATAATGGATAATGCCAGCACCGCAATAATGCCAAAAGTGACCCGCCAACCGACGAGCTGTCCGACAATTCGTCCTATCGGTAAGCCTAATATGGTGGCAAGTGCGGTGCCGATAGCGAGCATTCCTAATGCTTGAGTTTTCTTGTGTTTAGGTGCGATGCGCATCACAAGTGAGGCAGTAATTGACCAAAACACTGAATGGGCTAATGCAATACACATTCGAGCGAGAAGTAATATCCAGAAATTCCAGGCAATGACTGATAAAATATGCCCAACAATAAATATAATGAAAAGCTTAATAAGCAGACTTTTACGCTCCATATTGCCTGTGGCAAGCATGGCCGGTAAAGACATAATTAGCACCGTCCAAGCATAAACTGTCATCATTAAACCGGTATCGGCGGTTTGCATATTAAAACTTTGTGCAATGTCACTTAACATTGCAACGGGCACGAATTCTGTAGTATTAAAAATAAATCCTGCGCAAGCCATAATAAGCACGCGCCATGATTGGATTTTTTCAGCTTTTAAATATAACGACATTAACGTAACTTTTCTTTAATCGCATCAATTAATTGATGGCGGAATTTCTTCGTAAAATTAATTTTATATTGTGGTGAACTGCAGTTACCAAAAAAATTGATTGGTAGTGTTAAATTTTGATAGCGTTGATCAGTAGAATGTAAATTGATATCCACATTGCATTCCATTCGATTTAAATCAATGACGCCTTTTCCTTGCCCCAACAGTGCGGGTGTTTTTAATTCAATTTTTTCAGCAATCAGTTGATTCTGTTGGAGAAATAATTGTAAGTGAAATTGTTCAAAGCGAGTGTTTAATTCTTTGTTTTGTAACAGATCACTGTTGTAATTGATAGGGAAATATTGACTGACCATATCCAATAAATTCACACCAAGAATTTCACCATTTTGAGCGAGGATATTTAACTTTCCTTGAATAAGTTGTGAATGTAAAAATGTGAAATCAATATTAAAATCTGCGTGTCCACTTAATATTTCGGGCATGTTTAATAGCGTTAATAAGCGTTTAACCGGGAAATATTTGCCTGAAAAATTTACCGCACTTTGATTGTCTATTTGTTGATATTTCAATACGGCTAAACAATCGTTATCACACTGTGGTTTTATATAAGTCACCATTTGTTGGCGTGGGGACGTAAAATCTGCGTGGGTTTCTATATAACCAAGAGGCTGGTTATTTAAGCTTGCATCAACAAATTGAATCAGAGCTGATTTCGGGTTTGAAAAATCTAAATTTGCTTTGTTGAAAGTAAAATTGAATGTTTTATTTTCATATATAGGTTTATCAAATTCAATACGAATATGGCTTTCACCATTCAACATTACTTTTTGGGATAAAAGTTGATTTAAGGAAAACGGCGCTAAATCCATTGAGATATTTGCGCTGTTTTGTGCGTTTTGATTTAGAGTGATTTGTTGAAGATTAAGTGAGTGAAGTTTTGCGTTGACATAAAAAAGAGGCAAAAAATTAAGTTTAGTTTCAAGCTCTTGAACTGAAAATTGCGTAGTTTTTATATTTTTAAGAGAAAGTGCGGGTGGAAATAGAGATAAATTGACTGATTGAACCGCAATATTTTGTTGTGCTAGTTGTTTATCGATGGAATTTTGTACTCGATAAAGTTGGATATACAAAAAAGAAAAGATCGCCAAAGCGACGATCCCTACGCCAAGCGCGAGCTTTTTCATCGATTATTCCTTGTCTTCGTCAATTCGACTCGCAACCGCACTTTGTTGATTTTTATATTTTGCATCTTTGCGGCTACTGTATGGTCGTTTCGCTTCGCCACTTAATATTTCAAAGCTTAATGCACCAATCACCATGTTTGGACGTAATGCTAATGGTAATTTCCCTGAATTATAAAATTCTAACACGATTCTTCCTTCCCAACCTGGATCAATACGGTGTGCCGTGACGTGTACCATTAAGCCTAAACGCGCTAAAGAAGATCGACCATCTAACCAACCGATAATATTGGCGGGTAATTTCACGGATTCAAGTGTAGTTGCTAATGCTAAAGTACCTGGATGTAAGAAAAATGCTTCGCCTTCAGGCACAATAATTTCATCGCTCATCACCGATTCAAGCTGGGCGGACACTTCTTCTTTCGGGCCACTTAAATCAATGAAAGGCGCAGAATGTTCACGAAATACGCGGAAAGAATTACCCAAGCGAACATCAATCGTCGCGCCGTTGATTTTGTCATTATTTGGACGTGGCGTTAAAGAAATAATGCCATCATCGAGATAGCGTTCAATATCAGTATCGCAAAGACGCATAAGATTTCCTATTTTTGATTCAATAAATGAAGGATTTGAGCTTTTAACATATTGATTGCAATACGGTTTTTACCTCCGCGAGGAATGACAATATCCGCATATTGTTTAGATGGCTCAATAAATTGTAAGAACATTGGGCGCACGGTTGCACGATATTGATCAATAACCGATTGTAGGGAACGACCGCGTTCTTCCATATCACGTTGTAAACGGCGAATAAAACAAATGTCTAATGGTGTATCCACGAATACGGAGATATCCGCAAGTTGACGAACACGTTCATCAGTAAGCAGTAAAATCCCTTCTAAAATCACAATACGTTTTGGTGTAAATGTTGTGGTTTCACCTGTACGAGTATGATCAACGTAGCTATAAACAGGCACATCAACCGATTTTCCTGATTTTAAATCTTTTAAATGTTGAATGAGCAAATCGCGATCCATTGAGCTTGGATGGTCATAATTTGTTTTTATACGTTCGCTCATTTCTAAATGGCTTTGATCTTTGTAGTAACTGTCTTCGGCAATAATTCCAATTTCTTGGCAGCCTAATTCATTACAGAGTTCTTTGTGAACGGTAGAGGCGATAGAACTTTTGCCTGATGCGGATGCGCCAGTGATGGCGATGATGATACAAGAATCTGACATAATTGTGTTTTGATGTAAGGGAAATTTTGGCAATTATAAGTAAAAGTGCGGTGAATTTCACGTTTATTTTTTCACTTGAATTTTAAAAAGTGTGAGCTTCATCACGGTATTATTCGCCTTTTTCACGTAGGATTCGAATCATTCTATCCAATAAGGAGTATTTATTATGAAGTTCAACAAAATTTCTCTTTCTGTTTCTGCCGTACTTTTAGCTGCAGGCTTAGCTATTTCTGGTTCTGCCAATGCTAAAGGTCGTTTAGTTGTGTACTGTAGTGCAACCAATATTTTGTGCGAAACCACCACAAAAGCATTTGGCGAAAAATATGATGTGAAAACATCCTTTATTCGTAATGGTTCAGGTAGTACTTTTGCCAAAGTTGAAGCTGAAAAAAATAACCCTCAAGCGGATGTTTGGTTCGGCGGTACATTTGACCCTCAAGCTCAAGCTGCAGAATTAGGCTTAATTGAGCCTTATAAATCCAAACATATTGATGAAATCGTAGAACGTTTCCGTGATCCAGCAAAAACGAAAGGTCACTATGTTTCCTCAATCTATATGGGGATCTTAGGTTTTGGTGTGAATACTGAACGTTTGGCAAAATTAGGCATTAAAGAAGTACCAAAATGCTGGAAAGATCTAACAGATCCACGCTTAAAAGGTGAAGTTCAAATTGCAGACCCTCAAAGTGCGGGTACAGCCTACACTGCATTGGCGACATTTGTTCAATTATGGGGTGAAAAAGAGGCGTTTGAATACTTAAAAGCCTTGCATCCTAATGTTTCTCAATATACCAAATCGGGTATCACGCCATCACGTAACTCTGCGCGCGGTGAAGCGACAATTGGGGTCGGTTTCTTACATGATTATGCATTAGAAAAACGCAATGGGGCACCGTTAGAATTAGTCGTGCCTTGCGAAGGAACAGGTTATGAGTTAGGTGGCGTGAGTATCTTAAAGGGTGCGCGTAATATTGATAATGCAAAATTATTCGTCGATTGGGCTTTATCAAAAGAAGGCCAAGAATTAGCTTGGAAACAAGGGGATTCTTTACAAATCTTAACTAACACGACCGCAGAACAATCACCAACTGCATTTGATCCAAATAAACTCAAATTAATCAATTATGACTTTGAAAAATACGGTGCAACAGAACAACGTAAAGCCTTAATTGAAAAATGGGTACAAGAAGTTAAATTGGCGAAATAGCGGTGAATAAGTGCGGTAAAAAATACTGAAGTTTTTGACCGCACTTTTCGTATTTTTAATGTGATTTCGTTTTCCCTCTAAGAGATTGCAAAATTTTCATTCATAAGGGCGTTATAATCAGATGAAACTATCAAAAATCGCAGTAACCCTGTCTGGTGTGATGTTAAGTGGATTAGTATTAAGTAATCCATCTTTTGCTAAAGGGCGTTTAGTCATTTATTGCAGCGCGCAAAATACGATGTGCGAGCAAGAAGCGATGGCATTTGAGAAAAAATTTGATGTTAAAACAAGTTTTATTCGTGGTGGCACGGGAACCATTTTAGCAAAAATTGATGCTGAAAAAGATAATCCACAAGGCGATGTTTGGTATGGTGGAACAATGGATCCTCATTCTCAAGCAGGGGAAATGGGGTTATTAGAACCTTATAAATCATCCAATCTTCCTCAGATCGTAGAAAAATTCCGTGACCCAGCCAAAATGAAAGGGAATTATTCTTCAGCAATTTATTTGGGCGTGTTAGGTTTTGGCGTGAATCCAGAACGTTTGAAAAAATTGAATTTACCAATTCCAAAATGCTGGAAGGATTTAGCTAACCCAATTTACAAAAATGAAATTCAAGCCGCAGATCCACAAAGTTCTGGTACGGGTTACACTCAGCTAGCCACTTATATGCAACTTTGGGGGGAAGAAGAGGCGTTTAAATTCTTAAAAGAGTTGAATAAAAACGTATCGCAATATACCAAATCTGGTAATACGGCAACACGTAATACAGCGCGTGGAGAAACGGCAATTGGCATTGGTTTCTTGCATGAATATTCTTTAGAAAAAGCGAAAGGCGCGCCAGTAGAATTAGTCGTACCTTGTGAAGGTACTGGCTATGAAATTGGCGGTGTGAGTGTCATTAAAGGTGCGCGTAATTTAGATAATGCGAAACTTTTTGTTGATTGGGCGTTATCCAAAGAGGCGCAAGAATTAACTTGGCAAAAAGGTGAGGCGTATTCCATTTTAACCAATACCACCGCACAACAATCGCCTTATGCGTTAGATTTTAAATCTATTAATTTAATTAACTATGATTTTGATAAATACGGTGCGACTGATTTACGTAAACGCTTAATCACAAAATGGGTTGATGAAGTAAAATTAGCCAAATAATGATGTCACTAACGAAGTGATATGTCGCATATCGCTTCGTTTTTTTACCTTATGCGAGGTTGTATGAACGCAAAAAAACTTTCCATAATGCATTCTGCTTATTTTTGGATTATTTTATCCTTATTGGCGTTTGCGCTCCTGCCTTCCAATGCACTTGATTACGGTTTGTTTGAAAGTACTTCAGATGAATATTTAGAGGCAATGGGCTGGGCTTCTTTCAATTTAACTTGGGCTTGGTTCCTGCCTGTTATTGTGTATGGTGCTTTGCCGTTATTTAGATTGCCACAGCAAACCCAAGCAAAAACAGAGCTATTTTTGACCGCACTTTCTGTACTGTTTATGTTTATCAGTGCGACGGTGTACAAAATCAGCATGGGCTATTCTGTAATTGTGTTACTTGTGGGCTATACCGCATTAGCAACACTTTCATTGGCAAAACTAAAAGTGATGCAAGGTGATAAATTTATCATCGCTTCTTTGCTTTGCATTATTTTGCTCATTTTCTTCTTTATCGTTTATCCAACATTGGCGATTTTCGTTTCAATGTTTTATGACGGAGACACATTTGCGCCACAACAAGTGATGCGTATTTTAACGCAGAGCTATATTGTTCGCGTAATTACCAATTCGCTTTTCTTATCGGGCTTTGTGGGCGTAGTGTCTACTGTATTTGGTTTAGCCTTTGCGCTTTATACCACGCGTATCGCTCGTAGAACTGCATTTATCGGAAAAATTTTCTCTATTTTGCCAATTGTTACACCACCATTTGTTGTGGGATTAGGGGTAACTTTAATGCTTGGCCGTTCTGGTTATGTAACCGAATTTTTAAGTACGAATTTTGGTTTCACCAATCATAACTGGTTGTATGGTTTTAATGGGATTGCAATTGCTCAGATTCTCGCATTTGCCCCTATTTCTTTTATGATTTTAGATGGCGCATTAAAATCGGTACATCCTTCTATTGAAGAAGCCTCTTATACGTTACGAGCCAATCGCTATCAAACTTTTTATAATATTATTTTTCCATTGTTACGCCCCGCATTGGCGAACTCATTTTTAATTGTATTTATCCAATCGCTTGCAGATTTTAGTAACCCATTGGTATTGGGCGGTAGCTTTGATGTGATTGCAACACAGATTTATTTCTATATTGCGGGTTCACAATTAGATTACGCATCAGCAAGTACCTTAGGTTCAATATTATTAATTTTCTCTCTAGCGATTTTTATCATTCAATACATTTGGATTGGTAACCGCTCTTATGTCACCGTTTCAGGTAAATCTTATCGTGGTGATGTGCAAGATCTTCCAACTGGTTTGAAATATACCATCATCGGCATGCTTGGATTCTGGGTAATCTTTAATATGGCGCTTTACGGTAGTATTTTCTACGGAAGCTTCACGGTAAACTGGGGCGTCGACTACACTTTAACCTTGAAAAACTATGCCATGTTATTCGGGCAAGGATTGAGCGATGGGGCATGGCCTTCCCTTATCAATACCTTAATCTATGCAGGTATTGCCGCACCATTAACCGCATTCTTTGGATTATTGATTGCGTACATTGTGGTACGTAAAGATTTCCAAGGTAAAAAATCCCTTGAGTTCTTAACCATGCTTTGCTTTGCCGTGCCGGGTACTGTGGCTGGGGTGTCTTACATTTTAGCCTTCAATAATGCGCCACTTTATATTACGGGTACTGGCATTATCGTGATTATTTCAATGGTTATGCGTGACTTACCAATCGGTATGCGAGCTGCGATTGCAGGGTTAGGTCAGCTTGATAAATCTCTTGATGAAGCATCGCTTTCTTTAAAAGGGAGTTCGTGGAAAACCTTATGGTATATCGTCTTGCCATTATTAAAACCCGCATTGCTTTCAGCGCTTGTTACCAGCTTCGTTCGTGCAATGACGACGGTGAGTGCAATTATATTCTTAGTGACAGCAGATACTCGGGTTGCTACTGCATATATTCTAAATCGTGTGGAAGACGGAGAATACGGCATTGCGATTGCATACGGTTCTATCTTAATTGTTGTGATGATGGCAATTATTTTATTCTTCGACTGGATTGTAGGTGATACACGTATCTCTCGTTCTAAAGCGAAAAAAATGAATTAACTCGTTAAGTTGTAGGTAAATATTATGAGTAATAATGATTTCTTAGTATTAAAAAATATCACCAAAGCATTTGGTAAAGCGGTCGTCATTGATAATTTGGATTTAACGATCAAACGTGGCACGATGGTGACATTGTTAGGACCATCAGGTTGTGGCAAAACAACTGTACTGCGTTTAGTTGCGGGGTTAGAAAATCCAACATCAGGCCAAATTTTTATTGATGGTGAAGATGTAACAAAATCTTCTATTCAAAATCGAGATATTTGTATTGTCTTCCAATCTTATGCGCTATTCCCGCATATGAGCATTGGCGATAACGTGGGCTACGGCTTAAAAATGCAAGGTATTGGCAAAGAAGAACGTGCTCAACGTGTAAAAGAAGCTTTAGAATTGGTAGACTTAGCGGGATTTGAAGACCGTTTTGTGGATCAAATTTCAGGTGGGCAACAACAACGTGTTGCATTGGCTCGTGCTTTGGTATTGAAACCAAAAGTCCTATTGTTTGATGAACCATTAAGTAATTTGGATGCAAACTTACGTCGTTCTATGCGTGAAAAAATCCGTGAATTGCAACAACGTTTAGGCATTACCTCGCTTTATGTGACACACGACCAAACAGAGGCTTTTGCTGTATCTGATGAAGTTATCGTTATGCATAAAGGTAAAATTATGCAAAAAGCGCCAGCGAAAGAGCTTTATCTCCGACCAAATTCTTTGTTCTTAGCAAACTTTATGGGTGAATCCAGTATTTTCGATGGAAAATTAGAAAATGGTGTGGTGAATATTAATGGCTATTATGTGTCTTTAAAAGATGCTGCACAGTTTAATTTACCCGATGGTGAATGCTTAGTGGGTATTCGCCCAGAAGCAATTTATCTTGCTGCAGAGGGTAGCGATGCTCAACGTTGTGAGATTAAAAGTGCGGTCTATATGGGCAACCATTGGGAAGTGGTCGCAAATTGGGTAGGAAAAGATTTATTGGTGAATTGTAAGCCAGAAGATTTTAATGCCGATTTAAAACAAGCCTATGTAAATTTATCTGATCACGGTATTTTCTTATTGAAGAAAGAGTAGTACAGACATAAAAAAGCGCGGTGAAATTTCACCGCGCTTTTGAGATTACAATTAAGGGGAAGGATTTTCCCCTTTTTTATTTCTGTTACTAAATCGCCCAACCGCCTGCATAGAATGCAACGAGTACGATTGCAATAATCACAGTACCTACATTTAAGCGTTTAATATCGCTGCTCACGATTCTTCCAATCACTAATGCCGCAAAACCTAACATAATTCCTGTTACGATATTGGCGGTAAGCACGATAAATACTGCGCAGATTAATCCGCTCATCGCGCCAACGAAATCATCGAAATCTAATTTGCTTACATTGCTTAACATTAATAAACCAACGTACATTAATGCTGGGGCAGTTGCGTATCCAGGCACTAAGAAAGCTAATGGTTGGAAGAAAAGCATTAATAGGAATAACACCCCAACAACGATTGCAGTAATACCTGTTTTACCGCCTGCTGCTGTTCCTGCTGCTGACTCAATATAAACGGCAGCTGGTGCTGTACCGAATAAGCCAGAGAATAAGCTACTGATTGAGTCTGAAGTTAAAGCTTTACCGCCATTGATAATTTGACCGTCTTTATCAAGTAAGTCTGCTTGACCTGCAACTGCGCGAATTGTACCCGTTGCATCAAATACGGCAGTCATCACCAACGCAAATACGACAGGCAAGATTGCGGGTTGTAGTGCGCCCATAAAGTCTAATTGTAAGAAAAGAGAATTTTCACCAAAGGTTGGCATTTTGAAAATCTCTCCGCCAAATTTTACATTTGGATCAAAAATTAAACCTACGATAGTAATAGCGATAATGACCCATAAAATACCGCCTTTAATTTTCATTTTTTCAAGGCCGATAATGAGCGCTAAACCAATTAAGGACATCATGACTGGGAATGAGGTGAAATCGCCTAATTTTACTGGCAAGCCAGCTTGGTTGCTGACGACTAAACCAACGCCGTTTGCCGCAATTAAAAGTAAAAAGAGTCCGATACCAATGCCTGCTCCGTGAGCAATACTGGATGGTAAATTACGCAAGATCCATGCACGAATACCCGTGGCAGAAATTAAGGTAAACACAACCCCCATTAAGAATACTGCGCCTAGCGCAACGGGAATGGCGACCTTTTGACCAATTACTAGGCTAAATGCAGTGAAAGCTGTAAGAGAAATTGCACAACCAATTGCCATTGGTGCATTTGCCCATAAGCCGATTAAAATAGAGCCTAACCCTGCAACTAAACAGGTGGCAATAAAGACAGATTCCGCAGGAAAACCTGCAGCACCTAGCATATTGGGTACCACGATGACAGAATAAACCATTGCTAAGAAAGTGGTTAAACCCGCGATAATTTCTTGACGAACAGTTGAACCACGTTGCTTGAGCTCAAATGTTTTTTCTAAAGTTGGCATAGTGTTCCTTAAAGTTGAGTGAAAAATTAAAGTGAATAAGGCGCGCTATTTTACATCATAAAAATGAGAAGTAAACGTTTGCGTGAGTTTTATTTAGGATAAAGTGCGGTCAAAATTATGAATAGTTATGAAATAATTTATTTGCTGATTTTCTCTACAAATGAGACTGCGAGTCAGCAGAAAAACTGCTATACTTGTCGCGTTTTTTAACTTGATAAAATGAAGGAAACAAAATGGCTGATTTTAATCAAATTTTAACGCCAGGCGATGTAGATGCTGGCATTATCAATGTAGTAAATGAAATTCCAGAAGGTAGCTGCCATAAAATCGAATGGAACCGTAAAGTTGCGGCATTCCAATTAGATCGTGTTGAGCCAGCAATTTTTGCAAAACCAACTAACTATGGCTTCATTCCACAAACTTTAGATGAAGATGGCGATGAGTTAGATGTGTTATTAATCACTCGTCAACCATTAGCAACAGGTGTATTCCTTGAAGCTAAAGTAATTGGTGTCATGAAATTTGTTGATGATGGCGAAGTGGATGACAAAATCGTTTGTGTTCCAGCAGATGATCGTGATACAGGAAATGCGTATAATTCATTAGCAGATTTACCTTCGAACTTAATTAAACAAATTGAGTTCCATTTCAATAACTATAAAGCGCTTAAGAAACCAGGTTCAACGAAAGTAACGCATTGGGGCGATGTAGAAGAAGCGAAAGAAGTGATTTGTGAGTCTATTAAACGTTGGAATGAGCGTTAATTAACAAACACATTTGATTGTAAAAGTCCCTGATTCTTTGAGTCGGGGATTTTTTTGTAGTGAGTCTAAGAAATTTAGATAATAAAAAAACACCTTTCGGTGCTTGCTTTATTTTCAAAGTGGTGGGTCGTGAAGGATTCGAACCTTCGACCAACGGATTAAAAGTCCGCTGCTCTACCGACTGAGCTAACGACCCACTGGAATCATTTTTAATGGTGCCCGAAGCCAGACTTGAACTGGCACGCCTCGAAAGGCGAGGGATTTTAAATCCCTTGTGTCTACCGATTCCACCACTCGGGCATATAGACAACTAACATTTGCGTATTATGGAGGCGTGTCCCGGAGTCGAACCGAGCTACATGGATTTGCAATCCAGTGCATAACCGCTTTGCTAACACGCCACGAATTGGAGCGGGAAACGAGGCTCGAACTCGCGACCCCGACCTTGGCAAGGTCGTGCTCTACCAACTGAGCTATTCCCGCATTCGCTGTTAGTGGTGCGCATTTTACGGAAATTCAGATAAGTGTCAATTACAGATTTAAAAAAATTGTCTAACCGTTTAAAAAAAGTTCATTTTGTTCAAATAAATCACAGAAAATGATGGAAAAATGGAATTTTATGTAATTTTCTAATTTCTACTTTTATCACTTTTTCCTTTGTGCCAAAATGCTAAACGTTTTTTAGCACGTAAAGTGCGGTTGATTTTTTCATTATTTTAGAGGATGTTATGACACAACAATATGCTATCGATACTTTATTAGCTCAAGCAGGTAATCGCAGTGATGATCGTACGGGCGCAGTTTCTACACCAATTTTTCTTTCTACGGCTTATGGCCATTATGGTATCGGTGAAAGTACGGGATTTGATTACACACGTACCAAAAACCCAACTCGTACAGTATTAGAAGAAACGATAGCTAAATTAGAGAATGGAGATCGTGGCTTTGCGTTTTCTTCTGGTATGGCTGCAATTCAAGTTTTGATGACGCTTTTCACTGCACCGGATGAATGGATTGTTTCTAGCGATGTGTATGGTGGTACTTATCGACTATTAGATTTTTCTTATAAAAATAACAATAGTGTAAAACCTGTTTATGTCAATACAGCATCTGCTTCAGAAATTGAGGCGGCAATTAACCCAAATACGAAAGCGATTTTTATTGAAACCCCATCAAATCCCTTAATGGAAGAATGTGATGTGGTTGAAATTGCAAAACTTGCGAAAAAACATAACTTAATGTTGATCGTGGATAATACGTTTTTAACGCCTGTGCTTTCTCGCCCATTAGATTTAGGTGCTGATGTGGTGATTCACAGTGGGACTAAATATATTGCTGGTCATAATGATGCACTTGTTGGTTTAATCGTTGCGAAAGGGCAAGCACTTTGTGATCGCATTGCTTATATCCAAAATGGTGCGGGTGCGGTGCTTTCACCTTTTGATTCTTGGCTGACTATTCGTGGTATGAAAACCCTTTCTTTGCGTATGAAACGCCATCAAGAAAATGCACAAGCCATTGCGGAATTTTTAAAAGCTCAACCACAAGTGGAATCAGTGCTTTATCCAAATAAAGGTGGGATGTTGTCTTTCCGTTTGCAAGATGAAGCTTGGGTTAATACGTTCTTAAAATCCATTAAATTGATTACTTTTGCAGAAAGTCTAGGCGGCACAGAAAGTTTTATTACTTATCCAGCTACTCAAACTCATATGGATATTCCAGAATCCGAGCGTGTAGCTCGTGGGATTACTAATACCTTACTGCGTTTTTCAGTCGGTATTGAAGATGTAGAAGATATTAAAGCGGACTTATTACAGGCTTTTGCAAACTTAAAATAATTGGAGCAAACCATGAAGATTGCAATCTATAGCACTAAAAGTTATGACAGAAAATATATTGAACTCATTAACGCGAAATATAATTTCGATTTAGAATTTTTTGATTTTATGTTGAACGAGAGCACTGCACGTTTAGCAGAACATTGCGAAGTAGTATGCATTTTCGTGAATGATAATGGTAGCCGAAAAGTATTAGAAAAATTAGCCGCACTTGGTGTGAAAATCGTGGCTTTGCGGTGTGCGGGTTTCAATAATGTTGATTTAAAAGCCGCTCAAGAATTGGGCATTCAAGTTGTACGGGTTCCCGCTTATTCCCCTGAAGCAGTAGCAGAACATACCATCGGTTTGATGATGACACTGAACCGTCGAATTCATCGTGCTTATCAGCGTACCCGAGAAGCGAATTTCTCTCTTGAGGGGTTAATTGGTTTCAATATGCACGGACGCACAGTCGGCGTGATCGGAACAGGTAAAATTGGGATTGCGGTGATGCGAATTTTAAAAGGTTTTGGCATGAATATTTTGGCGTACGATCCTTTCAAAAATCCAGTAGTGGAAGAACTGGGGGGACAATATGTTGAATTAGATGAGCTTTATGCTAAATCCCATGTCATTACGCTCCATTGCCCGGCAACGCCAGAAAACTATCATTTATTAAATCGCGAGGCTTTTGCCAAAATGAAAGATGGCGTGATGATCGTTAATACGAGTCGCGGTTCTTTGATTGATACCCAGGCTGCAATTGATGCATTAAAACAGCGTAAAATCGGGGCGTTAGGTATGGACGTTTATGAGAATGAGCGTGATTTATTCTTTGAAGATAAGTCTAACGAAGTGATTCAAGATGATATTTTCCGTCGTTTATCTTCTTGCCATAATGTATTGCTAACAGGTCACCAAGCATTTTTAACCGAAGAGGCACTAACCAATATTGCAGATGTGACTTTATCAAATGTTTATAAATTGAAATCGGGTAAAGTGTGTGAAAATATTGTTTTGCCGTCTTAGCTTTTGGCAATTAAAACGATTAGTTTACATTTTTTAAAACGGTGTTATTCTGCACCGCACTTGTAAGTTTAAAAAAAGCCCTTATATAGGGATTCCATTCACAAAATAAGGAAAACAAAATGAGCGAAGTATTACACATTAATGACGCAGATTTTGAAAGTGTTGTAGTTAATTCAGATATCCCCGTTTTATTAGACTTTTGGGCACCATGGTGTGGTCCTTGCAAAATGATTGCACCAGTCTTAGATGAACTTGCGCCTGAATTTGCTGGTAAAGTTAAAATCGTGAAAATGAATGTGGATGACAACCAAGCAACCCCAGCACAATTTGGTGTTCGCAGTATCCCAACATTATTATTGATTAAAAATGGTCAAGTTGTTGCAACTCAAGTTGGTGCATTACCAAAAACTCAATTGGCTAACTTCATTAACCAACATATTTAATCGTTGCTTAAAGTTATAAGTAACGTTAGAGCATTGATAAGATTGCCCCTTAATGGGGCAATTTTTTTGTCTAAAATTTTGATGAACGACCTGATGAGAATCAAAGCACTTGCTCAAATTCTATATTTAAAGGAAAGGCTTTGGTTATCGTGTTGTAAATAAAACAATAGCGTAATGCGTTTTGTGTGAGTTGTGTGAAGGTTTCATCGGTTAAATCTGATGAAATAAAAATTTTAATTTTTCCGTCATTAATGACTGGCTGCTCACTATAGCCGCGAACGCCCAGTAAGGTTAAAGGATTGGCGAGATTGAGCCAAATTTTTCCTTCCATTTCTACAATATCGGCACGTTGTTGAGCAAAATGTGCTTTTACACTGCTCAAAATGCCCCCTAAAATAGAAACAGCAAAATAATCTACCGCACTTTTTTGTAACGATTGGTTATCGAAATTGACTTGTGAATAGAGAGAAATACTGTCATTCGGTGTGAATAATTTAATTTCTTCTCCGCGTAATACGGCTCGATATTTAGCGGTAAAACATTCACTTTCAGGTACGTTATACATAACGTTCCCTCAATATTGATTTTGCTTCATTTAATACCTTAAGTTTGGCTTCAATAATGTCAAATCCATTTAAAGGGCGGTTAGAAAAAGTGGCAAATCCACAATCTGGATTTAGCCAAATTTGCTCTGGTGGAAGGTAATTTAAGGCTTTTTCTGCGCGCTGAACAATCTGCGCTACGGTTTCTACTTCATCAGAACGAGGATTGATGACGCCTAAGCCTAAAATACATTTTTGTCTTAAGATTTCACTTTCTAATAACGAACTTAATTCTCCCGCTCTTGGCGTAGAAAATTCGAGCATTAAAATATCAGGTAATGCCGATTCAAATAAATCCACTAATGATGTATAAGGCCCGCGCAGTAATACGCCTTCATCTTTGCTCCAGTTGCCTCGGCATACATGTAATGCGGTTTTGATATTTTTATTTCTTGCATACTCAAAGATTTGAGTAATTAAACTTTTTGCAAACTGTAGTTCCGCAGCAAAATCTTGTTTTTCGCTTAACGCCGCACACATAAATGAACGTGTTTGATGATGGCTAAAAATAACTTCTGTTAAAACAGGCTCATCAAATTGAACTACACTTACGCCTAGCTCACATAAATAATCAATTTCTTGCTTTAAGATAGCAACAACATCTTTTGCCATTTCTTCTTTTGATGAATAATGTTGCCCTGACACAGGCGAAAGCCACATGGAGCGAGCCATTAAGTAAGGCCCTGGCAAGGTTGCTTTAATTGGCTGCCTAGTTAGATTTTTCAGTAGCAACATTTCATCTGCGACTAAAGATTGTTTGTAGCTGATTTTTCCCACGCAAATAGCATTTTTTATGGAAAGTGCGGGAACATCCAAGGTTTCTAGCATTGACTCAAAAATTTGCTTTTCTTTAATGTGATCGAGCATTTCACTCATGCTCATTAAGGTCGCGCCTTGAATTTTTTGTGCAATAAAAGAAAGGTAATTGTCGCGAAGTAATTCGCCACTCGTGATGATATCAATGCCAGTACGTTGTTGAAGTTCGACAATTTGTTTTGTTTCTTGAACAACGATTTGCTCAAGCTCAGCTGTAGTTATTTTGCCGAGTGCGTGCTTTTTACGTGCCATCAAAAGTGCTTGGCTGCGAGGCATTGAGCCTAAAAGGGAAGTAGTGAAAGGTTTCATAGAAAATCCACAATGATGAGCGTTTATCGCACGCCCATCATGACATATTGATCTTAAAAGAATTTTAAATATTCATTGGCAGCTTGTAATTGAGCAAAACCTTTTGTTCTACCCGCAACCCAACGTTTTAATCCTTCCAAATCCATCATTTCTTTATGTTCTGGATTGTTGTAATCCATTTTGAACAAGGTTTCGGTGAATGCATTGAATTTGGTTTCATCTAATCCCACGCGCCCACTGAAAATACAATGGTCAAATGATGGTGTTTTTGCGAGTACTCGAACTGTTGCTGGATCGAGTGTGCCATCTTTTGTCCAACGTTCAAAGTTGAAATCTAGCATCCATGTTGCCGCGACTTGACGATCTTTTAATGCATTAGCTGCATCTAATTCACCGCCTACATGATCGCCGTGCAAACCAACACCCACATCAAAGCGTTTTTCTACATAATCTTGACCAAACTCCAAGCCATGTTGATGTAAAAACTCGATTGGAATTAACCGCGCTTGTGGAGAATCTATCGCACCAAAAGCAATAGTTTTATTTTTCAAATCTTCAATAGATTGGATGTTTGGATCATTAACAACTAAATAGCTTTGACGATCTTGGTCGGTATCACGCATTGCTCCATTTAAGGTTTTACCACCACTACGCAAGTAACCATCTAGCCAAGCTAGGGGAGAGTTCCACGCCACATCAATTTCATTATTGAGTAACGCATCAACTTGCCCTTTGTAGTCTTTGAAATACACGGGTTCAATAGGGAAACCTTCTTTTTCGAAAAAGTCTGCAATAATGCCCCAAATAACTGTCACTTGTGGGGCGTAGATTACCGCCCCGATTTTTAATTTTTCACTCATTTTTCACCGCACTTTATGGAATTTGTTGACCTGTAATGGCTTTACCTAACCAAATATTTAGCACATCGACACTTGGCGCCATCACTTGGCTTGCTAATGCATCGCGTAAATAGCGTTCCATTGGTCCCATTTTGTTATAGGCCTTGCCACCGCCAATACGCATACCAATTTGAGCAAGAATAATCGCGTTTTCGCTCGCGAGAATTCGGGCGGCTAATAATTTAGCCAATGCATCTGCATCACCTTCTGTGGCTGCACGAGCCGCATCTCGCGTAGCACATACAGCCGCATTCGTATTTGCATAGATTTTAGCTAAGTGAATTTGCACGGTTTCGATTTCGGCTAGTGCAGTGCCCGATGTGTATTTACGGTGTGTTGAATGTTTAATTGCCTCAGTAAGCACGGCTTTACAGACGCCGCTATAGACAGCAGCCAAACCACAAATAAAGGCGGGTGCAATGCCACCAAATACTTGTTCTGCGCCTGCGCCAACTTCGCCAATACGCCAGCTACGATCTAATGGCATATCGGTCATTCGCATAAAGCAAGAGACATTGCTACGCATACCTAAGCCATTCCAGCTATCGGCTTCAAAAGTTAAGCCTTGAGTACCAAGTGGAAGCACCCAGTTATCAATAGTTTCACCATTTTCGGAAGGCAAAAGTGCTAAATAATAAGAAGCATAATTGCCAGATGTCACCATAGATTTTAAGCCATTGAATACTGCATGTTCAGCATTAAATTGTGCGGTTGCATCGGTAATATAGAAGTGAGTACCCGTGCCTAATTCACTATAGGCGAGTGCGGCAAATGTTTGATTTTGAACAATGTCAGAAAAGATTTTTTGTTTGAGTTGATCGCTGCCGAATAGATTTAAACAATTCACTGCAACGTTACTCATCATGTAACAGAGACCAGCAGAAGCTGAACTTTCAGCTAATGCCATACAGACTTCAGCGTGTTCTTTTAGGGTTAATCCCATTCCGCCGTATTCTTTTGGAATTAAAAGTGAAAACCAACCAGCTTTACCTAATTCCTTAAATGCCTGAACAGGAAATTCTTTTTTTTGATCGAGTTCGTCGGCGTAAGGCTCAATAAACTGTTCCGCTAACTTTCTCACCTGAGTATAGATTTGCGACATAATATATCCTTATTGTGTGTTGAGAAAAACTTTCTACGAGGCGGATATTATTATGCTCAGTTTCTTTTTTCTAGTATTTAATTCAAAATAATTTCAGTAATGTGACGTGGATCAAGAAAAAATCTGGCAAGCATTTTCCCATGTAACTTTTTTAATCAATTCCGCAGGTTCATTTCTTAAGGTACAAAGAGCTTTGAAACTTTCCACAATACGTTCTGGTCGATTAGGTTGGCCTTGAAAACCAAATACAGGCATATCTGGACTGTCTGTTTCCAACACTAAGGCATCAAGCGGCAACTTCGCGATTGCTTGACGAGTTTTATTGGCGCGTTCATAAGTGATGGTGCCACCAACCCCGATTTTATAGCCTAAATCAACAAAGCGTTTTGCTTGATCGTAGCTTCCTGAAAAACCGTGTACCACGCCAAGTTTAGATAATGGAATACGTTTTAAAAAAGTAAAAATTTGATCATGGGTTTTTCGACTGTGAATGTTGACGGGTAAATTAAATTGCTTTGCCAAATAAAGTTGGCTTTCAAAAAAATGACATTGTTTTGCCCAAAGTTCATCGGTGAGCAAATCTGGAATTGCGCGTTCTAAACCAATTTCTGCCACCGCCGTGCAATTTGCATTACGATTTTTTAAGACTTGTTCTAATAGAATTAAATCATTTTCGGCGTGTTCTTGAATATAAAGAGGATGTAACCCAAGCCCATAGTACAAATTATCAGGAAAAAGTGCGGTCATATTTTGGATTGTTTTAAAATCAGCTTCTTTCACCGCCACAACCAGTATTTTTTGCACATCGGCTTGCTTTGCATTATCAACAAGCTGTGACAAAGGCTCCCCAGTAAATTGTTGGAGATAATCAAGATGTGTGTGAGTGTCGAAGAAAGGCATGAGCATTTTCCTTTAGGTCGATAAAAAATGGCGGAATTTATCCGCCATTCATAATTATTCTACTGAAACCGATGTAATCACTACATCTTCAGTTGGAACATCTTGATGAAAGCCTTTGTTGCCTGTTTTCACTTTTTTGATTTTATCCACAACATCCATACCTTCAACCACTTCACCAAATACCGCATAGCCCCACTCTTGAACGACTTCGCGGCCAAACATTTCTTTTGAACGATAATTTAAGAAATCATTGTCTGCGACGTTAATGAAAAATTGTGCGGTCGCTGAATGTGGATCTGAAGTGCGAGCCATTGCAATGGTTCCACGTTTGTTACTTAAACGATTGTTTGCTTCATTTTGGATTGGTGCTTTGGTTGCTTTTTCGCGCATACCGCTTTCCATACCGCCGCCTTGAATCATAAAGCCATCAATAACACGGTGAAAAATTGTGTTATTATAAAAACCTTCTTTGCAGTAATTTAAGAAGTTTTCTGCTGTAACTGGAGCTTTATCAAAATCCAATTTAATTTTAATGTCGCCAAAGTTTGTGTGTAACGTAACCATTTTGTTTTCCTTCTGAAAAATTAAGGGTCGTATTATTCCACAATCGAGGTAAAAGTGCTATAAAAGTGCGGTTTGTTTTTATTTCATTTTACGAGCTTAAAAATGCTAAAAATTTTCAATACCTTAACGAGAGAAAAAGAAATCTTTAAACCTATCCACGAAAATAAAGTGGGAATGTATGTTTGTGGCGTTACTGTTTATGATTTGTGCCATATCGGTCATGGACGCACTTTTGTGTGTTTTGATGTGATTGCTCGTTATTTACGTTCTTTGGGTTACGATTTAACTTATGTGCGTAATATTACGGACGTAGATGACAAAATTATTAAACGTGCGTTAGAAAACAAAGAAACCTGTGATCAGTTAGTGGATCGCATGGTGCAGGAAATGTATAAAGATTTTGATGCACTTAATGTCTTACGCCCTGATTTTGAACCTCGTGCGACCCATCATATTCCAGAAATTATTGAAATTGTGGAAAAATTAATTAAACGTGGACATGCTTATGTTGCGGATAATGGCGATGTGATGTTTGATGTGGAAAGCTTTAAAGAATACGGCAAATTATCTCGTCAAGATCTTGAGCAATTACAAGCCGGTGCACGTATTGAAATCAATGAAATCAAGAAAAATCCAATGGATTTCGTGCTTTGGAAAATGTCGAAAGAAAACGAACCGAGCTGGCCATCCCCATGGGGCGCGGGGCGTCCAGGTTGGCACATTGAATGTTCAGCGATGAACTGCAAACAACTTGGCGAACATTTTGATATTCACGGTGGTGGCTCTGATTTAATGTTCCCACATCACGAAAATGAAATTGCACAATCTTGCTGTGCGCATGGTGGCCAATATGTGAATTATTGGATCCATTCTGGCATGATTATGGTGGATAAAGAAAAAATGTCGAAATCCCTCGGCAATTTCTTCACTATTCGTGATGTATTAAACCACTACAATGCAGAAGCAGTGCGTTATTTCTTATTAACGGCACATTATCGTAGCCAGCTCAATTACAGCGAAGAAAACTTGAATTTAGCGCAAGGTGCGTTGGAACGTTTATACACGGCTTTACGTGGAACGGATCAAAGTGCGGTTGCTTTTGGCGGAGAACATTTTGTGGCAACTTTCCGTGAAGCAATGGATGATGATTTTAATACGCCAAATGCACTTTCTGTTTTATTCGAAATGGCGCGTGAAATTAACAAGTTAAAAACAGAAGATGTTGAGAAAGCCAATGGACTTGCCGCGCGTTTACGTGAATTGGGGGCGATCTTAGGATTACTTCAACAAGAACCAGAGAAATTCTTACAAGCAGGTTCTAACGATGATGAAGTGGCAAAAATTGAAGCGCTGATTAAACAACGCAACGAAGCTCGCGCTGCTAAAGATTGGGCAGCTGCAGATGCTGCGCGTAATGAGCTCACCATTATGGGCATCGTATTAGAAGATGGTGCGAATGGGACAACTTGGCGTAAGCAATAAATTCAAACGTTAAATCACTTTTATTAAAAAGACTAAGTTCAGAATTGAATAGAACTTAGTCTTTTTATTTTTTCATCATTTTTTAATATAGGATTTCAAGGTTTGTTCCACTTCATAAATCCAATCCAACTCATGCTGCGTGAAACCCGCTTGAATACGAGCATCGGTATTAATGACACCTTTAAAAATTACAATACGGTATTTGTGTAGCAACTCAGTAAAGCATTTCATCGCATCCAAACCACGTTTTTTAGAAAGTGCGTGATACCAATGATTGCCAATATACACATGACCAATTTCATCGCGCAAAATAATATCCAAAATGTTTACTGCGGCAAAATCTTTACGTTGTGCGATTTTCTCTTGTAGAACAGGTGTTGCATCGAGGCCTCTTGCTTCTAATACACGAGGAACTAACGCCATTCGTTCCCAAATATCGTGAGCGGTGGCTTGCGCCATTTCCCATAATCCAGCATGAGCTTCAAAATCACCATATTGATAACCCAATGTTTTCAAATGTTCATTGACTAAGGAAAAGTGCGTACTTTCTTCACGAGCGACACGAAGCCAGTCTTTCACAAAAGCTAAACCATCGCCAAGTTCTTCTTGTGCATTACGCCCGAATCGCCAAGCTGCATCTAAGCCTAAATTAATCGCATTAAACTCAATATGTGCGATAGCGTGCAATGTGGCAGCATAGCCTTCTTCTGTAGCAAAAGAACGTTTTGGCACATCTTTCGGTGCAACTAAGAGCGGTTTTTCAGGAAAAGCGGCAATATTATCTTGTGGTACGACTTCGGGAAAATCTTCTAATTTTATCAACTGAATTTGTGGCAGAAGATTATCGTAGAGATCATTAACTAAACTGCATTTTTCTTGTGGATTCGCTGTTTTTAGTGCGGTTTCAACTTGTTGCCAAAATTGTGTAATAAGTGCGGTCATTTTTTCTCTCTTATTCGTTAAAACGGATCAAGCCTTCTTGTTGTGTTGTCGCGATTAATTGACCATCTCGCGAGAAAATTTGCCCGCGTGCTAAGCCACGGCCTCCAAAGGCATTATTGCTTTCAATTGCGTGCAAATGCCAGTGATTTAAATTAAACGGACGATGGAACCAAATACTGTGATCAATGGTTGCCACTTTCATTCCTTTTTGTAAAAAGCCTTTTTCGTGCGGATGAAGTGCGGTCAAAATACAGTGAAAATCGGAAAAATAAGCCAATAAACATTGCTGAATTTTTATATCAAGCGGCGTTTCTCCATTGGTTTTAAACCAAGAATATTGCTCGGCTGGCAATTTTGTCCCGTTAAACGGGTTATTCAAATATTTGGTACGTACCTCAAATGGACGCTCTGCCGCAAATTTTTCATTGAGTGGTTCTGGCAAGGTTTGAGCCACTTTTTGTAGCATCACATTTTCATCTGTAAAGTCTTCAGGAGCGCCAACATTTGGCATCGTACTTTGATGTTCAAAACCTTTTTCTGACACTTGGAAAGAAGCGGTTACATGACAAATGGTATTTTTATGTTGAATGGCTTTTACGCGTAATGCAGAAAAGTTACGCCCTTCACGCAAGGTTTCCACATCGTAAATAATCGGATATTGACTGTCTCCCGGAGCAAGAAAATAGGCATGACAAGAATGTAAAATACGATCTTCTGGCGCCACCTGCATTGCCGCTGATAATGCTTGAGCCACAACTTGCCCACCAAATACTTGGCGAAAACCTAAATCTTGGCTTTCACCACAAAAGATTAAATCATCAATTTTTTCAAGTTTAAGAAGATGAATGAGGTTATTGAGAATATCTGACATATTGCTTTTCTCGAGGATAAGAAAAAGTGCGGTTATTTTAGCGGAGATTTTGGGGAATGCCAAAGTTGGTAATAAAAAGCACGCATTAAAAAATGCGTGCTATTGCT
Source organism: Haemophilus sp. oral taxon 851 str. F0397 (assembly GCF_000242295.1). Classification (NCBI taxonomy): domain Bacteria; kingdom Pseudomonadati; phylum Pseudomonadota; class Gammaproteobacteria; order Pasteurellales; family Pasteurellaceae; genus Haemophilus; species Haemophilus sp. oral taxon 851. Next base: position 100,663 of record NZ_JH591080.1, read on the forward strand.
AGGGTGTTAATTAAAGGTGTTTAACTCTTCTCTTCACTTCTTCCTGTTTTCCTGCATTAAATGGGCGGGCATCAGGGCTGCCTAGATAGCCACATACGCGGCGAGTGACAGACACTTTTGTGCTATCGTGATTGCCACATTTTGGGCAAACAAAACCTTTACTGGTACATTCAAATTCGCCGGTGAAACCACATTCATAACATTCGTCAATCGGTGTGTTTGTGCCGTAGTAAGGTACGCGATCGTAGCTATAATCCCACACATCTTCCAATGCTTTTAAGTTGTGTTGAATATTTGGATATTCGCCGTAGCAAATAAAACCACCGCTGGCGAGAGGGGGATATGCCATTTCAAAATCCAGTTTGTCGTAAGGATTCACTTTCTTTTCTACATCTAAGTGGTAACTATTTGTGTAGTAGCCTTTATCCGTTACCCCTTCAATCACGCCAAATTTTTTGGTGTCTAGACGGCAGAAGCGGTCGCATAAGTTTTCGCTTGGCGTGGAGTAAAGACTGAAGGCATAGCCAGTTTCTTTTTGCCAGCGTTTTACTGCCTCGCTAAGGTGACGAACAATCGCAATGCCTTTTTCGCGTAATTGTTCATCATCAAAAATATGTCCTTTGTTATAGAGCGCATTAATAGTTTCGTGAATACCGATATAGCCGAGCGAAATAGAGGCGCGTCCATTTTTGAAAATTTGTGCCACATTTTCATCCGCTTTTAACCGCACTCCGCATGCGCCTTCCATATAAAGAATAGGAGCGACGCGAGCTTTGGTATTTTCAAGGCGGGCAACTCGTGTCATTAATGCTTTTTTCGCAATAGCCAAACGCTCATCTAAAGTGCGGTAGAAATCTTCTTCGTTTTTAGATTCCAATGCAATACGCGGTAAATTCAAACTCACCACGCCAAGATTATTACGCCCATCATGAATTTCGTGACCGTTTTCTTCATATGCACCTAAAAAGCTACGGCATCCCATTGGGGCTTTAAAAGAGCCCGTGACTTTGACAACCTGATCGTAATTGAGAATATCTGGATACATACGTTTTGATGCACATTCCAATGCGAGTTGTTTGATATCGTAATTCGGATCGCCTTTAGTTTGGTTCAAGCCTTTTTTAATGGTGAAAACAAGTTTTGGAAATACAGGCGTTTTATGATTTTTTCCGAGTCCACGGATCCGATTTTTCAAAATAGCTTGCTGAATTAAGCGGGATTGCCAGCTTGTTCCTAAACCAAAACCAAAGGTCACAAATGGTGTTTGTCCATTCGAAGTATGTAGTGTATTAACTTCATATTCTAAAGATTGGAAGGCATCGAAACATTCTTTTTCAATCAACGCTTTTGCATAACCTTCAACATCGGGCACGTTCCATTCTTGGGCATGTTTGAGGTGTTTTTCGTAACTGATTTGCACATAAGGGGAAAGCACTTCATCAATACGGTTAATGGTTGTTCCGCCGTAAATATGGCTGGCCACTTGGGCGATAATTTGTGCTGTCACTGCCGTTGCGGTGCCGATAGATTTTGGGGGTTCGATTTCCGCATTACCCATTTTAAAACCACGAGAAAGCATCCCTTCTAAATCTACTAACATACAGTTAAACATTGGGAAGAACGGCGCGTAATCTAAATCGTGATAATGAATTTCCCCTTTTTCGTGAGCCTCCACCACATCGCGTGGAAGAATATGGTGTTTGGCATAATGTTTTGCCACAATTCCTGCTAGCAAATCTCGTTGTGTTGGAATCACTTTCGCGTCTTTATTGGCGTTTTCGTTAAGTAATTCGACGTTGCTTTGTTCAATCAAACCTTCAATTTCTTTTGTTAGCTGGCTACGTTTTTCGCGGGCTAAATCACGATCATGACGATATTCGATATACGCACGAGCAACCTCGGGATAACGACTTGCCATCAATTTATCTTCAACGATTTTTTGAATCTGATTAATATCAATTTCGCCTTGATGATGGGTGAAAATTTCATTCCCTACTTCTTGCCCAATTTGGTGGCAATAAAATTCATCGGAAATATTGACCGCACTTGCGGCTTTTTTAATGGCATTAGTGATACGTTGAATCTCAAACTCTGCACGAGAACCATCGCGCTTGATGACCCCAAAGTTACTCATGATATAGCTCCAATATATAGTGTTTTTGATATGCGGAGTGCACTATATATAGATCTAAAAAGATAATCAACACACAATATGTAGTGTTTTTAGGTGTTTTATTGTAAGAGAATTTTGTTAAAGATTGATTTTATTAGAAAAATATCAAATTAAGTTGTTGAGAACATTTCTCAAATATTTTTTGATTTTGTGAGCGAGATCAAAGTTTTGATTGAGGGAATTGATTACTGAATGACTTCGTAACAATTTAAAATGATTTGTTTAAATTTTTCGCTAGTTAATGACCAATCTACAAGATCAACGCGCCAAGGTAAGTCAGATTCGGAAAAGGCATCAACTAGATCGGCGTGAGTTTGTAAATTAAGCGGGGTGCTTGTTATGATGGCCAAATCTAAATCTGAATAGGGTTTTGTCGTGCCTTTAACACGTGAACCAAATGCCCAAACAGAATGTTCGGGCACATAGCGTTGTAAAATTGCTTTGATAATCTCAAGCTCTTGACTAGAAATGATAAGCATCTAATTTCTCTTGTAGAGCCTTTTGTAAAAATTTGGCTTCTTGTAAAAATTCAGGTATGCCAGAAACAACTTGAATTGCTGTTTCTTCATCGTAAGTGTGGCTAGTACGGCTTCGCATATCTCGAAATTTTCGCCAATGTGTCCAATCTCTCATTAATAGATTTTTTTCATTTCCTAATCGGATGATATTTTGAAAAGTCATTTCATCAAATTCATCAGGGTTAGCGGATGTTTTTTCTAAATAACGTCTAAGGATTTTATGGCTAATTTCATACGTAAATTCAAAGCGTTGAACCAAGCCATCGCGAATTTGAATATCAGAAATGTCTTCTTGATAACGAGTTAGACCCTCTTCTAACCGTAAAATAGCCTTTTTTAAAGGCGTGAGATCGAAATCAACCATTGCGGATCCTTATGGAGTAATTGGTAAAAACGGCCGAAAAACCGACCGCTTTTTAGACAAAATATAAATTAAGCTGCCACCATTACCATAGCAGGGCGAATGACTCGACCATTTAAGGTGTAGCCTTTTTGCAATACGACGCTAATTTGATTGCTTTCAAAGCCTTCAGCCGGTTGCATTGAAATGGCTTGATGTAAGTCAGGATTAAATGCTTCTCCGACAACACCTACAGCTTCCACACCAAAACGACCAACGGTTGAAACTAATTCTTTTAAGGTCAGTTCTACGCCGTCAAATAACGCTTTTACGCTTTCATCTTCTTTATTTGCTGGAGTGGCAAGGGCGCGCTCTAGGTTATCGATAGTATTCAAAATGTCTTTTGAGAATTTTTCTAATGCGAATTTATGTGCTTTTTCAACGTCTTGTTCAGTTCGACGACGAAGATTTTCAATTTCAGCACGAGAGCGAAGTAAAATATCCTGTTCTTTGTTTGCCGCTTCTTCTATTTGAGTTTTTAGCTGCTCTTCAAGCTCTTGCACTCGTGCAATAGCTTCTTCTAAAGGATCAAGTTCTTGAGAAGGCGCTGTTTGTTGTGTTTCTTCCACAACAGCGTCTTCTTGCTTTTCTACTTCTGGGGTTTCAACTTTTTGTTCTTGTTCTGACATTTTTTTCTCCGTAAATACAAAATTCGCCATAGTCGTTAGCTATAGTCTAACAAAAAACTATATAATGACGAAAATGTTAAATTCAAGTGCGGTTTATTTTATGAATAATTTATATCGTTCCTTTAAAACCATTGGGCTTGTAGGAAAACCTCGAAATGACATTAACCTACAAATGCACAAAAATTTGTTTCACTGGTTAACGGAACGTGGCTATCAAGTAATGATGGAAAAAGATGTTGCTGAAAAACTGGGGCTTCCTGCAGAAAATCTTGCAACACTTGATGAAATTGGTTGCCAAGCACAGTTGGTTATCGTGATTGGAGGGGATGGCAATATGTTGGGGCGTGCTCGCGTATTAGCAAAATATGATATTCCATTGGTTGGTATCAACCGTGGTAATTTGGGATTTTTAACAGATATTGACCCGAAAAATGCCTATGCTCAACTTGAAGCTTGTTTAGAACGCGGTGAATTCTTTGTGGAAGAACGTTTTTTATTGGAAGCAAAAATTGAGCGTGCAGGTGAAATTGTATCGACAGGGAATGCAGTGAATGAGGCGGTTATTCACCCTGCGAAAATTGCGCATATGATCGATTTTCATGTATATATCAATGATAAGTTTGCATTTTCACAACGTTCTGATGGATTAATTGTTTCTACGCCAACAGGTTCTACTGCTTATTCTCTTTCCGCTGGTGGCCCGATTTTGACACCAAACCTTAATGCCATTGCGCTAGTGCCAATGTTTCCACATACATTGACTTCTCGTCCTCTTGTTATTGATGGTGATAGCAAAATATCGATTCGTTTTGCTGAGCACAATACATCTCAATTGGAAGTGGGCTGTGATAGTCAAATAGCCTTACCTTTTACGCCTGATGACGTGGTTCATATTCAAAAAAGTGAGCATAAACTCCGATTGCTTCATCTAAAAAATTATAATTATTACAATGTATTAAGTACTAAATTAGGTTGGTTGAAATCATTTTGATTTTTATAAAAAGCCTAGTGGAAATGTATCAGTAAAATACTGTAAAAAAATCCTTTACTGTAAATTAAATCAGATATAATATGATTAATATACAGTTAAAGGATTTTGCTATGCTTACTCAACTTACTATCAATAATTTTGCGATTGTTCGCCAGCTTGATATCGAATTGGCGAAAGGAATGTCTGTTATTACTGGAGAAACTGGGGCTGGTAAATCTATTGCCATTGATGCTTTAGGTTTATGTTTCGGACAAAGAGTAGAAACCTCAATGGTACGCGAAGGGCAAGAACGTGCAGAAATTTGTGCAACTTTCCAACTAGAATCGCATAATCCTGCTTATCAATGGTTGAATGAGCAAGAATTACAAGATCCAGATAATCCAACTGAATGTATTTTGCGTCGTGTGATTAATGCGGACGGACGTTCTAAAGCTTTTATTAATAGTACTCCTGTATCCGCGTCTCAATTAAAAGAAATTGGTCAATATCTTGTTCATATTAATGGGCAGCACGCTTCTCAATTATTGCTAAAAAATGACTATCAGCTTCAGTTAGTTGATAATTTTGCTGCTCATCCTGAATTACTTGTGAAAATGCGTGAAGATTATCAGGCATGGAAAAATCTTCAAAATCAAGTTAAAACCTTTCAACAAAAAGTGGCAGAAAATGAAGCACGTAAACAACTTTTACAGTATCAAGTGGATGAGTTAGATGAGTTTAATATTCGACCAAATGAATATTTGGAATTAGAAGATGAACAACGTCGTTTATCTAGCAGCGAACAGCTAACCCAACTTTCTCAATCAGCCCTGCAAATTTTAAGTGAAAATGACACGGTAAATATCGATAGCTTGCTTTATCGTGCGACACAATATATTGATGAATTAGCTGAACTTGATCCGCAATATGCTGAAGTGCAAAGTATGTTGAATGATGCGTTGATTCAAGTGCAAGAAGCAACCAGTGAAGTACGAAATTTATCGAGTAATATTGAGCAAGATCCTCAACTTTTACAGGAAATCGAACAAAGAATTAGTCAGGCTTTACAACTTGCTCGTAAACACCAAGTTAAGCCTGAAGATCTTGTGGAACATCACAAAAAATTAAAAGCAGAATTAACCGCACTTTTAGATTTTTCTGAAAGTGAAGAGATGTTGATTGAGCAAGAAAAACTCGCATTTGAACAAATGCAAGCAACGGCTAAAGCATTAACTGCAAGTCGTCAGCAATCTGCGGCTCGCTTAGCGCAGAATGTCACGCAGTCGATAAAACAACTTGCAATGGAAAATGCTGAATTTTATGTAGAGTTGAATACGGATTTAGATAAAGTAGGATCAAACGGTTCGGATAATGTGATTTTTACTTTGCGTAGTAATTTAGGTCAGCAACCTCAAGCGTTAGCTAAAATTGCCTCTGGTGGTGAACTTTCTCGTATTTCTTTAGCGATTCAAGTTTTAACTTCTGATCAATCGGCTATTCCAACGTTAATTTTCGATGAAGTGGACGTGGGTATTAGCGGAAAAACAGCAAGTGTTGTCGGAAAACTTTTACGTCAATTAAGTGAACGTTGCCAAGTATTATGCGTAACTCACTTGCCACAGGTTGCTTGTCATGGCCATCATCAGTTCAATGTAGAAAAATTTACTGTGGATAATAAAACTGAAACACAAATGACCGCACTTTCACAAGCTGAACGTGTACCAGCTTTGGCAAGACTCTTGGGCGGAAGTGAAATTACAGAATTAGCCTTAGCCAATGCACAGGAAATGTTAGATTTAGTTCATTAAAATGGGATTTAATTAGTATTTTATGAACTAAATAGCTTATCCCAAAATGTTTGAATAAATGACCGCTCTTTGACAAATTCAGTTTCATCTACAACAGGAGATTTACCTATCAAATTCAAATGGTGAATGGTATTGCGTAAATCGACATAACATTGTTTTAAGGTGTCGCATTCCGAGTGACTAATAATTTGAGCCTCTGCCATATCATCGAAAATACGTACGTTGTCTGACCATTTTGTCAGTTGTGGGTTTTGAGGGGCATAGGCTAGCATTAAATATTGAGCGATAAATTCAATATCAGTGATACCACCGCGATCTATTTTAAGATTAAATTCACCATCTTTTGAATGAGACAAATGCGTGAACATTTTTTCTCGCATCTCCACCACATCTCGGTTTAATTGCTCAATATCTCGTGATGCAGAAAGTACTTGTTGGCGGATATGCTCAAATTTAGCTTTAAGAGATGATTCACCAAATACAGGGCGAGCACGCACAAGCGCTTGTTTTTCCCATGTCCAAGCTTCATTCAATTGATAATGGGCAAATGCAGAAAGAGAGCAGCCAATTAAGCCAGCATCGCCAGAAGGGCGTAGACGCATATCTGCCTCATAAAGTACGCCAGCGGAAGTATTTATGCTGAAAATACTTACAATCTTTTGTGCCAAACGCAGGTAAAATTGATTGCTATCAATCACTTTTTTGCCATCTGTTGTTTGACTTTCTACGGCATCGTACAAAAATACGAGATCTAAATCGGATTTATAACCGAGTTCAATACCACCAAGTTTTCCATAACCAATCACTAAAAATCCTTTTTCATTATTTTGTAAATGTTCAGGCACACCAAATCTAGATGAAACTTGTTTCCAAGCCAGATTTACAACAACTTCAATAATTGCTTCGGCAAGATAGGTTAAATGATCGCTTACCTTCATCACCGGTAATGCTCCCAAAATATCTGCCGCGGCCACTTTTAATAGGGTTGCTTGTTTAAATTGACGCAAAGCATCAATAAGCTGTTCTTCATCATCAGGTGGTAAACGAAGCAAATATTGGTGTAACTCTGTAGGATATTGGGTAAATGGCAACGGATGGCGTAGCGCTTCTATATTAAGCAATTCATCTAATAAGATAGGATGGTGGGCCAGTTGCTCTGAAATAAGTTGAGACTGAGCACAAAGTTCAATAACTTGCTGAAGTGCGCGAGGATTTTCCAATAATAATTCTAAATAAGTTGTTCGACTCGAAATTTTTTCAATAATGTTCAGAATTCGGGGGAGCAAAGTGCGGTAATTTTCTTGCTGAAAAATGAGTGCAAGTACTGTTGGCATCAAATGACTCAAAACATCACGCCCACGAGAACCAATCACTCTGTGATTTAGGCTGTCTTTGAATTGAGAAAGCTTTTCTAAAACGTCATCAATATTATTTTCTGATACACCAATCTCTAATAATGTTTGTTCAATATCCTCAAAATCTGCTTCTAAAAAATCTTGCCATTGGCTATCAGTTTGTGATGGCTCATCTTGTTCATCACCGATTAATTGAGTAAATACCGCCCGCACTTTTTCTTGTTTTTGTTGCAAAGTGCGGTAAAAATCATCCCAATTTTCTATTGGATAATGTTTTTCAATAGTTTGATTATTTTTATTTAAACAGGTGAATATTTTACATGCCTCGACTAAACGAATTTGATCTATTTCATCGGTTGGTAGTGTTTGAGTTTGTTGATCGTTAATGGCTTGTAGAATGTTTTCTACGCGGCGTAAAAAAATATAACTTTCACGTAAATCGTGGAATTGTTGTTCGGTAATTAATCCTAGTTTGGTAATTTCAGGCAATATCTTTAAGAGTGAATGTTGTTGCAGATTGATTTCTCGCCCGCCTCGAATGAGTTGAAAAACTTGTACGATAAATTCGACTTCACGAATACCACCAGCACCTAGTTTAATATTATCTTTCAAACCACGACGGCGTACTTCTCGCTCAATTTTGCCTTTCATTTCGCGTAAAGATTGAATCACACTAAAGTCAATATAGCGACGATACACAAAGGGGCGTAACATTTTTTGCAATTTAGATACATTGGGATCCTTTGTTTGTGCGCCCAATACTCGCCCTTTAATCATTGCATAGCGTTCCCAATCTCTACCTTGATCTTGATAATATTGTTCCATTGCCGCAAAGCTGAGAACAAGCGCGCCGCTGTCACCAAATGGACGCAAGCGCATATCGGTTCGATATACAAAACCATCAGAAGTAAATTCATCTAAGGCAGAAATAAGGCGTTGCCCTAAACGCGTAAAAAATTTTCCATTATCCACAGAACGTCGAGCATTCGTATTCTCAATGCAAGTTTCCCCTTGTGATGGATAAGTGAAAATTAAATCAATATCCGAGGAAAAATTTAGTTCAAAACCGCCTAATTTCCCCATTCCTAGAATATAAAGCTGTTGCGGATTGCCTTGTTCATCCATTGGTGTGCCCATCTCCGCACAGGCTTGATGATAAAGCCAATCGCGGGCAGCGATAATTAAACTTTCTGCAAGTTGTGAAAGCTGAACAAAAATTTCCTCAACGGTCGCAAGATTCAAACTTTGACAAAAACTTAATTTTGCCATTTCAATGTTACGGAATTGGCGTAATGTTTGATAGAGTGCGGTTTCGTCATGTACATTGGCTAACTCCCTATTCAAACGTTCAGTATAGGCAGAGCAATCTGCAAAACAGGGAGATTTTTCCCACCATTGTTTCACCAAGTGCGGGTATTTTTGCAAGACTTTTTCCACAAAGTCAGACATTGCCATAGCATAGCCTAATTGATAAACAGGCAGTTTAGGATAATTTGAATTTTGTTGAATGGCGTCGTGAATTTTTTCTGGGGAAAGTTCTAGAAAAGATTGGCACAGAATTGTGCCAAGAGATTGTAATTTTTGTTCAATGAGGGCAGAAAGTGCAGTCATTTTTTCTAACCTTTGTGATAGGAATCTAAGTGACGTAATATGGTTTCTTTCGCTTGTTGAGGTTGTAAACTATCCAGCCATTGTATTGGCGTTTTCCAACCTCGTAGCCAAGTGAGCTGGCGTTTAGCTAGCTGGCGCGTTGCGCAAATACCACGGAAAATCATTTCTTCGTGATCGTAATCGCCTTGCAAATATTCCCACATTTGACGATAGCCCACGCAGCGAATCGACGGTAGGTTAATATTTAAATCGCTACGCGCATAAAGTTTCTCCACTTCTTCTTGAAAGCCCAGTTCAATCATTTTATGAAAGCGTTGTTCGATGCGTTCATGCAAAACATGGCGATCTTGCGGCGCAATTGCAAATTGTACAAAATCATAAGGCAAGGCTTCGCCTTTTTCTTCTATCAGTTCTGTGAGTGATTTTCCCGTGATGTAAAAAACTTCTAAAGCACGATTGATTCGTTGAGAATCACTCGGATTAATTCGGGCGGCAGAAATAGGATCGATTTTGGCGAGTTCTGTATGTAATGCTGTCCAACCTTGTTGAGCCGCTTTTTGTTCAAGCTCGGCGCGAATATTTTCATCAGCAGAAGGTAATGGCGAAAGTCCTTCGATTAAGGCTTTGTAATACAACATCGTACCGCCTACTAGCAACGGAATTTTGCCTTGTGCGGTAATATCCGCCATTTCGCGTAGCGCATCATCGCGGAAATTCATTGCGGAATAACTTTCTGATGGATCTAAAATATCAATCAAACGGTGAGGCGCAAGGGCAAGTTCTTCTTTTGATGGTTTCGCTGTGCCAATATCCATTCCCTTATAAATAAGCGCTGAATCAACACTAATCACTTCGACTGGAAGTTGGCTTCGTAGTTGAATGGCTAAATCCGTTTTGCCTGAGGCCGTAGGGCCCATTAAAAAAATTGCGGTTGGTTTCATGAAGAATCTAAATTTCGTCTAATAAAGGCTGCCAATTAATAGGTTTGAGTAATTGGGTAAATGCCGTGCGATTCGTTTGCGTGAGTAAACGTTCTGTGTCGCTTAATAAATTGAGTGCGTCCGCTAAAGCGTCAAAGATTTTACATTCTAATTGTACGCAAAGTGCGGTTAAAAATGGTGATGAATTTTCATCTCTAGTCAGCATTGCCATCACGCATTTTTGTAGATTTTGTGTACGCAATAAACTTGGCACTTTATTTAAGGTTAAGCGTAATTGTGCTTGATTTTCGATAAATTCAAAGCCAATTTTTTTGAAGTCATCTGAGTATTGTTGCCATGCTTGAAATTGTGATTCAGTTAAGCGAAACACGATTGGAATCAATAAAGGCTGTTGTTCGATGTGTATTTGTTGTAAAGCTAATTGCCATTGCAAGCGTTGTAATTTTTCCAATGAAAGCAAAAAGAAATCTTGGTTCTGTTGTAATAACAACGCGCGATTTTCAATAAGTGAAAGGGCGCGTAGATGTGATGAGCACTCAATTATTTCAGTTGAGATGATTTTAGCTGTATCTGAAATATTTTGTTGTGTTGTATTCGATATATCCTTTTGTTCTGTAGGCGGTAATGTACGTAACAATTCACCATATAAACGTTGCTCAGTTTTACTCGGTGCATCAGAACGGTAATCTTGATAACCAGTACTTACATGATTTGACAACACTGCTGTATTAGAAAAGTGCGCTTGATTTTGCTGTGATTTTTCATGATATTTTGGCGCAAAGATATTTTGTCCCGCAGCTGCACGATTAGGTCGAATGCTGTAATTTGGTTGGGGTTCACGCACCGTATTTTCTTCGTGATTTTCTACCGCACTTTGGTCTGTGTGCCAATTAAGTTGTTCTTGATTGTTTAGCGCATGGCTGATGCCTTCGTAAATAAAATCATGAATGAGGCGTTGTTGGTGAAAGCGCACTTCATGCTTAGTCGGATGAACATTGACATCCACATCATGCGGATTTAAGTCAATAAACAACACAAACGCAGGATAAGCATCGGTTGGTAAATATTGAGCATAGGCTTGTCGAATAGCATGGCTAATTACTTTATCTCGAACCATTCGGCCATTAATATAGCAATAACTTAAATCATTTTGAGTTCGGCTAAAATTTGGTGTGGCTACCCAGCCAGATAAGTGTAAATCGTCGTGTTTCCAATCAATTTGTAAGGCATTTTTGACAAAATCATCCCCACAAATAGCGGCGACACGTTTTAGTTGCTGATTGAGCGCTTCAGCAGGACGATATTGACGGATAATTTTCCCATTATGCGTTAATGTAAATGCCGTGTTGAATTTTGTTAAAGCAATGCGGCGAATGACTTCATCAATATGAGCAAATTCTGTTTTATCTGTGCGCAAAAATTTTCGGCGGGCTGGCGTGTTGAAAAAAAGATTGGAAACTTCAACTGTTGTGCCGACAGGATGTGATGCGGGTTTGATCGTGGTTTCCATATCACGGCCTTGTGCATAAACTTGCCAAGCTTCAGTTTGTGCTTCAGTGCGAGAGGTAAGCGTTAAACGAGATACAGAGCTGATACTAGCCAAGGCTTCTCCACGAAACCCCAAACTTAAAATCGCCTCGAGATCGTCAAGATTTGCTATTTTACTCGTAGCATGTCGTGCCAAAGCAAGACTTAATTCTTCTTTTGGAATACCACAGCCATTGTCACGAATGCGGATCAAATTTGCCCCACCATTTTCGATATCAATTTGGATTTTATTTGCACCTGCATCAAGGCTATTTTCCACTAATTCTTTCACCACAGACGCAGGGCGTTCTACCACTTCACCAGCAGCAATTTGGTTAGCAAGTTGTGGGGAAAGAATTTTAATTGGCATTTATTTTTCTCTTAATTTAATTTTTTGTCCGCTCAGAGCTTTACCATCTTTTAATTTTGGATTCAGCTTTAAAATTTGATTGACTGAAATATTGTATTCTCGCGATACCGCATAGATTGTCTGATCTTTTTGAATGACATGGTAAAGCGGAATTTCTTTTTTCTCATCAGATTTTTTATTGGATGAGGTTTCCTCTTTTTTCGTTTTATTTGAGGATTTATTTTTATCCGTTTTATTTTCTGATTTTTCTACTTTTAAAGTATTGCTTTTCTCAGTCGTTTTCTCTGCTTTTTTCACCGCACTTTCTTTATTTTTTGATGAATTTATTTTTTCATCTTGTGCCTTTTGAGTTTTTCCATTATCTGGAATTTTGATGGTTTCACCAATCCAAAGTGCTTCGCGTTTTAATTTATTTAACGCCACAATGTCCGCCACTTTGACATCATATTTATTCGCAAGGCTTCCTAAACTTTCCCCATTTTTGACGGTGTGGCGAAGTCCACTATCTTTTACGCTGTTCTCATTGGTATTTTTATCGGAAGTGCGGTCATTTTTTTCAGTATTTTTTGTATCACTTTGTTTGCTATTCTGAACAATATCATCACTAATGAAAGATTTGGCTTTTCCTCCACGGAAAACCACTAATCCCTCATAAATCATATAGGCGATACGACGGCGATAAGCAGGGGAGTTAAGTTTTTGTTCTTCATCAGAATTTGATAGAAAACCTGTCTCCACTAATACGGAAGGAATATCGGGTGAACGTAAAACGCCAAGGCTTGCGTGTTGAGGAACACTGCGGCTTAAGGTCGTCACTTTAGAAAAATGACTTAAAATATGTTTTCCAAGTTCATAACCTGTACGTTGGCTATGACCAAATTGTAAATCAAGCACTGTTTGATCTAGGTATTTATCGTTATTGTGTGAAAGCACTTTTCCTGCGCCACCGAGTAATTCGGAGCGTTTTTCATCGTCTTCTAACCATTGACCCATTTCATCATTGGCTCGACGGTTTGACAACACCCAGACTGATGCACCGCGACGTTCAGGTGATTCGGATGAATCCGCATGAATGGAAATGAGATAATTCGCTTTAAATTTACGTGCGATTTCTGAACGCTCAGGCACAGAAATATAGTAATCGCCGCTTCGTGTTAATACGCCACGAAAATTTGGATCTTTATCGAGTAAGGCTTTTAACTCTTTTGCAATCGAAAGCGTGACATTTTTTTCATAAATGCCCAAGTTTCGGCTGATTGCACCTGGATCTTTTCCGCCATGACCAGGGTCAATCGCAATCGTAATTGGGGCTGCAAAAAGAGAGAAGCTAAACGTTGAGAAAAAAAGAAAAAATAAAATTTTTGTTTTCATAAATAAATTAATTAGAGAATGCTTTTATAATATTTTTACCTAAGTTCGTTTGTGCGATTAATTCAATATTTCGTGCATCATCGTAATAATCAATATTTACCAAAATATCTGCTTCCGGCAATATGCCTTGGCCTTTTTCAGACCATTCAATTAAGCAGATACTATCAGTATTAAAATAATCTCTAATCCCCATAAATTCTAGCTCTTCAGGATCTGCTAAACGATATAAATCAAAATGATAAATCATTTTGCCAGCAATATTGTATTCTTCAACCAGCGTATAAGTTGGGCTTTTTACATTACCTTGATGACCGATACCTTGTAGCATTCCGCGCGTTAGCGTTGTTTTTCCTGCCCCAAGATCACCGTTAAGATAAACCATAATGGCTTTTTCTGTATGCAATTTTAAAAGAATTTCCGCAAATTTTTTGCCAAAGCGGAGCATAGAAAATTCATCAGGGATATATTGAGTTAAGCTTTCCATAACGGGTCATGAATGAAGAAAAATGTGGGCAGATTCTACCGCACTTTTGAGGTTCATAAAAGTGCGGTGAAATTTCTAGGGATTTAATTTTATCATTTCATGGTCATCAAATGGCTTGACCAAATCTACTAGTGGTTGAGTGTTAGGTAAGACCAAATCTGATGCAATTTCAAACAACGGCACGATGACAAACTCACGGTTATGCATATCATAATGGGGAATCGTTAAGCGCTCGTTTTGAATGATTTCGTTGCCGTAAAGCAAAATATCCAAATCTAACGTACGCTCACCCCAGCGGCGTAAACGTACTCGACCTTGCTCATTTTCAATGCGTTGCAATTCATCCAATAGAGCAAGCGGGCTAAGTTCAGTTTTAATTTTTGCAACGGCATTCACATAATCGGGTTGATCTTGTGGGCCGAGCGGTTTGCTTTTATAAAAAGAGCTCGTCGTTACCAAATGCGTGTTTGGTAACTGACTTATCGCGTTAAGCGCAGCATGTAATTGTTCTACAGGCGCGTTTAAATTGCTACCTAGAGCAATATATGCAGTAATCATCTTTTCCCTTATTCTGCTGAGCGCATTGTTTTACGACGGCGTGGACGATAGTATTTTTTCTTTGGTTTAGGATGTAAGCGTTGTTGCTCGTGTACTAACTGTTCACGCTGTTCACCATTGCTGAATTGATATTCGTGCCACCATTTGGCTAATTCAATCGTTTCGCCACCTTCAATTTCTGCACGCATAGCCAGTAAATCAAAGCCTGCACGGAATTTTGGATGTTCCATGGTACGCATTGGTGCTGAGCCAGTACGTTTTAATAATTGCAGCTGTAAGAACCAAATATCACGAATGACCGCAGTATGACGACGTGGTGCAGCCAAAGCTCGGCAGAATAAATCTAAAACCTCATTACCTGCTAAAGCATAAGCATCATGATTATTTAAACCGCCTTCATTTTTCAAAATTTCCACTTTTTCGCGTAATGGATACCAGAAAAATGCTGCAAATAAGAATGCAGGATTAATACGAAGTTTATCCGCAACACGTTCATCTGTCGAACTAAGGGCGGTAATGATCATACGTTCTGCAAAACTATCTTCTTTCTCTGTAAAATATGAGCTTAATGCAGGGAAAAGTTGTTCAAATAAACCATATTGGCGTAATAACCGATAGGTTTTTACCCCTTGTCCCGCCTGCAATAATTTTAAACTTTCATCAAATAAGCGAGCTGGCGGAATATTTTTTAATAAAGGTGCAAGTTCACGAATTGGTTGTTCGCTCGGTTTTTCAAGGAACATATCAAGTTTTGCCATAAAACGAATGGAGCGTAGCATGCGCACAGGATCTTCTTGATAACGCGTAACTGGATCGCCGATTAAGCGTAGTTTTCCCGCTTTGAGATCCTTAATGCCCTCGAAATAATCTCGTAACGTATTATCTTGTGGATTGTAATACAGCGCATTGACCGTAAAGTCTCGGCGTTCTGCATCTTGTTCGATCGTACCGTAAACATTATCGCGCAGTAACATGCCTTCATTACTTTGCTTCGCTTGATTTTCATTGCGAGCATCACTGTGATTAGCACGGAAAGTGGCGACTTCAATAATATCTCGACCAAACATAATATGTGCTAAGCGGAAACGGCGACCTACTAAACGACATTGGCGTTGGAAAATGTTTTGGATTTGCTCAGGACGTGCGTTTGTTGCAACATCAGAATCTTTTGGTTTTTTACCGAGCAATAAATCGCGGATACATCCACCGACGATATAAGCCTCGAAACCTTGACGTTGCAGTTTTTCCACTACGGTGAGTGCATTACGGCTAAAATCACGCGGTGAAATACCAAATTGAGCCGCTTTAATCACATTTTTATCGTAGCGGTGTGTTTGTTCTGATTTTTTTGCCCGCGCTTTTGGCATTTGATTATTAGAACGCTCAACTCGTTTAGAATGAGCACTTGTTTTGGCAACCTCTTTTGATTTTTTTGTCTTTTTGCCAAACAAATTTTTGATATAAGTAAGAATAATTTACTCCGTTTTTTTAGTTGGAAATAAATGACTTAGCTCTTTTTCTGTAAAGAAAAAGGTAAGGGGATTTTTACGCATTTTTAAATGCAAAAAAAGTGCGGCTAATTTTAACCGCACTTTGGTATTTTTCAATAGAATGAATTAACCAGCGACTTGTTTTTCGCGGATTTCAGCTAACGTTTTGCAATCAATGCAAAGATCTGCTGTTGGGCGTGCTTCTAAACGGCGGATACCGATTTCCTCGCCACAAGAATCGCAGTAACCGAAATCATCGGTATCAAGTTTTTTCAAGGTTGCTTCGATTTTTTTCATTAGTTTGCGTTCGCGATCACGATTACGCAATTCTAGACTAAATTCCTCTTCTTGAGTTGCTCGGTCTGCAGGATCGGGGAAATTGGTTACTTCATCCTGCATATGTGCAACGGTGCGAGAAGCTTCTTCCACGATTTGCTCGTGCCAAGCATTAAGAATTTTTCTGAAATGAAGAATTTGCTCTTCATTCATATATTCTTCATCTTTTTTCATTTGATAAGGCTTAACGCCTGCTAAATCTAGCAAGCTCAATGATGCTCTTGACATCTCTCACTCCTAATACATACAGAATTTAAGCGTGGACTTCACGACTTCCTGTCTTGTTATTTTAGTTTGTTCCTGATTGCTATTTTAGGAACCCAATTTTTGAGGGCGGTATAAATATCAGAAGTTGTTTGTTTTAGCAAGTAAATTTTCCTGAAAAATTTATTTTTACGATATGGATCGCAAAATTTGAGGCAACCGTTTGCATATTTAAATAAAACTAGCCTAGGCTTAGAGAGACTGGAATTAATCTTTTATAAAAATGAAATTAAACTTAATAACTTTAGCTGTCTTGTTAATTGTTGCGGATTTAACGTTGTTATTTCTACCGCAACTGTTGCTATTGCCTTGGCAAGTTGCTCTCGTTATTGCGCTTGTTCTAATTTTTCTTTTTATTTTTTGGCGTAAACATTTCTTAGTTAGCCTTGCTTTTTTTGTTGCCTATCTTGGCTATTTTCATTATTCGGCTTTGAGTTTATTACAACAAGCTCAAAATATTACCGCTCAAAAGCAAGTGGTGACGTTTGAGATCCTAGAAATTTTGCATCAACAGGATTATCAAACACTTATCGCCACAGCAACATTGGCGAATAATTTGCAAGAACAACGAATTTTCTTAAATTGGAAAGCGAAAGAGGAGCCTCAATTATCGGAAATTTGGCAAGCTGAAATTTCCTTACGTCCCCTTTCTGCGAGATTAAATTTTTGCGGATTTGATCGGCAACAATGGTATTTTTCAAAGGGGATTACCGCTGTTGGAACGGTAAAAAGTGCAGTGAAAATTGCTGATGTTTCATCATTGCGTGCAGAAAAATTGCAACAAGTAAAGAAGCAAACGGAAGGGTTATCACTACAAGGTTTATTGATCGCGTTAGCTTTTGGCGAACGGGCTTGGTTAGATAAAAACACTTGGTCAATTTACCAACAAACCAATACCGCGCATCTTATTGCCATTTCTGGCTTACATATTGGGTTGGCTATGGCAATTGGATTTTACTTGGCGCGTGCTGTGCAAGTATTTTTCCCCAGCCGTTTTATTCATCCTTATTTTCCTTTAGTTTTTGGTGTTTTATTTGCTTTAATTTATGCGTATTTGGCTGGTTTTAGCGTGCCAACTTTTCGTGCCATTTCAGCGCTTGTTTTCGTTTTCTTCGTTCAAATAATGAGGCGATATTATTCGCCTTTTCAGCTTTTTATAATGGTTGTCGGATTCTTGTTTTTCTGCGATCCATTAATGCCGCTTTCGGTCAGTTTTTGGCTTTCTTGTGGGGCAGTTGGTTGTTTGATCGTCTGGTATCGTTATGTGCCTTTTTCTCTTTTTCAATGGAAAAATCGCCCCTTTTCACCAAAAGTGCGGTGGATTTTGAGTTTATTTCATTTGCAATTTGGGTTATTGCTCTTTTTTACGCCTTTGCAACTTTTTCTATTTAATGGCTTATCGCTGAGTGGGTTTTTAGCTAATCTTATCGCCGTACCACTTTATAGCTTTTTCCTCGTGCCCTTGATTTTATTTGCTGTTTTTACCAACGGTGCAGTTTTTTCTTGGCAACTTGCAAACAAGCTGGCTGAAGTGATTACTGGGTTAATTTCTGTTTTTCAAGGAAATTGGCTCACGGTTTCATTTAATTTAGCATTGGTTTTAACCGCACTTTGTGCGGGAATGTTTATGTTAATTATTTGGCGTATTTATCGAGAACCAGAGGCTTCATCATTAACTTGGAAAATTAAACGACCAAGATTTTTTACATTAAATCTCAGTAAACCTTTGCTAAAAAATGAACGAATCAACGTTTTGCTATGTTCTTTCGGCATTATTCTTATGTGTTTTATGATTTTGTTGTTTAAACAATTGAGCAAACCAACTTGGCAGGTAGATACTTTAGATGTGGGGCAGGGCTTGGCAACGCTGATTGTGAAAAATGGTAAAGGGATTCTTTATGATACGGGTTCTTCTTGGCGAGGTGGAAGTATGGCTGAGTTGGAAATTTTGCCTTATTTGCAAAGAGAAGGGATTGTTTTAGAAAAGTTGATTTTAAGCCACGATGATAATGATCATGCAGGTGGTGCTTCGACAATTTTAAAGGCGTATCCCAATGTGGAATTTATTACCCCTTCACGAAAAAACTATGGGGAAAATCACCGCACTTTTTGTACTGCTGGACGTCATTGGGATTGGCAAGGGCTACATTTTCAAATACTTTCACCGCATTCTATTGTGGAGCGAGCAGATAATCCCCATTCTTGTGTGATTTTAGTCGATGATGGAAAGCATAGTGTTTTGCTAACTGGCGATGCTGAAATAAAAAATGACCAAATTTTTGCCCGCACTTTAGGCAAAATTGATGTGTTACAAGTAGGGCATCACGGGAGCAAAACATCGACAAGTGAATACTTGCTTTCTCAGGTTAGACCAGATGTAGCGATTATTTCTAGTGGGCGTTGGAATCCGTGGAAATTCCCTCATTATTCGGTTATGGAAAGGCTACATCGTTATAAAAGTGAGGTAGAAAATACCGCTATTTCAGGGCAAGTACGGGTAAATTTTTTTAAAGACCGATTAGAAATCCAACAAGCACGCACAGAATTTTCCCCTTGGTATGCGCGTGTAATTGGATTCTCGAGCGAATAAAAGGTACAATGCGCGCAATTTTTACCATTAGATAGCGATTATGCAAGAGCAAAAATTACAAGAAAATGATTTTTCAACCTTACAAACGTTTAAGCGTTTATGGCCAACAATTAAACCTTTTAAAGCGGGGCTTGTTGTTTCGGGCATAGCATTAGTTTTGAACGCGTTGGCAGATTCAGGTCTTATTTATTTATTAAAACCTTTGCTAGATGATGGATTCGGTAAGGCGGATCATTCATTTTTGAAAATGATGGCTGTGGTCGTCGTGGGAATGATTTTTTTGCGTGGGGTCTCTAACTTTATTTCTAATTATTGTTTAGCATGGGTATCAGGCAAAGTTGTGATGACAATGCGTCGTCGCTTGTTTAAACATTTGATGTTTATGCCAGTGAGTTTCTTTGACAGAAATTCAACGGGTAAATTACTTTCTCGTATTACTTATGATTCTGAGATGATTGCAAGTTCTTCTTCAGGATCTTTGATTACAATTGTGCGAGAAGGGGCATATATTATTTCGCTATTGGCCGTAATGTTTTACACAAGCTGGGAATTAACCCTTGTTTTATTTGTTATCGGGCCAATTATTGCGATACTGATCACTATCGTTTCAAAAATTTTCCGTAAATTGAGTAAGAATTTACAAGATTCAATGGGGGAATTAACCTCTGCAACGGAACAAATGCTAAAAGGGCATAAAGTGGTGCTTTCTTTTGGTGGGCAATTAGTGGAAGAAGAACGTTTCGATATAGTGAGTAACGATATGCGTCGTAAAGGCATGAAAATGGTTACTGCAGATTCCATTTCCGACCCTGTGGTGCAGATTATTGCTTCTCTTGCTTTGGCGGCAGTATTGTTTTTAGCTACCACGCCATTAATTGCGGAAGATAATCTAAGTGCGGGTTCTTTTACGGTAGTTTTTTCATCTATGTTGGCAATGATGCGCCCATTAAAATCTTTAACGAACGTAAACTCTCAATTCCAACGTGGAATGGCAGCCTGTCAAACGCTATTTGCCATTTTAGATTTAGAACCAGAAAAAGATAATGGGACTTACCAAGCTGAACCAGCGAAAGGTGCACTGGAATTTAAAAATGTGAGTTTTGCATATCCAGGAAAAGAGGAACTTGCATTAAATAATATTTCTTTTCGGGTGCCTGCAGGAAAAACCGTTGCTTTGGTTGGACGTTCTGGATCGGGCAAATCAACCATTGCTAATTTAGTGACACGTTTTTACGATATTGATCAAGGCGAAATTTTACTTGATGGTGTGAATATCCAAGATTATTGTTTATCTAATTTACGCGAAAACTGCGCGGTGGTTTCTCAACAAGTACATTTATTTAACGATACCATTGCGAATAATATTGCTTATGCAGCGCAGGATAAGTATTCTTGCGAAGAAATTATCGCTGCAGCAAAAGCGGCTTATGCTTTAGAGTTTATCGAAAAATTACCGCAAGGTTTTGATACGGTAATTGGTGAAAATGGCGCGAGTCTATCAGGTGGGCAACGCCAACGTTTAGCGATTGCTCGTGCTTTATTGCGTAATTCTCCAGTATTAATTTTAGATGAAGCCACATCTGCGCTAGATACGGAATCTGAACGCGCCATCCAATCTGCATTAGAGGAATTAAAGAAAGATCGCACGGTTGTTGTGATTGCCCATCGATTATCTACTATTGAAAATGCGGATGAAATTCTTGTGATTGATCACGGAGAAATTCGTGAGCGTGGCAACCATAAAACATTGCTTGAACAAAATGGTGCCTATAAACAGTTACACAGTATGCAGTTTACTGGCTAATTTATTGATTATCGAAAACGCGAGTTGAAAAACTCGCGTTATTTTATCCGCACTTATTAGAAAGGATTTTCTATGCCCTTCTGGTATTCCAATTCCAAGCTTATTTGGCTCTTATCGCCTTTTTCTTTATTGTTTTGGTTGATTAGCCAAATTCGTCGCGCCTTATTCTCTTTGGGGCTCAAGTCTTCTTATCGGGCACCGAAACCAGTGATAATTGTCGGAAATTTGTCTGTTGGTGGAAATGGCAAAACGCCCGTGGTTGTTTGGCTTGTGGAAGAATTAAAAAAACAAGGTCTGCGTGTAGGTGTGATTTCTCGTGGTTATGGCAGTAAATCTAAAACATATCCGTTATTCGTTACTGAAAATACGCGTCCGATTGAAGGTGGTGATGAGCCTGTATTGATCGCTAAGCGTACCAATGCGCCAGTAGTGATTTCCCCGAATCGCCAGCAAGCGATTGAATTACTCTTAAGCCAAGCAGAGTGCGATATTATTATTTCTGATGATGGTTTACAGCATTATCAATTACAGCGTGATTTAGAAATTGTCGTAATGGACGCTGAGCGTGCGTTGGGAAATGGTTTTGTATTGCCAGCAGGTCCATTGCGTGAATTACCTAGCCGATTAAGATCTGTAGATTTTGTGATCACTAATGGCGGAAAAAATCAGTATTCAGATGCGATTATGTATCTTGTACCCCATTTCGCGATTAATTTAAAAACCAATGAAAAACGCCAATTAAAGGAATTTCAATCAGGCGTTGCCATCGCAGGAATTGGCAATCCACAGCGTTTTTTTACTATGTTAGAAAAGTTAGGGATTCAATTAGAGCGAACTCAAGCATTTCAAGATCATCAACATTTTGAAGCCTCTCAATTAGAAAAACTTGCTGAAAATCAACCGCTCTTTATGACGGAAAAAGATGCCGTAAAATGCCAATCTTTTGCCAACGATAATTGGTGGTATGTGCC
Source organism: Haemophilus sp. oral taxon 851 str. F0397 (assembly GCF_000242295.1). Taxonomy (NCBI): domain Bacteria; kingdom Pseudomonadati; phylum Pseudomonadota; class Gammaproteobacteria; order Pasteurellales; family Pasteurellaceae; genus Haemophilus; species Haemophilus sp. oral taxon 851. The sequence goes on from NZ_JH591080.1 coordinate 122,833, forward strand.
TGTAGATGCGGAGATTATTGATGCTGAAAAACAACGTGAAAATTTACCGCTCTTTTGGGCCAAAATAGACAAACTTGTTGATCAATACAGAAATGTCTGAAAAGATTAATCCTCAGTTGCTTGAAGTGATCGCTTGCCCGCGTTGTTTAGCTCGATTGCAATATGATCAAGAAAATCAACGATTAATTTGTTGTTATGAACATATTGCTTATCCTATTAAAAATGGTATGCCAGTGTTGCTTGCCGATAAAGCCGAAATATTAAAGAATAAGGAATAAATTATGTCATTTACCGTGATTATCCCCGCTCGTTTTGCATCAAGTCGTTTACCTGGAAAACCTCTTGCTGATATTGCGGGTAAGCCAATGATTCAACATGTATTTGAGAAAGCTCTGCAGTCTGGGGCGAGCCGAGTGATTATTGCCACCGATAATGAAAATGTGGCTGATGTTGCCAAAAGTTTTGGTGCGGAAGTGTGCATGACTTCGGTTAATCATAATTCTGGTACAGAACGTTTAGCGGAAGTGGTAGAAAAATTAGCGATTCCTGATAATGAAATTATTGTCAATATTCAAGGCGATGAGCCTTTGATTCCTCCCGTTATCGTGCGACAAGTGGCAGATAATTTAGCAAAATTTAATGTCAATATGGCAAGCCTTGCGGTAAAAATTCACGATGCCGAGGAATTATTCAATCCAAATGCAGTGAAAGTGTTAACAGATAAAGATGGCTATGTACTGTATTTTTCCCGTTCAGTTATTCCTTACGATCGTGATCAGTTTATGAATTTGCAGGATGTTCAGAAAGTACAGCTTGCGGACGCTTACTTACGTCATATTGGTATTTACGCATATCGTGCTGGTTTCATAAAACAATATGTGCAATGGGCACCGACTCAACTTGAAAATCTAGAAAAACTTGAGCAGCTTCGAGTGTTATATAACGGCGAACGCATTCATGTGGAACTTGCGAAAGAAGTGCCTGCAGTGGGAGTGGATACCGCTGAAGATTTGGAAAAAGTGCGGGCAATTTTAGCGGCGAATTAAAATGTTTGATGCTAAAAAGTTCTTAGCAGATGTTTCTCACGAACCTGGTGTTTATCGTATGTATGACGATAAAGATCAGGTTATTTATGTTGGGAAAGCAAAGGATCTAAAAAAACGTCTTTCAAGCTATTTTCGTAAAAATCTGAGCAGTAAAAAAACAGAGGCGTTGGTGGCATCAATTCATCATATTGACACCACGCTAACTTCATCTGAAACGGAAGCTTTACTGCTAGAGCATAATTTCATCAAGCTTTATCAGCCTCGCTATAACGTATTATTGCGTGATGATAAATCTTATCCATTTATTTTATTAACCAAAGAACGTCATCCAAGAATCACTTCCTATCGTGGGTCTAAAAAATTTGCAGGTGAATATTTCGGGCCTTATCCTCACGCGGGAGCCGTGCGTGAAACGTTATCGCTTTTGCAAAAACTTTTCCCTGTTCGTCAATGTGAAAATTCCGTTTATTCCAACCGCTCTCGTCCTTGTTTGCAGTATCAAATTGGGCGTTGTTCCGCACCTTGTGTACAGGGATGTGTTTCTGATGAAGAATATAATCAGCAAGTTGAATTAGCCCGCTTATTTTTACAAGGCAAGGATCAACAGGTGTTAGATTATTTAATCGGTAAAATGGAGCAGGCAAGCAAAAATTTAGATTTTGAACAGGCGGCTCGTTATCGTGATCAAATTCAGGCGGTGCGTTCGGTTATTGAAAAACAATTTGTATCCAATGAACGTTTAGATGATATGGATATTATGTCTATCGCATATCAACATGGTTTAGCCTGCGTACAAGTGATGTTTATTCGTCAAGGAAAAGTGCTAGGCAATCGCAGTTATTTCCCAAAAGTACCCGCCAATACGGATTTATCGGAACTTACAGAAACTTTTGTGGGACAATTTTATTTACAAGGTTATCAAGGACGAAGTATTCCGAATAGTATTATTGTGGATCGTCAATTAGCTGAAAAATCAGAGCTTGAGCAACTTCTTACGGATCAGGCGGGCAGAAAAGTGACGATTCAAGAAAGTGTAAAAGGCGATAAGAGTAAATATTTACAGCTCGCACAGGTTAATGCTAAAGCGGCTTTAAATGTACAACTTAAACAATCTTCACGAATGTCAGAGCGTTATCAAGCGTTGTGTGAGCTGTTAAATCTTCCTGAAATTAAGCGTATGGAATGTTTCGATATAAGCCACACGATGGGAAATCAAACAGTAGCATCTTGTGTTGTCTTTAATCAAGAAGGTCCACTAAAATCTGATTATCGTCGTTTTAATATTGAAGGGATTACTGGCGGGGATGATTATGCTGCGATGGAACAAGCGTTGCAGAAACGTTATGAGCGAGATTTAGAAGAAGATAAAATTCCCGATATTATTTTTATTGATGGTGGAAAAGGGCAATTAAATCGTGCATTGAATGTATTCCAATATCTTCAAGTAAAATGGGATAAAAATAGACCGCACTTAATTGGCGTAGCAAAAGGTGTGGATCGTCGAGCAGGGCAGGAAGTACTGATCATCAGCAAACAAGACCGCGAAATTCATTTGCCTGATGATAGTTTGGCATTGCATTTGATTCAACACATCCGTGATGAAAGCCATAATCATGCAATAAGCGGACACCGTAAAAAACGTCAAAAAGCCTTTACACAAAGTGGTTTAGAAACCATCGAAGGAGTGGGCGCTAAACGTCGTCAGGCTTTACTGAAATATCTTGGCGGTTTACAAGGTGTGAAAAAGGCGACCTTAGATGAAATAGCCTCTGTACCTGGAATTTCCCTTAAACTTGCCGAAACGATTTTTGAAACGCTCAAAAACGATTAATCAATTATCTTTCAAATGTAAATAACGATTGCTTTTCATCATAAAGCCATTATGATCCGCACTTTCGGATTTATTTAACTCTATTATAGGAAAAATTATGTTTGAATGGATTACTGATCCTGAAGCGTGGATATCACTTGCGACACTTGCTGCTTTGGAGATCGTTTTAGGGGTCGATAATATTATTTTTATTAGTATCCTAGTTGGGCGTTTACCTGAAAGCCAACGCCAGTCTGGTCGTATTGTTGGACTTGGTTTAGCAATGCTGACAAGAATTTTACTTTTAATGTCACTTGCTTGGATGATGAAGCTTACTGCACCGTTATTTACTGTGTTTAATCAAGAAATTTCTGGGCGTGATTTGATTTTATTAATCGGTGGTTTATTCCTGATTGTAAAAAGTTCAGGCGAAATTAAAGAAGCAATCAATCATCAAGACCATCATGAATCGGAAAGAAAAAATAAAGTGAGTTATCTTGGCGTATTAATTCAAATTGCAGTGCTAGATATTGTATTTTCTTTAGATTCCGTGATTACAGCAGTAGGTATGGCAAGTCACCTTCCTGTTATGATTTTGGCGATTATTATTGCCGTTGGCGTGATGATGTTTGCGGCAAAACCAATTGGCGATTTCGTAGATACGCATCCAACGTTGAAAATTCTAGCTTTAGCCTTCTTGGTTTTAGTGGGAATTAGTTTAATTGCAGAAAGTTTGGATATTCACATCCCGAAAGGTTACATCTATTTTGCAATGGGATTCTCTGTTGTGGTCGAAATGATCAATATTCGAATGAGAAGATTGATGAAATAAATTAGAAGTGCGGTCGATAAAAATAATGTTTTTTATGACCGCACTTTTTCTTTTACTTATTGAAATACACTTTTTTTAGTGCCATCTCTAAACCGCGAAATTCAGCTAGACCTTTTAACCGACCAATGGCAGAGTAGCCAGGGTTGGTTTTTTTACGCAAGTCATCCAACATTTGATGTCCATGATCTGGGCGCATTGGGATTAAACGTGTTTCTCCTTGATTTAATCGACGATATTCTTCGTTTAATAAAGCTTTTACCACGTTAAACATATCTACGTCACCTTCTAGATGAGCTGCTTCATGGAAGGTTAGTGGATTATCTTCACGTTGAGTAGAACGTAAATGTGCGAAGTAAATACGATCAGCGAATTGTTTAGTCATTTTTACTAGATCATTATCGGAACGTACGCCATAAGAACCGGTACACATTGTAAAACCATTTGCTGGTAATGGTTGAGTTTCTACAAACCATTGCATATCTTCAATAGTTGAAACTATGCGTGGTAAGCCTAAGATTGGGCGTGGCGGATCATCTGGATGAATCGCCATTTTGATTCCTACTTCTTGGGCAACAGGTACGATTTCATTTAAAAAATATGCTAAATGTGTTCGGAATTTTTCGGATGAAATATCTTTATAGCGATCTAATTGATTTTGAAATTCATCAAGAGTATAACCTTCTTCTGCACCAGGTAAGCCCGCAATAATATTACGCGTTAATTGCGCTATATCTTGCTCTGACATCTTGTCATAATAGGTTCTTGCTGCAATTTGTTCTTCTTGATTATAGGTTTTTTCTGCATCAGGACGTTTTAAAATATGAAGTTCAAATGCTGCGAAAGCAATATGATCAAAGCGCAATGCTTTAGAACCATCTGGTAATTCATAAGCAAGATCTGTCCGTGTCCAGTCCAACACTGGCATAAAGTTGTAACAAACGGTATCTATGCCGCATTGTGCCAGATTGCGTAAGGTTTGTTTGTAGTTATCAATCCATTTTTGATATTGCCCTGTTTGAGTTTTAATTTCTTCATGCACGGGCACACTTTCAACCACAGACCAAGTTAAACCAGCATTTTCTACTTCTTTTTTGCGTTTTTCGATTTCTTCAATACTCCAAACTTCACCATTTGGAATGTGATGAAGTGCAGTTACTATGCCAGTTGCACCGGCTTGACGAATGTCTGATAAAGAAACGGGATCTTTAGGTCCATACCAACGCCATGCTTGTTCCATTTTTTACTCTCCTCTAATATTGTAAACGATCAACAACAATAGGACTCATATTAAACAAATAACCATCGAAATTAGGATCATCTACATCAGACAGTTCAAAAAGTTTTTGTTTAACATTTTCTAAATGTTGCCACATTGCTTTTTTGGCCATTGCAGGATCCTTTCTTTGCAAGGCTGTAATAATATTCTCATGGTCTTGCAACCAGAGATGTCGATAACTTTGATTCGGAATATGAAGATGAAGCCCTTTCCACATTTGGCTATTTACACGGAGATCCCACAATGCTTTTTGCATTTGCACGATGACCTCGTTTTGAGTAATCTCAGCAATAGTACGATGAAAATCTTCATCTGCGACATAGTCTTCATCACCCTGTTCAAGCGAGGCTCGTTCTGTTGCTAGAATATCTTTTAATTTTGTAATATCTGCTCTTGTAGCTTGTAATGCAGCAAATTCAGCCATACTGCTTTCTAATAACTGACGGGCTTGTAATAATTCAAAAGGGCCTACATCTACTTTATCCAAAAAATCATCATTGCTCGCCGCACGCTGTGGTAAGGCTGTAACATATACACCAGAACCTTTACGTACTTCGATAAGATTTTCGATTTCAAGCATTATGAGAGCTTCTCTGATGACAGTGCGACTTACATTAAAATATTCAGCCAAATCACGCTCAGCAGGTAATTTATCACCTACTTGATATTGATGATTAGCAAGTTGTTCTTTTAATTCATTGCCTATTTTTTTATAGGATCGTAAGTCATCTAAGTTCATAAGTTTTCCTAATTTTAGTTTGATAAACTCAATTTATAATTTTGGTTAGCTAATTTACCGTTGATAATAAATTTTCTTCTTTCTTGTTTCGGAAGGCGGAAATTGATTTCCGTATATTTAGGTAAGTAGTCACCTGATTTTTCTAAAGTGAGTTCGATTGTCTGGCTAGTGCATTTTAGATGAATGTCAAGTTTCAAATATTTACCTTTTAAATAATCAAAACTTTCTCCATCATCATCAAACACTATAATATTTCTTTCTCCTTGATTTATAAAAGGCATAATTAATAATTCTCGATAGTCATCAGATAATGTATTTTTATGTCCTTTTCTCGCCATTGAAATAATGCTTCCTGCTCTTAAGAATAAAGGAATTTTTTCTAATGGAGCATCTACCTTGATTTTTTTGCCGCTATTAAACCACTTATGAGAGTAAAAGTCATACCAACCTACAAAATTTTGTGGAAGATAGACATCGCGTACTCTTTGGTTTGGTTCTACCACTGATGCAACTAATAAATCTTCGCCAAAAAGATAATCATCATTTTCTGTAAATGTGTTTTTATCATGCTCGTGGTCAAGGAACGTTGGACGTAACATTGGTTCATTATCATGGTGTGCTTTCCAAAGAGTGTTGTATAAATAAGGCATTAATACATAACGTAGTTCAATGGCATCACGAATAATATTTGTTACTTGTGGATACATCCAAGGTTCATTGACTGTTTTATCATCGTTCCAAGAGTGGATGGTAAAACGTGGATGCATCACACCATTTTGAACCCAGCGAACAAATAGTTCAGGATCTGGTTTATTACCTGAAAAACCACCAACATCATGACCGACGTTATAAAGAGCGGAAAGGCTCATACCTAATCCCATTTTGATGTTATAACGTAATGTGTTCCAACTGGTACGATTATCTCCAGACCAAGTTTGAACATATCTATTCATGCCCGGAGAGCCAGAACGTGAAATAAGATAAGGTCGTTTATTTGGCGCATATTCTAATTGTGCTTCATAAGACGATTTCATCATCAATAAAGGTTGTAATGGGCGAAGTAGCTTAATTGGCATACCTTTTCCAAAATAATGGCATCTGGCATAATTATCCCATATTTCAAATTCATTATTATCATTCCATGTAGAATCAATTCCATAATCCAGTAATTGGTGTTTTACATTTGTTTTCCACCAATTGACGGTATCCATATTAGTAAAATCTAAATGTGAACCTTCATCATCCCAAAACATAGATCTTTCTGAGTTCTCAGATTCGGAATCTTTAATAAACAACCCTAATTTTTCCACTTCTTGATAACGTGGATGGTCTTGTAATAAACAAGGTTTAATATTAGCGGCTAATTTCATTCCTGCATCATGGAAATATTTTGTCATTTCTTTTGGTTGTGGAACTTTGTCATAGTTCCAGTTAAAGACATAACGTTTCCTATTGATAGACGTATAACCTGACGAAAGCTGGAATGAGTCACAAGGAATATTGTGCTGATCACATAAATCTACAAATTTTTTAAGTTGTTCTTGTGCATCAGGTGCATCGGTATAGTGCATTGTAGAACCGCTATAACCAAGGCTCCATTTAGGTCCAAAGGTTGTTCCACCAGTTAATTTGCAATATTTTTTAGTTACATCTAAAACTTTTGGACCTAGAATAACGTAGTAATCAAGATCACCATCTTCTGCTTTATAAGTGCGGTAATAGGCATGGTAGTTATCGATTTCACTGCCTAAAATAAACCAGCATAATGCAAGATTGTCGTAATATAGACCATAGCTAACATCTTCTGTGTGAGTAACATAAAACGGAATATGTTTATAAAGTGGATCCGTACATTCTGCGTTATAGCCCATTGCATCAAGGTTACGCATCTCAAATCTACGTCCATGACGATTTAAATTACCTGTTTTTTCACCGAGACCGTAGTAATGATCTTGTGTATTTCTTTGTAAATAATGAGAGATTTCTGTATTTGAAATGCTCATTAAATAAGCACCGGTTTTTCTATCAGTAAAGAGAGGTTTCCATTTACCATCTTGTTTGTATTCCCACTCTAAATAGAGTGGTTGATGAATGGTTAGTTTTAAAAGTGCGGTCGAAATTTCAAGTGTTTTTTCTGTTTGTTTTATTTCATAATCAGGACAAGTAAAACCATCTAATGACCATTTATCGCGACCTTGCCAATCAACATCAGTTTGATTTGGGGTAATAGCCCAGGTATGTGGTACTTTAAATTCGTTATTTTTCGTAAATGCTACTCTCAGCATATCATTTTCTAATACGAAAATGTGAAGTTGGTAACCATGATCACAAGAAATATCAATACGATGATTATGATTTTTTATAAACTGCCAATTTTTAAGCGTTTTCATCTTTATTTTTCTCCAATCAATAGATTAGTAACCTAATAACATTTTTGGTAACGCTAAACTTAATGATGGAACGTAAGTCACCAATAATAATGTTAGAATAAGTGCGAAATAGAATGGTAATAATGGTTTAATAACCTGATTAATTTTTACACCACCAACGGAACAACCAATGAATAATGCGCTACCAACTGGTGGAGTGCAGATACCGATAGAAAGGTTAAATGCCATCAATACACCGAAGTGAACGGGATCCATACCTAATTCTGTTACGATAGGTAAGAAAATTGGAGTAAAAATAAGTAATGCAGGGGTCATATCCATGAATACACCAACAATTAATAGAATAATGTTGATGATTAATAGGATAACAATTGGATTGTCAGAGATATTTAATAATGCATCACTAATAGTGTAAGGAATATCTGCGTTTGCCATTGCCCAAGACATACCCATTGATGTACCAATTAAGAGAAGCACAATAGCGGTTGTAACAACAGAATCTAAAATAATTTTTGGTAATTCTTTGATGGTTACTTCACGGTAGAAAACAACTGCAAGAATTAAGGTATAAACAACGGCAAAAGCAGAGGCTTCTGTTGCAGTAAAGATACCGCCGATGATGCCACCCATGATAACGATTATTAAACCGAGGCTAGGTAAGGCATCTAGCGTTTTTTTCATTGCTTCTGAGCGAGTTGGTTTAGGTGAAACAGGATATTTTCTTTTTTTCGCAATAATAGCCACAATTACCATGATGGATAATCCCATCAAAATCCCAGGAATGTAACCAGCAAGGAATAATGCACCAATCGATGTGCCACCAGAGATTAAAGAGTAAACAATGAATGTATTGCTAGGGGGTATTAATAGTCCGGTAGGACAAGATGAGATATTCACTGCAGCAGAGAAAGCAGGATCATATCCTTCTTTCTTTTGTAAAGGTGACATAATCCCACCCATTGCTGCTCCTGATGCTACAGCAGAGCCAGAAATTGAACCAAACATCATATTAGCTAATACATTCACATGAGCTAGAGAGCCTGGTAATCGTCCACCAATTACTTTAGCAAATTCAATTAGTCGTATTGCAATGCCACCACGATTCATAATGTTGCCAGCTAAGATAAAGAATGGGATAGCAAGCAAAGAGAAACTATCTAAACCAGAAGCCATTTTTTGAGAAATAACGGCAATAGCAGCATCAAAAGGAATTGATAGCATTATAGTAAGAAGTGATGCAATACCAATAGAAAATGAAATTGGTGCACCAATAAATAGAAGTACAAAGAAACTAGAGCAAAGTACAATGATATTTGACCATTCCATTTTTATTCTCCTTGATGAGCTGATGTTAGTAAATGTGCTGAGTTTATGTTGTGAATGTTATCAACAATATCCCTTAAAAGATAAAGCAACATAAAACAACCACTCAAAGGAATTGCAAGATAGACAAGCCCCATCTGAATGCCTAAAACTGGTGATATTTGCCCATTATTAACGGTATCTATAACAAGTTTAAATCCGCCATAGCACATAATAACTGTAGCGAATACCACACTGATAAGATTAATAATAAGTTGTAAACGGTTTTGGTTAAGTGGTGAGTTTTCAAACTTGCTAACTAAAAGATCAATTGCAAGGTGTTTCTTTTGACCTAATGCATAGGCGGCCCCCATTAGACCAACCCAAATGAAGAGAAAACGAGCTATCTCATCGGTATAAGTACTTGGTGTGTTAAGAATATAGCGAGATAAAACTTGCCAAACTACACAGATGACCAAGAATGAACTTAATGCAACACAAAGTGTTGATAAGACTCTATTTATGATGGATATGAACTTGTTCATTATAACTCCTTTTTGCCGTTATACTTAAATTGGTGAACCAATTATGATTTGAAATTTCTTTTTTGCAAGTTTTTTTATTTAAAAGTGTGATGTGGATCACCAATTTAAAATAATCGAATTGACCACTTTAATTTTTTTGGTCTATCATCTTCCCAACATCCAAGTTGTTCCGGATTGTTTTTCAATTTACTAACTTATGGGAGATGCGTTATGCAAATCAAAAAAAATGCTCTTTCTTGTGTATTGAGCTTGGCGTTATCAGCAGGTATGGCATTTTCAGCTTCTGCTAAAACTGTATTGAAGTTAAGTCACAATAATGACAAAACCCACCCTGTCCATATTTCAATGCAATATATGGCAGATGAAGTGAAAAAATTAACTAATGGTGAAGTGGTGATCCGTATTTATCCGAATAGTCAACTTGGTACGCAACGAGAGTCAATGGAATTACTGCAATCAGGTTCACTTGATATGGCAAAATCCAATGCGAGTGAATTGGAAGCTTTTGAGCCATCTTATGGCGCATATAATATTCCTTACCTTTTCCATAATGTAGACCATTATTATCGTGCATTACTTGATCCTGAAGTTGGACAAAAAATTTTGAATTCATCAAAAGGTAAGGGTTTTATCGGTTTAACTTATTATGATGGTGGTGCCCGCAGTTTTTATGCGGCTAAGCCAATTAAATCACCAGCAGATCTAAAAGGAATGAAAATTCGTGTTCAACCAAGTCCAACAGCTGTAGAAATGATCAAGTTAATGGGGGCATCTCCAACGCCTTTAGCTTATGGTGAACTCTATACAGCATTGCAACAAAAAGTAGTTGATGGTGCTGAAAATAACCAAACAGCATTAACCTTGGCTCGTCATGGTGAAGTGGCTAAATTCTTTAGTGAAGATGAACATACTATGATTCCTGATGTGCTTGTAATTGGTCAAAAATCTTGGGATAAATTGACTCCAGAACAACAAAAAGCACTAAAAAAAGCTGCTGATGATTCAATGATATATCACAAAGATTTATGGCAAAAAATGATTGCTGAAACCACCCAAGAAGCTAAAGATAAATTGGGGGTAGAATTTGTGAAAGTGGATAAACAACCTTTCATTGATATAACAAAAAGCATGCACGATGCGGCAAAAGCCAATCCTTTGCTTAAAGAATACATTGAACGTATTGATAGTTTAGCAACCAAGTAATTAATGTTGGAAGGGTACGCCTTTGCGTATCCTTTCATTTTGGGAGCAAATATGAAAAAAATAGCATTTATCGGCGAGTGTATGATCGAACTGAATGGAAAGCCATTTAGCGAGATGTGGCAAAGCTATGGTGGTGACACATTAAATTCAGCTACTTATCTTAGCAGAATCAGTTCATCAAATGACATCCAAGTTCACTATGTTTCTGCATTGGGATCAGATACTTTAAGTGAACAAATGCGAATGCATTGGCAAGCGGATGGAGTGAATACGGACTGGGTGTTAAAAGATGAAAAGCACCAACCTGGTTTATATCTTATCCAGCTTGATGAACAAGGAGAACGTACGTTTCTTTATTGGCGTAATCAGTCTGCTGCGCATTATATGGTACAACATCCTGATTTTTCAAAGGTTCTATCAGATCTAGAGCAAGTGGATATGATTTATTTAAGCGGGATCTCACTTGCGATCTTACCTAAAAATGACCGTACTTTTCTTGTTGACCAACTGATCAAATTAGCTCAAAAAGGTGTGCAAGTCGCTTTTGATAGTAACTTCCGCCCTAAACTTTGGGATTCATTAAAAGATGCCCAAGATTGCTATATGCAATTGTTGCCTTATGTGAGTCTCGCACTTGTCACCTTTGATGATGAGCAATTATTGTGGAATGATGAAGATGAGAAAGATACTTTAACTCGTCTACATCAAATTGGTATACCAAAAGTGGTTGTAAAGTGCGGTCGAAATGGCGCGATTTTTTCAGATTCTCAAACTTTCCAATATGGACAAGTTGTACCTAAACCTATTTCGAATGTTGTGGATACTACATCTGCAGGCGATTCTTTTAATGCCGGCTTTTTAAATGGTTATTTACGAAATAAACCTTTAAAAATTTGTTGTCAACAAGGCAATTGTGTAGCAGGCATAGTGATTCAACATAAAGGCGCGATTATTGATAAACACGCCATTTCTCATCTTCAATCTGAATTTAATTAACGGAGTACAATATGAATATTGCAGCTAACCATCATTTAGAAAATAAATTGATTGTCATTACCGGTGCTGGCGGTGTGTTGTGCGCATTTTTAGCAAAAAAGTTGGCGCATACAAAAGCTAATCTCGCTTTATTAGATATTAATTTTGAAGCAGCCGATAAAGTGGCGCAAGAGATTAATCAAGCAGGTGGTCATGCAAAAGCTTATAAAACAAATGTGTTAGAGCTTGAAAATATTAAAGAAGTGAGAAATCAAATTGAAACCGATTTTGGCACTTGTGACATTTTAATTAATGGTGCAGGTGGGAATAATCCAAAAGCGACTACCGATAATGAATTTCATCAATTTGATTTGAATGAAACAACAAAAACGTTCTTTGATTTGGATAAATCAGGCATTAAATTTGTATTTAATCTTAACTACTTGGGGACGTTATTGCCAACTCAAGTTTTTGCAAAAGATATGATTGGTAAAAAAGGTGCAAATATCATCAATATTTCAAGTATGAATGCCTTTACACCGTTAACGAAAATACCTGCTTATTCCGGTGCAAAATCTGCGATCAGTAATTTCACACAATGGCTTGCTGTGTATTTTTCTAAAGTGGGTGTTCGTTGTAATGCCATAGCTCCGGGCTTTTTAGTCAGTAACCAAAATCGCGCTTTATTATTTGATGCAGAAGGTCATCCAACCGCTCGCGCAAATAAAATCCTCACTAACACGCCAATGGGGCGTTTTGGTGAACCAGAAGAATTACTTGGCGCATTATTATTCTTAATCGATGAAAATTATTCGAGTTTTGTCAATGGTGTGATTGTACCGGTTGATGGTGGATTCTCTGCTTATAGCGGTGTGTAGGAGGATAATATGAAACAATTTATGGATGAAGATTTTCTTCTTTCAACAAATACAGCAAAAACGCTTTACCATGACTATGCAAAACATCAGTCTATTTTTGATTACCACTGTCATTTAAGTCCAAAAGAAGTGGCTGAAAATCGCCAATTTAAAGATTTGGCTGAAATTTGGTTAGAAGGCGACCATTATAAATGGCGTGCTTTACGTACGGCGGGTGTGCCGGAAGAATTAATTACAGGCAAAGCGGATAATTACCAAAAATATTTAGCTTGGGCAAAAACTGTTCCGCTTTGTATTGGTAATCCAATTTATCACTGGACATATTTAGAATTACGTCGTCCTTTTGGAATTACTAATACATTATTTAATCCACAAAATGCAGATAAAATTTGGTATCAATGCAATGAAATGTTGCAGCAACCTGAATTTTCAGCTCGTGGAATTATGAAGAAAATGAATGTGAAATTGGTAGGAACAACAGATGATCCAATTGACTCATTGGAATATCATCAAACGATAAAAAATGATGATAGTTTTGATATTGAGGTTGTACCAAGTTGGCGACCGGATAAAGTGTTTAAAATTGAGTTGCCACCATTCAATGATTATATCGCCCAGCTTAGCCAAGTCGCTGATATTGAAATTTGTTCATTTGCTGATTTACAAAAAGCCTTAGTCAAACGCTTAAATCACTTTGATGAACATGGTTGTAAATCGGCTGATCATGGTATGGAAATTGTTCGTTTTGCTCCAATCCCAGACGAATCAGTATTAGATGATATTCTTCGAAAACGTTTGCAAAATCAACCTATATTAGAAGAAGAAATTGCGCAATTTAGCACAGCAATTCTGGTATGGCTTGCTTCGGAATATTGTAAACGCCAATGGGTGATGCAAATGCATATTGGTGCAATCCGAAACAATAATACTAGAATGTTTACATTGCTTGGTGCGGATAGTGGATTTGATTCTATGGGCGATCGTGCTTATGCAGAACAGCTTTCCCATTTATTGGATGCGATGGAGCGTCAAAATCAGTTACCAAAAACAATTTTGTACTGTTTGAATCCTCGTGATAACGAGATGATTGGCAGTATGATTGGTAATTTCCAAACCGGTGGCGTAGCTGGTAAAATTCAATTTGGATCAGGCTGGTGGTTTAATGACCAAAAAGATGGTATGGAGCGCCAGCTACAACAGCTTTCACAATTGGGTTTATTAAGCCAATTTATAGGTATGCTTACTGATTCACGTAGTTTCTTATCTTATACTCGTCATGAATATTTTCGTCGTATTTTGTGTGAAATGATTGGTGGATGGGTTGAAAAAGGTGAAGCGCCAAATGATATTTCATTATTGGGTAAAATGATTGAAGATATTTGTTTCAACAACGCAAAAAATTATTTTAAATAGGAAAAATTATGTCATACACAACTCAACAAATCATTGAAAAACTCCGCCAATTGAAAGTGGTGCCTGTAATTGCGTTGGATTATGCGGAAGATATTTTGCCGCTAGCAGATACGTTGGATAAAAATGGTTTGCCAGTGGCGGAAATTACATTTCGTTCTGAAGTAGCAGCAGATGCGATCCGTTTGTTGCGTGCAAATAGACCTGACTTTTTAATTGCTGCCGGTACAGTTTTAACAGCTGAACAAGTGATGCTAGCAAGAAATAGTGGGGCGGATTTTGTGGTAACACCAGGATTTAATCCAAAAATTGTGAAATTATGTCAAGATTTAAATTTTCCAATAACGCCAGGGGTGAATAATCCTATGGCCATTGAAACCGCATTAGAAATGGGAATTTCTGCGGTAAAATTCTTCCCTGCAGAAGCATCGGGTGGTGTGAAGATGATCAAAGCATTGTTAGGACCTTATGCTCAACTTCAAATTATGCCAACAGGGGGAATCGGTTTGCATAATATTAAAGATTACTTAGCTATTCCAAACATTGTGGCTTGCGGTGGCTCTTGGTTTGTGGAGAAAAAATTGATTAAAGCAAAAAATTGGGCGGAAATAGGGCGTTTAGTGAAAGAAGCTGTTGAGCTAACTCGATAACTTCTTATTTATGATGTAAAGAGCGGTCAGAAAACTATTGTTTTCTTGAGCGCTCTTTTGTTTCTAAGCCTTTTTCAAAAACTCAGATTTCAGCATAATTTTGCCGCAATCAACGTTATGATCGCCATTTACTAAGCGGATGTTTTTGAATTTTGTACCTTTTTTCAATATTTCTGATGAACCTTTTAATTTTAAATCTTTAATCAAAAGTACATCATCGCCATCTGCAAGCAAATTCCCATTGCTGTCTTTTACAATGAGTTGATCGTCATCTGATTCTTGAATTTCATTATTATCCCATTCATTACCGCAATCAGGGCAAACAAAATTAATTGAATCGTGGTAAACGTATTCACTTTGACATTTTGGGCAATTAGGCATTTGATCCATTGGGTTTTCCTTCTTGATTACATATAATAGGCGCGCGAGTATAGCAAAAAAGATGTCTTTCTCCAAAGCGTGAAAGTTTTTGATGAATTTTTGAGGAAAATGTATGAGAAAACAAATTCTTGCCTTAGTTTGTGGCGTGATATTTAGTAGTTCAACTTGGGCACACAATTTGCAATTAGAGCAATCTTTACCATCGGTCAAAGTGAGTGAGTATGGTGAAATTGTACTTTCTGGTAAAGATACTGCGTTTCAAGCTTGGAGTTCTGCGGGATTAGCGGGTAAAGTGCGCGTTGTCCATCATTTAGCGGGTAGAACTGCAGCAAAAGAGAAAAATCAGCCAATGATTGATGCGATAAAAGCATCTCATTTTAACCCTGCAAAATACCAAACAACGACCATTATTAATGCGGATGATGCGATTGTTGGTACAGGTATGTTTGTAAAAAATAGTGCACAAAAAGGAAAACAGGAAAATCCACATAGCCAGGTTGTATTAGATGATAAAAGTGCGGTGAAAAATACTTGGGAATTAAATCCTAAAGATAGCGCAATTATCGTGTTAGACAAAATGGGAAAAATCAAATTTGTGAAAGAAGGAAAATTGTCTGATAGTGATATTCAGGCTGTTATTTCACTCGTGAATGGATTGACCAAATAACGTAATACAAAGTAAAAATCCCTAAGCCTTTCGACTTAGGGATTTTTCAATTCTGATGGCGGAGGAATAGGGATTCGAACCCTAGGAGGGCGTAAACCCTCGCCGGTTTTCAAGACCGGTGCCTTCAACCACTCGACCATTCCTCCGTGATTGATGGACGTAGTATAATGAATATTTTATTGATGTAAACAGAAATCTAATGATTTAAGTTTAGGTGATGATAATTTATTCATTTTGATGAAATTAATTCTATTAATACCATTGACTTTTTTACCCCTAGCCCTTACTTTACAAGAGACTTTTTACTTATTATACAAGGAGCTTTTATGCAATCACGTCTTATTGTGGATGCACAGCAGGAATCGCTACTCAGCACACATAAAGTGTTGCGTAACACGTATTTTTTATTGGGATTAACCATGGCATTTTCAGCGGTTGTTGCGTTTATTTCAATGAGTCTAAACTTGCCATATCCAAATATTATTGTGTTATTAGTGGGTTTTTATGGCTTACTTTTCTTAACAAATAAATTAGCTGATCGTCCTGCTGGTATTTTGGCGGCCTTTGCTTTCACCGGATTTATGGGATACACCATCGGGCCAATTTTAAATATGTATGTGGCACGTGGAATGGAAGATCTGATTATGCTTGCATTTGCAGGAACTGCTATCGTATTTTTCGCGTGTTCCGCTTATGTATTGACTACGAAAAAAGATATGTCATTTTTATCAAGCGCAATGTTCGCATTATTTATTGTGCTATTGCTTGGTATGGCGGCAAGTTTCTTCTTCCAAATTCCTGCGTTATCAGTCGCAATTAGTGCATTATTTGTTGTGTTCTCTACAATGACTATTTTGTATGAAACCAGTAATATCATCTATGGTGGTGAAACGAATTACATTCGCGCAACCGTGAATATTTATGTTTCAATCTACAATTTATTCTTGAGTTTATTAAGATTACTTTCTATTTTCTCAAGCGATGAATAATGATTGAATTTTAACGTTGTGACCCCACTTTTCAGTGGGGTTATTTTTTGGAATAGGCAATGGAAAAACAAATTTTTGAACACGCAGTCAACGTTGAGGAAGAACAATATCAGCCTAAGCAAGAGTTTCATCATGTAGAAACAAAGCTGGATGAACCCTTGGAAGGGGAATTACTTGATGCTCAGCTTGAACAGGCATTGAAACCAAAATCAGGTTTTGGAAAAACTTTATTAAAATTTACCGCACTTTTATTTGGTGCAGCGACAGTTGCGCAATCCGTGCAGTGGATTTGGGATAGCTATCAACAACATCAATGGATTTATCTTGCTTTTGCTTTAGTCAGTTTAATTGTCATTTTATTGGGGATTAAAGAGATTATTGGTGAGTGGCGACGTTTAGTTTGTTTAAAAAAACGTGAGCAATTGCAACAACAAAGTCAGCAGATTTGGTTAGAAAGTGCGGTAAAAAATGGCGATGTTTTTTCTGTTCATAACGCAGAAAAAAGTAAAGTTCTTTGCTTAGATATTGCAAAATCGCTACGTTTGGAAAATGATTCTTCAGAGGTAATTCAATGGCAACACCAATTAAATGAAGCTTATTCAGCGCAAGAAATTACGCATTTATTCAGCCGTAATGTTTTGTCTTCTTTTGATTCACAAGCTAAAAAATTGATTAGTAAAATGGCCGCTGAATCAGCGGTGATTGTTGCGATTAGTCCACTTGCTGTGGTGGATATGTTTTTTATTGTGTGGAGAAATCTTCGATTAATGAATAAGATTGCTGAGATTTATGGAATTGAATTAGGGTATTTTTCACGTATTCGATTGTTAAGAATGGTATTGGTCAATATTGCTTTTGCTGGAGCAACCGAAGTGGCACAAGATATTGGAATGGATTGGCTTTCTCAAGATGTAACAGCAAAACTTTCTGCGCGCATAGCTCAAGGAATCGGCGTGGGATTGCTCACTGCTAGATTAGGCGTGAAAGCAATGGAGCTTTGTCGCCCATTAGCATTTCAATTAAATGAAAAACCAAAGCTCTCACATATTCAACAGGAATTACTTAGCTCGGTGAAAGATATTGTTCTCGGTAAAAATAAAATTTACAAAAAGGAGCAAGTCTGATGAAAATCGAGGTTGTTTATCAACATAGCGATTTTATTATTATCAACAAGCCGGAAGGTATTAGCGTTCATAAAGATCAAGCAGAACAAGGTTTAACAGAACTTGTTGCAAAACAACTGAATGTGCCTCAAGTCTGGTTAGTTCATCGCTTGGATAAAGTTACATCGGGTTTATTGATTTTGGCATTGAATACTGAAAGTGCGGCTGAATTTTCACGACTTTTTTCTGAACACAAAATTCATAAAACTTATTTGGCATTAAGTAACCAAAAGCCTAAAAAGAAACAAGGTTTGATTATCGGGGATATGAAGAAAGCTCGAGATGGCGCATGGAAACTTTGTCAAACAAAAGAAAACCCCGCAATTACGCGTTTTGAAAGTGTAAGCTGTGAGCCTAATTTACGTTTATTTATTTTAAAACCACAAACAGGGAAAACGCATCAATTACGTGTTGCGATGAAAAGTTTAGGTAGTCCGATTTTGGGTGATGGACTTTATGCTAAAAACACTGAAAAAATTGACCGCACTTATTTGCATGCTGCCCAATTGGAATTTGATTATTTGAATGATTTTATTTCGGTAACTTATTTACCCTCTCAAGGTCAATTTTGGATTAAATCCAGTGTGTTTGAGCAAATTAAGGCTTATCTGGCAAAGCCGTTTTTATCAAAATAGAAATCTCTGTATAATAAAGCCAATTTTACTCTTTAATAGGAACAAAAATGAAATTTATCTCTTTTAATATAAATGGTTTACGTGCTCGTCCACATCAACTTGAAGCTATTATTGAAAGATATCAGCCAGATGTAATCGGCTTGCAAGAAATTAAAGTCGCTGATGAGGCTTTTCCTTATGAAATTACAGAAAACTTAGGTTATCACGTATTTCATCACGGACAGAAAGGTCACTATGGCGTAGCATTATTGACTAAACAAGAACCTAAAGCGGTTCGTCGTGGTTTTCCAACAGACAATGAAGATGCGCAGAAACGCATTATTATGGCTGATCTTGAAACTAATTTTGGTTTGTTGACTGTCATTAATGGCTATTTTCCTCAGGGGGAGAGCCGTGCGCACGAGACTAAATTTCCAGCTAAAGAGAAGTTTTATGCGGATCTCCAACAGTATTTAGAAAAAGAACACGATAAATTGAATCCGATTTTAATTATGGGTGATATGAATATTAGTCCAAGTGATTTAGATATTGGTATCGGAGATGAAAATCGTAAACGTTGGTTACGCACAGGTAAATGTTCTTTCTTACCAGAAGAAAGAGAGTGGTATCAACGTTTGTACGATTACGGATTAGAAGATAGTTTCCGTAAGCTGAACCCGACAGCAAATGATAAATTCTCGTGGTTTGATTACCGTTCTAAAGGTTTTGATGATAATCGAGGTTTACGAATTGATCATATTTTAGTAAGTCAAAAATTGGCTGAACGCTGTGTCGATGTGGGCATTGCACTAGATATTCGAGCAATGGAAAAACCTTCTGATCACGCACCGATTTGGGCTGAATTTAAATAGGAAAGCGACATGGATATGGCTAATTGGCAGAATTATCGTTCTACCGTGAATGGTATGCCCGCCGTGTTTACCGCAAATATTGAAGATGTTGAAAAATATCACGGTAAAGATCTCGATAAAATAGTGCAATTCACTATCGCTTATAAGGCAGATGATGAAACCGGTTTGCCCTCAGAAGTCGAATACGATAAGTTAATTAATCGTGTATTTAAAATTCTGGCGCAATTAACCGCACTTCCGAATGTATTTTTTGCGGGACATTTTATTTGTAATTCCCAAGCCAAAATGCATTTTTACTGTGAGCATGAAAATCTTGTTGTAGAAACTTTACAACAAATTGATTTTGTTAAAGATATTAATGTGCAAAAGGATTTAAGTTGGGATACTTATTTTGACTTTTTGCTTGCTTCTCCATTAGAGATTAAATTAAATGCAACGGAAGAGTTGCTTGATTTGC
This sequence comes from Haemophilus sp. oral taxon 851 str. F0397, assembly GCF_000242295.1. NCBI lineage: Bacteria > Pseudomonadati > Pseudomonadota > Gammaproteobacteria > Pasteurellales > Pasteurellaceae > Haemophilus > Haemophilus sp. oral taxon 851. The sequence goes on from NZ_JH591080.1 coordinate 143,032, forward strand.
TTAAAAATAAAGGCCGTGATTTAAGTGATACGTATCTAGTGGAGCATAGTTTTCATTTTGATGAAGAAGAGAAAATGTTCCCTTTCATGGATGAGCTTAGTTTAGGTGATTATTCTTTCACAACATTACAATATTCCGCACAAGCTATTCAATTTAATGAAGATGATGAACCTTATTTCTTAGTGAAATTAGAGCAAGAAATTTCATTAGATAATGGTGAAATTTTTGAACAAGTCGAACGGTTTGAAAAACTGGCTGGACAATTTGCGGGAGAGTATATCGGCTGGGAATGTGATTCTTTGATGGATGCTAATAAGCAGTTGAATTAGGTTTTTAGATACTCACAAGTCATAAAAAAAGAGAGATATTTATCTCTCTTTTTTAATGTAATTTAACTTTTCGGCGCATTTTACGCATTAATAAAAATACCCATGGCCATAATATTCCAGAGGCCAATGCCCCAAAGATTTCTTGCCAGTTAAAAAATGCGGTATGCAGGGAGAATTCGACTAAGAAAATAGCTAATCTGACAATAAACACAAACGAAATCACTAAAAGGCTTTGAAACCAAAGCGATAAATTTCTGAGTACGAGATAGTTTTTTGCCACAAAATAAATTGTCACAGAAAGGACTAGGGCATGAATACCTAATGTGGAACCTAGGATTAAATCCCATACAAGTCCTAATAAAAATGCCCATCCAATACTGACTTTATTTGGAATAGCCAGAACCCAGTAAAGTAAAACGAGAACTAACCAAGCCGGCTTAAATGCCTGAAAACCAAGTGGCCAGGGTGCGAGTTCTAGCACTAATGCCACGACAAAGAAGCTTAAAATTGTGAGCCATTGTAAAATAAAGCGAGTTTGCATTAGTCTTCTTCCCTATGTTCTTGTTGTTCTGACGGTACAGCTTCTTCATTTTGTGGTGCATCGGTTGGAATTTCAGGTTCAACCGTTGATTTATCCTTATTTTCTTGAAGATTATCGTCTGTTAATGGGGCTTTTTTTACTTTGTAATCAGCTTCATTTGCTTGGCTTTCTAAACGTTTTTGCACTAAATTACGCACTTCTTCTGGAGACATCGATTTTACTTTAGACATATCTAAATTGCTTGGCCAAAGTAGCAATACATAGCGTAAGCGTTCAAGGGCTGCGAGAGGTTTGGCTTTGACAGTTGCAAAGTAATTGGAACCATCGCGTGAAACGCTTTGTACAACTGCTACTGGATAGCCTTCAAGGAAACGGCCACCAAGACCAGACGTTACAAGTAAGTCACCTTTTTCAATATCTACAGAACGAGGTACATTATCAAGAGTTAGCTCATCGGTATGCCCTGTACCACTTGCAATGACGCGAACATCGTTACGTAGAACTTGTACTGGAATAGAATGAGTGACATCAGTTAAGAGTAGTACTCGGCTGGTGTTCTCACCCACAGAAATAATTTGACCAATGACGCCTTTTTCATCAATTACAGGTTGGCCTACATACGCACCGTCTTTTTCGCCTTGGTTAATAACAATTTGTTGACGATAAATATCAGTTTCTGCAGTTAAAATTTCCGCAATCTTTTTGTATTCATCGGTGCGTAAAGGGGAGTTTAACAATAAACGTAAACGCTGATTCTCGACTTTGAGTTGATCTAGTAAGAGTAAATCTGCATTTTTTTCACGTAATTGTTCGCGTAATACTTTATTTTCGATTTGTAATTTACTGGTATCTACTAAATTATCTGATACCCCATCTAATACGGTACGAGGGCTATTGGCAAGATAATAGAGACCACCCACTGCAGTTTCCATGGCACTGCGCGCTTTAGTCATTGAATTAGTTTGACCATCAGCTAAGATTAAAGAAAGGGAAGCTGCTATAGCTAATAATAATCGAATGCCAAGCGGGGGGGCTTTACCGAAAATAGGCTTCATTAAGCGTCCTACGTTGAGATAAAAAGATTAAAAGGAAAAGTGCGGTCATTTTAACCGCACTTTTTATTTTTGTTCTAAATTAAATTTCGTCACTAAAAATGTCGCCACCGTGCATATCGATCATTTCTAATGCTTCACCACCACCGCGAGCAACACAGGTTAATGGATCTTCAGCAATGATGACTGGCACTCCCGATTCTTTGGAAAGGAGAATATCAATATTGCGTAGTAGTGCACCACCACCAGTTAATACCATACCACGCTCAAAAATGTCTGCTGCATGTTCTGGCTGACATTCCTCAAGTGCGGTTCGAACGGCTGCAACAATACCATTTAAGGGCTGTTGAATAGCTTCTAACACATCACGTGAGGTTAAGGTGAATGAACGAGGAGCACCTTCAGCAAGGTTATGACCATGCACTTCCATTTCTTTAATTTCATCACCTTCTTGAATGTAGGCTGTACCGATTTCTTGTTTAATGCGTTCAGCAGTAGGTTCACCGATAACAGAACCAAAAGTGCGGCGAACATAAGAAATGATCGCTTCATCAAAACGGTCACCACCGATACGAACTGAAGAAGAATATACGATACCGTTTAAGGAAATAACAGCGACTTCAGTCGTACCACCGCCGATGTCAATTACCATGGAACCAACCGCAGTAGAAACGGGTAATTTAGCGCCGATTGCGGCTGCCATTGGCTCTTCAATTAAATATACTTCACGTGCACCAGCACCGATTGCGGATTCTTTAATTGCACGACGTTCTACTTGTGTTGCACCAGCAGGCACACAGACAAGTACACGAGGGCTTGGACGCATAAAATTACCGCTGTGAACTTGTTTGATAAAGTATTGCAACATTTTTTCTGTAACAAAGAAGTCTGCGATTACACCATCTTTCATTGGGCGAATAGCAGCGATGCTTTTTGGTGTACGTCCAAGCATTAATTTCGCTTCTTTACCTACAGCCGCAATGCTTTTTAGTGAACCAACGCGATCTTGTCGAATGGCAACAACCGAAGGTTCATCTAAGACAATACCCTGACCTTTCACATAAATTAACGTGTTTGCAGTACCTAAGTCGATAGAAAGATCGTTTGAGAAAAGTCCACGAATTTTTTTAAATAACATAATTATCCTATTTCTAAAATCAGAGTTAATTTTGCTTGGCTGAAAAAAGTGAAATTATCTCATTGCCAAGCACGCAAAAAATTGTGCTAAATGTACCAAAAAATGCGTTGAAATTACAGTTGTTTTTCGTGTTTTTTACATTAGTTGCCACTGACCTTTATCTTGCAAAATCAGTTGTTGTTGATGTAATGCTTTTAGCGTTGAACGGTGGCCAACACTGATTAGCGTGGTTTTTGGTAGCTCTTGTTTTAATAGTTGATACATCGCAAATTCTAAACCTTCGTCCATACTTGCTGTGGCTTCATCTAAGAAGGCTACGGCAGGCTTGTGTAGAATCAAACGCGCAAACGCTAAACGCTGTTGCTCACCAAGAGAAAGAATACGCGTCCAGTCTTGTTCTTTTTCTAATTGTTCAGCCAAATGCCCCAGTTGCACTTTGTTTAATATTTCTACCGCTTGCGTATGTGAAATATTGTCTGGCTTATTGGGATAAGTTAATGCTGAAATCAAATTTCCTTGTGGCAAATAGGGTTTTTGCGATAAGAAAAGTTGACTGTTTATTGGACAAATTACTTCACCTTCTGCGTAGCTCCAGAGCCCAGCGATTGTTCGTAAAAGTGTCGTTTTCCCTGCACCAGATTTTCCTTGAATGAGTAAACTACTTCCTTGCGGTAGCATAATGTTGAGATTTTTTACCAGTGTGTGACCTAATGGATTTTTAATACTTAAATTTTTGAAAATTACATCTGTTGGATGATTATATATTTGTGTTTGTGATTCATTATTTACATTTTCAATGGCATAGCTAAAGCCAGTTAAACGATCGAGAGTTGCTTTATACCCCGCAAAACTATCATAAGTATTACGGAAAAATGAAAGATTGCTGTGCAATTTTCCAAATACTTGTAAAGTTTGCATTAAATCACCGAGTTTTATTTGTTTTTCAAAGTAACGCCCAACTTGAATTAACAATGGAAAAACAACAGAAACTTGACTTATAACTAAGTTAAATCCTGAAAATTTTAGCGTTCTAAATACTATGACCCACATGTTATGGATGACAGCATTGAATTGTTGGTAAAGCTGATTTTTTTCTACCTTTTCACCTGCGTAAAAAGCAATACTTTCGGCATATTCTTTTATGCGAATTAAAGAATAACGGTAGTTTGCGTTTAAGCGCTCATTAATAAAATTCAACGATATTAATGGGCGACCGAGCCAAAATGCTATGAGGGTGGTGAAAATGACATAGCCAAATACTAAGAACACCATCATATGTGGAATTTCCACGCCAAGTACCATCATTGGACCTGCTAATCCCCATAACAAAATCGTGTAAGAGATCATTGAGGTGACCGCATCAATGACTCCGGTGCTTAAAGAAAGCGTGGTTTTTACATAAGATTGGACATCTTGTTGAATACGTTGATCGGGGTTATCTAGGTTTTCTGATAAATACTGTGTTTTGTAATAGGCTCGATGTGCCATCCATTTATCAACAAGTTGTTCGTTAAGCCACTCAATCCAGTTGATGACGAAACGTTGCTCTAAATAATAGCTTACTAATGCTGCTGAAACAGAACTTGCGGCAATGGCGCAGAACAAGCCCATTTGTTGCCAAAATATATGTTCATTAAATTCTTGCAATGATGTGTACATATTTTTGTACCACTCAGAATGTACAAGGCTGATACGTACGCTGAGTAATGTCATCGCAACAATAAGCAGAAAGAATAGGATAGGTTTTATGCTGCGTTTAGGTGAAAGATAGCCACCTGCAAACATCCAAAATTGTTTTCCCCATTGGGTAAAACGCACCAAAAGAAAAATGCCAAAACTAAAGACGACTGAGGTGATAGCTAGCGTTTGTAAAATCCAAATAAGAGAAGTAATGGCTTCTTGGCCGTAATCCATAAATATTCCATCCGAGATAAAAGTGCGGTGAAAAATAACCACACTTTTTATAAAAGGGTCAAAAATTTTCGGTATTGTAGAGTCTATGCTCAATTTCGCAAGAAAAAATGTGACGAACGTAGCATTTTTTGAGTTTGGTTAAGGTTTTCAAAAAACAACTTGGATATAATCCGAAGGAGTTAAATTTCATTTTTAAGGGGTCAATATGAGTGATATTGCAATCACGATTAGTCTTCTTGCCCTCGTTGCCGTAATCGGTTTATGGATCGGGCATTGGAAGATCCGTGGGGTTGGGCTTGGCATCGGTGGAGTGCTGTTTGGTGGTATCATTGTGGCTCATTTCACCAATCAATATGGTTTGCAATTAGATGCACGTACGTTGCATTTTGTGCAGGAATTTGGCTTGATTCTGTTTGTTTATACGATTGGGATCCAAGTTGGGCCTGGTTTTTTTGCATCTTTACGAAAATCAGGTTTAAAACTCAATGCTTTTGCCATTTTAATCGTTGTACTCGGTTCTGTTGCAGCGGTGATCGTGCATAAGGTTGCGGATGTTCCGTTAGATATTGCACTTGGTATTTACGCAGGGGCAGTAACTAACACGCCAGCCCTTGGTGCAGGTCAGCAAATTTTGACTGAACTTGGCGTGCAACAAACTACAGTGACAATGGGAATGTCTTATGCGATGGCTTATCCATTCGGGATTTGTGGTATTTTGCTTGCAATGTGGTTAATACGCTTATTTTTTAAAGTCAAAGTGGACGATGAAGCCGCTCGTTTTAATGCAGAGAGCGGTCAAGAAAAAGAAAGTTTGCATAGCATTTCTGTGAAAGTGACCAACCAAAATTTAGATGGTTTAATGCTGATTGAAGTGCCTGGATTTAGTGATGAGGAAGTGGTTTGCTCTCGCCTAAAACGCGAGGACATGGAAATTGTTCCAAAGGCTAGCACAGAAATTCGTACCAATGATATTTTGCAATTAGTCGGCGATGATGCCGCTCTATCCAAAATGCGCTTGATTATTGGTCATGAGGTAGATGCGCCAACATCCTCTTATAGTGGAGAGATTCGTGCCGAACGAGTAGTGGTTACTAATGAAAAAGTCTTAGGTAAAAAGATCCGCACTTTGGGTATTCATCAAAAATATGGTGTGGTGATCTCTCGCTTGAATCGTGCCGGTATTGAATTAGTGCCAACAGCGAATACAACTTTACAATTTGGTGATGTACTTCATATGGTAGGGCATACCGATGTGCTAAACAAAGCTATTTCCGTAATTGGTAATGCACAACAAAAATTACTTCAAGTGCAAATGTTACCTGTGTTTTTCGGTATTGGTTTAGGGGTACTCGTTGGTTCGATTCCATTCTATATTCCCGGTTTCCCTGTCGCGTTAAAATTAGGACTTGCTGGTGGGCCATTGGTGGTTGCGTTGATTTTAGCGAGAATTGGTACGATTGGTAAACTTTACTGGTTTATGCCACCTAGTGCTAACTTGGCATTGCGTGAAATAGGGATTGTCCTTTTCTTAGCAGTGGTAGGTTTAAAATCAGGTGGAAGTTTCTTTGATACCTTGTTGAATGGCTCTGGTCTTGAATGGATGGGATACGGTATTTTTATCACCTTTATTCCATTAATGATTACCGGTGTTTTGGCTCGTCTATATGGCAAACTGAATTACCTTACAATCTGTGGTTTACTTGCGGGTTCAATGACAGATCCTCCGGCTTTAGCATTTGCTAATGAAATTAAAGAAGATAACGGTGCGGCAGCACTTTCTTATGCCACTGTGTATCCATTGGTGATGTTCTTGCGGATAATGTCTCCACAATTATTAGCAGTGTTATTGTGGGCTGCATAGCTAAAATAAGTTCAATTTATACAAACAAAAGCGCGGTTAATTTCGCGCTTATTTTTTGCGTGGATTTTGCGCGAGAGGGTATTCAATGATAGAATCTCGCACTTTTATTGCGAAGCGAGAACAAAATGGCATTAGTTGAATTTTTGATGGAAACCTTAGATGGGTTAAAGGGAACAGATATTGTACATTTTGATGTACGTGGAAAATCATCGATTACCGATAATATGATTATTTGCACGGGTACATCGAGCCACCAAGTTTCTGCAATGGCAGATAATTTAATTACAGAATGTAAAAAAGCAGGTTTTGAAACTTTTGGTGAAGAAGGTAAAAATACTGCAGATTGGATTGTGGTGGATCTTGGTCAAGCAATCGTACATATCATGCAACGTGACGCGCGTGAAATGTATCAATTAGAGAAACTTTGGGCGTAAATTTTATTAAAGTGCGGTGAAAAATAACCACACTTTTTAGATAAGGATGACTTGTGAAAATCACGTTAATTGCTGTAGGAACAAAAATGCCTTCTTGGGTTACAACGGGTTTTGAGGAATATCAACGCCGTTTTCCAAAAGATATGCCTTTTGAACTGATTGAAATCCCAGCAGGTAAGCGTGGAAAAAATGCTGATATTAAACGTATTTTAGAACAAGAAGGTAAGGCGATGTTAGCTGCCTGTGGAAAAGGCAAAGTTGTGACGTTAGATATTCCAGGTAAACCTTGGACCACTCCACAGTTAGCCGAGCAATTAGAAGCCTGGAAAAACGATGGCCGTGATATATGTTTATTGATAGGGGGGGCTGAGGGTCTTTCACCTGAATGTAAAGCGGCCGCAGAGCAAAGCTGGTCGCTTTCACCATTGACATTACCTCATCCACTTGTTCGTGTTGTGGTGGCTGAAAGTTTGTATCGTGCGTGGTCGCTCACTACTAATCATCCTTATCATCGAGAATAGTAAATCCTCATTTTTAGTCAGATGAATTTAAAAAGATTCTTCAATACGCCAACTCATGAGCCGTTCCGCGATAAAAAAGCGGAGCGTAACCTTTTTGCACGCCGAACTTTAGTGGCTTTTTTGGGGATTTTGCTACTAACAGGGGTGTTATTCACTAATATTTATCAGCTACAGATTGTTAATTTCGATACTTACCAAACGCGTTCTAATGGTAACCGAATTAAATTATTACCTTTACCTCCAACGCGTGGCTTAATCTATGATCGTTACGGTAAATTATTAGCCGAAAATCTTACTTTTTTTGGTTTATATATTGTGCCAGAAAAAACTGAAAATTTAGACCGCACTTTAGATGAATTACGCTACATTGTGGGATTGACGGATAATGATATTGAAAATTTTAAAAAGGAACGTCGCCGCGGAACTCGTTACACGCCTATTTTATTGAAACCCAATTTAACAGAAGAACAAATCGCACGTTTTGCAGTGAGTGGCTATCAATATCCAAGTTTAGATGTACGTCCTTATTTCAAACGCTATTACTTATATGGCGAGATTATGACGCATATTTTAGGTTATGTGGGCAAAATCAACGATAAAGACGTTGAACGTTTGAAAAAAGATGAAAAATTTGCCAATTATTCTGGTAGCAGTGATATGGGGAAATTGGGGATTGAACGCTATTATGAAGATGAGTTGCATGGCACCACAGGTTTTGAAGAAGTAGAAATCAACAACCGCGGTAAAGTTATTCGTAAGTTACGTGAACAACCTTCAGTTGCAGGAAAAAGTATTTATCTTACTATCGATTTAGAATTGCAGCGTTATATCACTGATCTTTTGGCTGGGCAAAAAGGTGCGATTGTTGTATTGGATCCCAAAGATAGTGGTGTGCTGGCTATGGTGTCCACGCCAAGTTATGACAATAATTTGTTTGTTGATGGTATTTCCTCAGAAGATTATAAGCGTCTATTAAATGATCCCGCTCGTCCGCTTTATAGTCGTGCGACCCAAGGTGTATATCCTCCAGCTTCTACGGTGAAACCTTTTATTGCAGTGGCTGCACAAACTGAGAATGTGATTAGCCAAAATACGACGATTTTTGACCCTGGCTATTGGGTATTGCCCAATACGACTAAGCGATTCCGAGATTGGAAAAAGAGCGGTCATGGTTATACAGATTTAAATAAAGCAATTACAGAATCATCCGATACTTATTTTTACCAAGTTGCTCATAGTATGGGAATTGATCGTCTTTCTGATTGGATGAAACGCTTTGGCTTTGGTATGCCAACTGGGATTGAAATTCAAGAAGAAACGGCAGCCAATATGCCAACGCGCGAATGGAAACAAAAACGCTATAAACGCCCTTGGGTACAAGGTGATACTATTTCTGTGGGAATTGGCCAAGGGTATTGGACTGCAACTCCGTTACAAGTGGCAAAAGCAACGGCTGTATTGGTGAACAATGGAAAGGTGAATACCCCACATTTGATGAAAGCAATCGAAGTATCTACTCTAAAACCTTACGAAGATCCTTTGCTTTATCCTGATATTACAGAGGCTAAACAAAGCTATTGGGATGCCGCAAAACGTGGAATGTATAATGTTGTCAATTCAGCTTTAGGGACGGGGAGAAAGGCTTTTGCTGGAGCAAACTATCGTGTGGCAGGAAAATCTGGTACTGCTCAAGTGTTTAGTTTAAAAGAAAATGAAAAATACAATGCGGCGGGATTGAAAAAAGAACTACATGATCACGCATGGTTTACCGCATATGCGCCTTATGAAAATCCTAGATTGGTTGTGACAGTTATTTTAGAGAATGCGGGTGGTGGTTCAAGTAATGCCGCACCGTTAGCGCGTAAAGTGATGGATTACTATTTAAATCAGCGTTTACCACAAGTTGAAAAATATAATGCACCTATTCAGCAAAAAGAAGATTTACCACAAGAGAGCGAGCAAATAAATGGAAGATAAAATCCCTTTCTGGTTGCGCGCATGGCAACGTTTGCATATTGATTTTTGGCTTTTTATTGGCTTAGTTGCAATAACAGCCTATGGCATGCTTGTGCTTTATAGTGCCACTGGTGCGAGTGAAACCATGTTTAATAACCGGATTATTCAGGTTTTTCTTGGATTTACTGTTATGCTCGTCATGGCGCAATTCCCACCTAAATTTTATCAACGCATTGCGCCTTATCTTTATCTGATAGGCTTTATCATGTTGATTTTAGTGGATGCAATTGGAACAACGAGTAAAGGTGCACAGCGTTGGCTTGATCTTGGATTTATTCGTTTTCAACCCTCTGAAATTGTAAAGCTTGCGGTGCCATTAATGGTCGCTGTGTATTTAGGTAATCGTCCACTTCCACCTAAATTAAGTGAAACATTTATTGCGATTGCAATGATTATGATTCCGACTTTACTTGTGGCTATACAACCAGATTTAGGCACATCAATTTTGGTAAGTGCGTCAGGTTTATTTGTAGTATTTTTAGCTGGAATGAGTTGGTGGTTGATTTTAGCTGCAGTGATTGGCTTAGCTGGATTTATTCCGATCATGTGGCTATATCTAATGCACGATTATCAACGTACTCGCGTTCTCACATTATTGGACCCAGAAAAAGATCCTCTCGGTGCTGGCTATCATATTTTACAATCAAAGATTGCGATTGGCTCTGGTGGCCTTTGGGGAAAAGGCTGGATGCAGGGTACGCAATCCCAGCTTGAATTCTTACCTGAGCCTCATACAGATTTTATTTTTGCTGTAATGAGTGAAGAACATGGAATGGTTGGTTTTCTTATTTTGATCTCCATTTATCTGTTCATTATTGTACGTGGTTTGATAATTGCCGTGAACGCTCAAACTTCTTTTGGGCGGATTCTTGCTGGTGCAACGACGTTAATTTTCTTTGTTTATGTGTTTGTTAACATAGGCATGGTAAGTGGTATTTTGCCTGTAGTGGGAGTGCCATTACCTTTATTCAGCTATGGTGGTACGTCTTATGTTGCTATTATGGCTGCTTTTGGCTTGGTGATGTCAGTTCATACACATCAAGTAAAATTTATGAAAGGGAACTAATTTCATTTTTGCTTTTCTTAAAAGAGTAAATAAATGAAAATAGTCAACGCTTATGAAATTAAAAACATTATTAAATCTGACCGCACTTGCTTTGTTTGCTATAATTACTAGCTTTTCAGCATATGCGGACACTCACAAAATGTATGGTATCCAAGGGGATAAACTTTCAATTGTAACCAAAGTACCTGCCCCTAGTACTTATTCCGTGAAAGGGCAAACTTACACGACCAAAACTGAAGATGATGCTAAATCCTATACGAAAGAAGGGATGGCTAGTTACTATCATCTCAAATTTGATGGGCGTAGAACTGCAAGTGGTGATGTTTATAATTCAACACAATTTACTGCGGCGCATAAAACATTGCCAATAAATTCTTATGCTTTGGTGACTAATTTACATAACAACCGTAAAGTTATCGTACGTATTAATGATCGTGGGCCTTTTAGTGATAAACGTTTAATTGACCTTTCTCATGCGGCGGCGAAAGAAATTGGATTAATTTCTCGCGGTATGGGGCATGTTAGAATTGAGGCGTTGCATGTTGCTAAAAATGGGAATTTATCGGGTGCAGCGACAAGAACGCTGGCTAAGCATGCAAAAACTCAAGAAGCTGCTGATCGTTTAGTAAAATCTAATGAATCTTCTAATAAGTCGTTTAAGATAGTAAATGCAAAAAAAGGAAATGAAGTTTATCGCTTGAAAATGCTTGAGGTTACTTCTCGTAGTCAAGCTGATAAGTTAATTACGCAACTTGCATTAGATAATATTCAAGCCGAAGTAAATCGCTCAGGCAATAAATACGAAATTCACATTGGGCCTTTTGATAACGAAACGCAAATGTCACAAGTGAGAGCTAAATTACAAAAAATGGCAGTAAACAAGCCACTAATTGTTTACACATATAAAAATTAATTGTAGGAACACACTATGTTGAAAAGAACAACAAAAATCGCATTTTTATCAAGTTTTGTGGCACTGAGTGCTTTTTCGGTATCTGCAGAGGATATGCAGTTTGGCGTAACTCCGCCTCAAATTACTGCTCAAACGTATGTATTGATGGATTACAATTCAGGCGCAATTTTGGCCGCACTTAATCCTGATGAGCGTCAATATCCTGCATCATTAACAAAAATGATGACAAGTTATGTGGTAGGGAGCGCTTTAAAACAGGGCAAAATTCACAATACCGATATGGTAACCATTGGTGAGAGTGCATGGGGGCGTAATTTCCCAGACTCATCAAAAATGTTTTTAGATTTAAATACACAAGTATCTGTAGCAGATTTGAATCGTGGTGTGATTGTTGTTTCTGGTAATGATGCGACAGTGGCATTAGCTGAACACATTTCTGGCAATGTACCGAACTTTGTAGAAACCATGAATAAATATGTTCAACAATTTGGTTTGAAAAATACAAATTTCACCACGCCACATGGTTTAGATGATCCTAATCAATATTCTTCTGCTCGTGATATGGCGCTTATTGGAGCACATATTATTCGTGATTTACCTGAAGAATATAAAATTTACTCAGAAAAAGATTTTACATTTAATAAAATTAAACAGCCTAACCGTAATGGTTTATTATGGGATAAAACCATTAATGTTGATGGAATGAAAACCGGGCATACTAGCCAGGCAGGATATAACTTAGTTGCTTCAGCGACTGCACCAAACAATATGCGTTTAATTTCTGTAGTAATGGGTGTGCCAACTTACAAAGGTCGTGAAGTAGAAAGTAAAAAACTTTTACAATGGGGTTTTGCTAATTTCGAAACCTTTAAAACTTTAGAGGCAGGCAAAGAAGTTTCAGAACAACCTGTTTATTATGGTAATAAAGGTAGTGTGAAATTAGGAACGTTACAAGATAGCTTTATCACAGTTCCGAAAGGCAAACAAAATGAGCTTAAAGCTCGATATGAGTTAGAAAGTAAAAACTTACAAGCGCCTTTAGCAAAAGGTCAAGTCGTTGGTAAAGTCATTTATCAATTAGAAGGTAAAGATATTGCAGCGGTAAACTTACAAGTGATGGATGAAGTGGGCGAAGCTAGTATTTTCGGAAAAGCTTGGGATTGGCTCGTGCTCACTGTAAAAGGCTTATTTGCATAAAATATGCCAGAAACTTACCGCACTTTTTTCATTTTTAACTGAGGCATTCGTAATGTGTGGGTGGTGTACCATTCACACATCATTTTTATTATTGGGAAATAATATGACAACAGAAAACGATTACGCAAAACTTAAAGAATTAATGGAATTTCCAGCAAAAATGACATTTAAAGTTGCTGGAATTAATCGCGAGGGGTTAGCGCAAGATCTAATTCAGGTCGTCCAAAAATATGTTAAAGGCGATTATATTCCTAAGGAAAAACGGAGTAGTAAAGGTACCTATAATTCGGTTTCAATCGACATTATTGCTGAAAACTTTGAGCAGGTAGAAACACTTTATAAAGAACTTGCTAAAGTTGAAGGCGTAAAAATGGTTATCTAGCATGAATAATTCCCTTATTGTTCGTCAGTTAGGGTTGCAAGATTATCAAGAAATTTGGCATAAAATGCAGAATTTCACAGATAGTCGCACAGCGGAAACGCAAGACGAAATTTGGTTGGTGCAACATCCTCCTGTATTTACCCAAGGGCAAGCAGGTAAACCAGAGCATCTTTTACAACGTAGTGAAATACCTGTGGTGCAGTCGGATCGTGGCGGGCAAATAACCTATCATGCACCCGGTCAGCAAGTGATGTATGTACTCATTGATATTAAGCGTCATGAGAATTTAAATGTGCGTCAATTAGTGACCGCACTTGAGCAAACGGTGGTAAAAACCTTATCTGAATATGGTATTGAAAGTTATCCAAAACCTGATGCCCCAGGCGTGTATGTGGATGGGAAAAAGATTTGTTCTCTTGGACTGCGTATTCGTCGTGGTTGCTCCTTTCACGGGTTAGCATTGAATATCAATATGGATCTGAACCCATTTCATTATATTAATCCATGCGGCTATGCCGGTCTTGAAATGTGTCAATTAGCGGATTTTGTTAATCAAGATGAAGCTAATTGCGATAAGGTTTCACCAAAATTAATTAAACACTTTGCCGAGCTTTTAGGCTATAATGTAACAAATTTGTAATATTTAATGATCAAAAATGCCCTGTTTGGGCATTTTTATTTAGGAACGCTTATGTCAACGCCTTTCAAAATGGAACGCGGTGTAAAATATCGCGATGCGGCAAAAACGTCGATTATTCCAGTAAAAAATATTGATCCAAACCAAGAGCTATTGAAAAAGCCTGAATGGATGAAAATTAAACTTCCGGCAAATTCACTTAAAATTGAAAGCATCAAAAATGGAATGCGTCGTCATGGTTTACATTCCGTGTGTGAAGAAGCATCTTGTCCAAATTTACACGAATGTTTTAATCATGGAACAGCAACTTTTATGATTTTAGGCGCAATTTGTACGCGCCGTTGCCCGTTCTGTGATGTTGCGCATGGGAAACCATTACCTCCCGATCCTGAAGAGCCACAAAAATTAGCTGAAACTATCCAAGATATGAAACTTAAATATGTGGTGATTACATCGGTGGATCGCGATGATTTGCCAGATCGTGGCGCGGGTCATTTTGCAGAATGTGTAAAAGCTGTGCGTAAACTTAATCCTGACATTAAGATTGAAATTTTAGTGCCTGATTTCCGTGGTCGCATTACACAGGCATTGGAAAAATTAAAAGATAATCCGCCAGATGTCTTTAACCATAATTTAGAAAACGTGCCGCGCCTATATAAAGAGATTCGTCCTGGAGCAGATTACGAATGGTCACTTAAATTATTGCGTGAATTTAAAGAAACGTTCCCGAATATCCCAACTAAATCAGGTTTAATGGTGGGATTAGGCGAAACTAACGAGGAAATTTTACAAGTCATGCAAGATTTACGTGATAACGGTGTGACAATGCTCACATTGGGGCAATATCTTCAACCTAGCCGCCATCATTTACCTGTTGCGCGTTATGTTCCGCCAAGCGAATTTGATGAATTCCGTGAGAAAGCCAATGAAATGGGCTTTGAACATGCGGCTTGTGGACCATTTGTTCGCTCTTCTTATCACGCTGATTTACAAGCTAGTGGCGGATTAGTGAAATAATTTAAAACTCCGCTGAATTAAACCGCACTTTTTGCTTATCATCAAAGTGCGGTTTATTTGTGGTGTTTTTTTTCACCGAATATTTACTAGCCAGAATTATTGTAAGCTTGTAAAATAGCCGACCGCTTTATTCAACTAATTATTTATAATACCTGACGATACTGTAGAAAATGACTCAAAAATTACATATTAAAACTTGGGGCTGCCAGATGAATGAATACGATTCATCTAAAATGGCAGATCTTTTATTAAGTACTCATGGATTAGAACTTACCGAAATTCCTGAAGAAGCAGACGTATTATTATTGAATACCTGTTCTATTCGTGAAAAAGCACAAGAAAAAGTTTTCCACCAACTTGGTCGTTGGAAAGAATTAAAGAAAAATAATCCAAATTTAGTGATTGGTGTGGGCGGCTGTGTAGCTTCTCAAGAAGGAGAGCATATTCGCCATCGTGCGCCTTATGTAGATATTATTTTTGGTCCGCAAACTTTGCACCGCCTGCCTGAAATGATTAACCAAATTCGTGGTGGTAAGAGTTCTGTTGTAGATGTAAGTTTCCCTGAAATTGAGAAATTTGACCGCTTGCCTGAACCTCGCGCAGAAGGTCCAACGGCATTTGTTTCGATTATGGAAGGCTGTAATAAATACTGTACTTTCTGTGTTGTACCTTATACACGCGGAGAAGAAGTCAGCCGTCCTGTGGATGATGTCTTATTTGAAATTGCGCAGCTTGCGGAGCAAGGTGTGCGTGAGGTCAATCTGCTTGGTCAAAACGTGAATGCTTATCGTGGTCCGACACATGATGGTCAAATTTGTAGCTTTGCTGAGCTGCTTCGTCTCGTAGCCTCTATCGATGGTATTGACCGTTTACGTTTCACAACTAGTCATCCAATAGAATTTACAGATGATATTATTGATGTATATCGTGATACGCCTGAATTGGTGAGTTTCTTACATCTTCCAGTCCAAGCAGGTTCTGATCGTGTATTAACGATGATGAAACGTGGTCATACAGCATTAGAATATAAATCTATTATTCGTAAACTTCGTGCTGTGCGCCCAGATATTCAAATCAGCTCTGACTTTATTGTTGGTTTCCCTGGTGAAACGGCGGAAGATTTTGAGCAAACTATGAATTTGATTGCACAAGTGAACTTTGATATGAGCTTTAGTTTTGTGTACTCAGCCCGACCAGGTACACCTGCTGCAGATATGCCAGATGATGTAACGGAAGATGAAAAGAAACAGCGCCTTTATGTGTTACAGGAGCGTATTAATCAACAAGCCGCACAATTTAGCCGTCGCATGCTTGGCACAGAACAACGCGTATTAGTTGAAGGGCCATCGAAGAAAGACATCATGGAATTAACGGGACGTACTGAAACGAATCGTATTGTCAATTTCCAAGGTTCTCCAGAAATGATTGGTAAATTTGTGGATGTGAAAATCACTGATGTTTATACCAATTCTTTACGTGGTGAAGTGGTGCGTACTGAAGATGAAATGGGATTACGTATTGCGCAATCTCCACAAGAAGTGATGAATCGCACACGTAAAGAAGATGAATTAGGTGTAGGGCGTTATCACGGCTAATTGAAATCTTGAAATATTTAATCGCACTTTGAGAAATTAAAGTGCGGTGATTTTTTTAGGGTATATGGTTTAGATTTGCCAATCTATCGGTTTTATTCTGTGGCTTTCCAAATATGAATTTGTTTTGGAAAAATGATGACAGCCAAAGAAACCTCGATGTGCTGAAAGTGGTGAAGGGTGTGGTGCCGTTAAAACAAGGTGACGAGTGCGGTCAATAATTTGCCCTTTTTTTTGTGCGTGACTGCCCCAAAGTAAAAACACGAGTTTTTCACGATGTTCATCAAGCGCTGCAATAACACGATCAGTAAACGTTTCCCAGCCGAAATTAGCATGTGAATGTGCCATACCACGTTCTACGGTAAGCACTGTGTTGAGCAGCAATACCCCTTGTTCAGCCCATTTGACTAAATAACCATGCGATGGCATTTGGAATCCCGAAATATCTTGTGTGAGTTCTTTATACATATTTAATAAGGAAGGGGGAATGGCGACTTCAGGTTTTACTGAAAAAGCCAATCCATGAGCTTGGTTTGGACCATGGTAGGGATCCTGACCTAAAATCACCACTTTTACATCTTCAAAAGCGGTATATTTGAATGCGTTAAATACATCTTCTTGTGGGGGATAAATCGTTTTCCCGCTTGCTCTTGCAAGATGAACCTGTTGTAGTGCGTGTTGAAAGTAAGGTTGTTCTTTTTCTTTTCCTATAACATCTGTCCAGGTTTTCATTATTTTGATCCTATTAATAAGTTTGCTCTTATTATAAACAAAAAGATTAAGGAAATAAAAAGTTTAAAGGTTAAATTAATGTTAAATTATTTTAGGTAAATAGCTATATAAATGAATAAAGTTTAATTTAGATCAAGTTTGTAAAATTATCTTAAAAAGATAACCTGTTCTTTGTCAAAAAAATCCAAAATAATTTGAAATCTTCAAATTATTTGATAAAATTTGTACAATTTTTATGATTATTCCAATGCCAATTAGGAGGCTATTATGATTAAAGGTATTCAAATTACTCAAGCGGCAAATGATAATTTGCTTAATTCATTCTGGTTATTAGACAGCGAAAAAAATGAAGCGCGTTGCTTATGTGCAAAAGGCGAATTCGCGGAAGACCAAGTTGTTGCAGTTAGCGAATTAGGTCAAATCGAATACCGTGAATTACCAGTAAACGTAGCGCCAACTGTTAAAGTTGAAGGTGGCCAACACTTAAACGTAAACGTATTACGTCGTGAAACTTTAGAAGATGCGGTAAATAACCCAGATAAATACCCACAATTAACTATCCGTGTTTCTGGTTACGCAGTACGTTTCAACTCTTTAACGCCAGAACAACAACGCGACGTTATCACTCGTACTTTCACTGAAAGCCTATAATTTCAGTTTGAATGAAAAAAGAAACCCCGAAGTCATTCGGGGTTTTGTTTTATCTAAAAGGTTAAAAAATTTGACCGCACTTTTCCCTTTCATCCCTAGCGATTTACACGCTTTTCAGGTACAATCCGCCAGTTAAATTTATTGATTTTTTGAGAAAAACTATCTTTTATGAAGAATATTCGCAACTTTTCTATTATTGCCCATATTGACCACGGTAAATCGACGCTTTCTGACCGTTTGATTCAAACTTGTGGTGGCCTTTCGGATCGTGAAATGGAAGCGCAAGTGCTAGATTCAATGGATCTTGAGCGTGAGCGTGGAATTACCATCAAAGCACAAAGTGTTACTTTAAATTATAAAGCCAAAGATGGCGAAACTTATCAATTAAACTTTATCGATACACCGGGACACGTGGACTTTTCCTATGAGGTGTCTCGCTCTCTTGCTGCTTGTGAAGGGGCGTTGTTGGTAGTCGATGCTGGTCAAGGGGTAGAAGCCCAAACTCTGGCAAACTGCTATACCGCAATCGAAATGGATTTAGAAGTGGTACCGATTTTAAATAAAATCGACTTGCCTGCCGCAGATCCTGAACGCGTAGCGGAAGAAATTGAAGATATTGTGGGAATTGATGCGATGGAAGCGGTTCGATGCTCTGCTAAAACGGGTGTTGGTATCGAAGATGTATTAGAAGAGATCGTTGCAAAAATTCCTGCACCAGAAGGCGATCCTAATGCTCCATTACAAGCCTTGATTATTGATTCTTGGTTCGATAACTATTTGGGTGTGGTATCTTTAGTTCGCATTAAAAACGGGGTATTACGTAAAGGCGATAAAATTAAAGTGATGTCTACCGGACAAGCTTACAATGTAGATCGTTTAGGGATTTTTACGCCAAAACAAGAAGATACTACTATTTTAGAATGTGGCGAAGTTGGTTGGGTTGTTTGTGCAATTAAAGATATTTTAGGTGCGCCAGTTGGGGATACTTTAACGCTTCAACATAATCCAGCAACTGAAGTTTTACCAGGCTTTAAAAAAGTAAAACCACAAGTGTATGCAGGTCTTTTCCCGGTTAGCTCAGATGATTATGAAGCATTTCGTGATGCGCTGAGTAAGTTGAGCTTAAATGATGCTTCACTTTTTTATGAGCCAGAAACTTCAACCGCACTTGGCTTTGGTTTCCGCTGTGGTTTCCTTGGCCTTTTACACATGGAAATCATTCAAGAGCGTCTAGAGCGTGAGTATGATTTAGATCTTATTACTACTGCGCCAACGGTAATTTACGAAGTGCAATTAACGAATGGTGATGTTGTTTACGTCGATAGTCCATCGAAATTGCCTCCACTTAATAATATTGCTGAAATCCGTGAACCGATTGCAGAATGTAATATGTTGGTGCCACAAGAATATTTAGGTAACGTCATTACACTTTGTGTAGAAAAACGTGGCGTGCAAACCAATATGGTATATCACGGTAATCAGATTGCACTGACTTATGAAATTCCAATGGGCGAAGTTGTTCTAGACTTCTTTGACCGTTTAAAATCAACATCGCGTGGTTATGCTTCTTTAGATTACGGTTTCAAACGTTTCCAAGCTGCAGATATGGTTCGCGTGGATATTATGATTAATAGCGAACGAGTAGATGCTTTGGCTTTAATCGTTCATAAAGATAATTCACAATATCGTGGTCGTGAATTGGTTGAAAAAATGCGTGAGTTAATTCCTCGTCAGCAATTTGATATAGCTATTCAAGCAGCGATTGGAAACCATATTATTGCCCGTTCTACGGTGAAACAATTACGTAAAAACGTATTGGCAAAATGTTATGGTGGTGACGTGAGCCGTAAGAAAAAACTCTTACAGAAACAGAAAGAAGGTAAAAAACGTATGAAGTCTTTGGGTAACGTAGAAGTACCACAAGAAGCGTTTTTAGCAATTTTACATGTAGGAAAAGATAAATAAGGGAAATTATGTCAAATTTATTTTTTGTAATTTTACTGGCTGTGGGTTTTGGTATTTGGAAAGTTTTAGATTATTTTCAATTACCAAACACATTCAGTATTGTATTGCTAATTTTGACCGCACTTTCAGGCGTATTATGGTGCTACCATTATTTTGTGGTAACGCCAAAACGTAATCGTAAAATTGCACGTGCTGAACAGCGTTCAGGCCAAGTATTAACTGACGAAGAAAAAGCAAAAATTGAACCAATTTCCGAAGCCTCTGAGTTTTTATCATCTCTTTTTCCGGTGCTTTCTGTCGTATTCTTAGTACGCTCTTTTTTATTTGAACCATTTCAAATTCCATCTGGTTCAATGGAATCAACCTTACGAGTTGGTGACTTTTTGGTAGTGAACAAATATGCTTATGGCGTGAAAGATCCGATTTTCCAAAACACCATTATTGCTGGTGAAAAACCACAACGAGGTGATGTAATTGTGTTTAAAGCACCGCAACAAGCCTTAATTCGTACTGGTCTTGGGGCAACTCGAGCAGCCTTTGCAGAAAATTTAGCGTTAAGCTCAAAAGATAATATGTCTGGTGTCGATTATATTAAGCGTATTGTTGGAAAGGGCGGAGATCGCGTCATTTTTGATGCAGAACAAAAAACGCTAAAAGTGGTATATGGCAAAGAAGGTAAACCTTGTGAAATTGATTGTGAAACCAAGGCATTTGAATATACACAAAATCCAACAAATCCTGCTTTTCCTAATGAATTAGAATTGACTGAAAAAGGTGATGTGACACACAATGTATTAATTAGTGAATATCGTCGTTATTCAGGTCCTGAGTTTTTCCCACAAGAAGGTATGCAAACTGCAGAATGGCTTGTGCCAGAAGGACAGTATTTTGTGATGGGGGATCACCGTGATCACAGCGATGATAGCCGTTTCTGGGGCTTTGTGCCTGAAAAAAATATTGTGGGCAAAGCCACTTATATTTGGATGAGCTTAGAAAAAGAAGCGAATGAATGGCCAACAGGTTTCCGTTTTGATCGTTTCTTTACAGCAATAAAATAAGATGAATCATTTAGATCGACTTGAGCGTAAAATCGGCTATCGTTTTAATGATATTGCGCTCTTAAAGCAGGCACTTACGCATCGAAGTGCGGCGACTCAACATAATGAACGCCTAGAATTTCTAGGCGATTCTATTCTTAATTTCACTATCGCTGAAGCACTTTATCATCAGTTTCCACGTTGTAATGAAGGTGAACTGAGTCGCATGCGTGCTACTTTGGTGAGAGAACCCACTTTAGCGATTTTAGCGCGTCAATTTGAATTGGGCGATTATATGTCTCTCGGTTCTGGCGAGCTAAAAAGCGGTGGTTTTCGCCGAGAATCTATTCTTGCCGATTGTGTAGAAGCGATTATTGGCGCAATGTCTTTGGATCAAGGATTGGCCGTGACGACCCAAGTGATTCGAAATTGGTATCAACAATTATTGGCTGAAATCAAACCAGGTGATAACCAAAAAGATGCGAAAACTCGTTTGCAAGAATATTTACAGGGTAAACATCTGCCATTGCCAACTTATGAAGTGGTAAATATTCAAGGGGAAGCCCATTGTCAAATTTTCACTGTTGAATGCAAAGTGAAAAGTGCAGATAAAATTGACCGCACTTTTGTGGCAAAAGGATCTAGCCGTCGTAAAGCTGAACAAGCGGCAGCAGAACAAATTTTAAAAGAACTGGACATCAAATGACCGAACAATTCGACAAAACCTATTGCGGCTTTATTGCTATCGTAGGTCGCCCAAATGTGGGTAAATCAACGCTCTTAAATAAAATTTTAGGACAAAAAATTTCAATTACATCTCGTAAAGCACAAACCACGCGTCACCGTATTGTTGGGATTAAAACTGAAGGGGCATATCAAGAAATCTATGTGGATACGCCGGGACTTCATATTGAAGAGAAACGTGCTATTAACCGCTTGATGAACCGCGCAGCAAGTAGTGCTATCGGCGATGTTGATTTAATTATTTTTGTCGTAGATGGCACACACTGGAATGCAGATGATGAGATGGTGCTAAACAAATTACGCAATGCAAAAGCACCAGTTGTGCTTGCTATCAACAAAGTAGATAACATCAAAAATAAAGATGATTTGTTGCCATTTATTACAGAACTTAGCAGTAAATTTAATTTTGCTCACATTGTGCCAATTTCTGCACAGCGTGGTAATAATGTTCATGAATTAGAGAAAATTGTACGACAATCTTTACGCGAAGGTGTGCATCATTTTCCAGAAGATTATGTCACAGACCGTTCGCAACGTTTCATGGCATCGGAAATAATCCGTGAAAAATTAATGCGTTTTACCGGTGAAGAATTGCCTTATTCTGTTACTGTGGAAATTGAACAATTTAAAGTGAATGAACGTGGCACTTATGAAATAAATGGCTTAATTCTCGTTGAACGTGAAGGTCAGAAAAAAATGGTAATTGGTGCTGGAGGTCAAAAAATTAAAACTATTGGTATGGAAGCGCGCGCTGATATGGAACGTTTATTTGATAACAAAGTCCATCTTGAACTTTGGGTTAAGGTCAAATCTGGTTGGGCTGATGATGAACGTGCACTGCGTAGTTTAGGATATATGGATGAATAAAGTGCAGTGAAATCCATGAGTAATAAATAGAAAAATCCCCATTATTGTAGTGGGGATTTTTTGTTTCTAATTTTTCACTGAATACACTTTAAATTTTCCTGTTTGAGCAAGAACGTCGTAATCACCGAAATGTTGTCTAAGTAATTCGGGATAAGGCAGAAATGCATTGGCGACAATGCGTAATTCTCCCCCTTGATTGAGGTGCCATTTTGCTTGAGTGATGAGTTCTGTCACTGCTCGATAGGCGGTATCAATACCATCATGGAATGGTGGATTAGAAATGATCAAATCAAATTTTCCTTCTATATCAGAAAAGACATCACTGGCGTAAACCTCGCCTTGTAATTGATTTTCAGAAAGTGTTTTTCGTGCTGATTCTAACGCCATCGCATGAATATCAGTCATTGTAATTTGTGCGTTAGGCGCGCGTTTTTTGATCATAGAGCCAATTACTCCCGCCCCACAGCCAAGATCGAGTATTTTTCCTTTTATTTTATTATCAATAGTTGAAAGTAATAGTTCTGTGCCCGTATCTAATTCTGCTGCACTAAATACCCCAGGTAAACTATATATCGTTAAGTCTTGTAGCGCAGAATATTGATAGGTTTTCCAGAACTTTTTAAGTTCAAAGTGCGGTTTGTTTTGTAGTGAAAAATGATATAAACCGCAACGACGAGCAGAGTCAATTTTCGCTATTTCACCATAGAGTTCTAATGTTTTTTCTACTGAACGCACGCCACAACGGTTTTCTCCAATAATTAATATTTCTTGGCCAATAGGCGCCTGAGCTAATAGTTGAAGCAGTTGGAAATTGATTTCTTGTTTGTTTTTAGTCCAATAATAAACGATTAAATCAGTTTGACCTTTAAATTCAGCGGAAAAATTGACCGCACTTTGCGTTCTTGCATAGTCAAAATAGCAGCTCCAAATTTGGATTGATTGGCATTTAGAGGCTAATGTTTGAGGAAAATTATCAGAAATACCGCCAGCAAATAATACCGATTTTCCATCAAAAAATGAAAGATGTCGTTCTAAAACTTGGCTCTCTAGAGAAATCACGCTTTGAATCCTGTGGGTTATTAGTTAAAATTACGCGCTATTTTAGCAAAATTATTAATAAAAATTGATTAAAACTATTTTAGGAAAATCCTTTATGAAAAAAATTCTCTCTGCAGCCTTAATGGCAACATTACTATCTGGATGTCAAGTTCTCGACCTTGTTCAAGGTACGCCTCAAAAGGCATCTAAAGTATCAAAGCCGGTATTAACGCCTGCTCAAACTGAAGTATTACAAAAGTTAGATGCACAGTTTCAGCGTATTTCAGCTCAAGGTGTCGAAATTGAATTCAATGGCGAGAAATATGTGAAACAAACACAAGCAGTAAAAGGTGACGATCCTCGTTTTGTGAGTCTAGCATTAAGTAAAAACAGTGAGGCTCGTAAAGCTGTGCTAAGTGATACATTCTATTTAACTGATGTATCTCATGAGAAAGCTATTACAGAACGTTATTTTGCAAAAAATAAAGAGACCTGCCAGTTACAGGCTGTGAAATCAGATATTCATGATTATTATGCTTGTACCAGTGATAAATTTAAACGTTATGTTGCTTTAGTGCATAAAGATAAAAATATTATTGCTTATCGTAGTTATACCTCATATCAAGTGGAACCTACACATGCTGAAGAGCGTGCGATTATTAAGGCATTAGTCGATTATCCATTTGATAGTATTGCTCGTTAATATGAATAGACGCGATCTTCTTTTACAAGAAATGGGTATTTCCCAGTGGACGTTATATCGCCCAGAGGTGCTACAAGGTTCAGTAGGAATTAGTGTTGCGGAGAATATTCGCTTTATCACTGTTTCTGATGAAAATATAAGTGGCTCGCCTTTGTTGGCGGATGTGCTACTCAGCCTTGATCTTAAAAAAGAAGATTGCTTATGTTTGAATTACGATCAAATCCAGCATATCGAATGTAGGCAGCTTATTTGTTATTGGTTATTATCAGAAAATAGTGACCAAATTGACCGCACTTTACCATTTTGCATGCAGGCTGAGCGTGTTTATCGCTCGCCAAGTTGGCAACAATTTCAATCTAATTACCAAGCCAAACGAGAGTTGTGGCAACAAATTCAGCAGCCTTAATTATGTCTATTATTTCTCAAATTGAAGCCAGTGATTTCGACCGATTGTATGAAATCGAGCAGCAAGCACATCTTGTGCCTTGGTCATTTGGTACGTTAAAAAATAATCAAGGTGAGCGTTATCTTAATTTAAAATTAATAGAGAATAATCAGATTATTGGTTTTGCTATTTGCCAAACAGTATTGGATGAAGCGACTTTGTTTAATATTGCTATTGTACCGTCTCATCAAGGTAATGGATTGGGGAAATTATTGTTGAATGAGTTAATCGCTCGGTTGAAAGAAAAAGGTGTACAGACCTTATGGCTAGAAGTCAGAGAATCTAACCCAGCTCGTTTCTTGTATGAAAAAATTGGTTTTAATGAAGTCGATATTCGAAAAAGTTATTATCCGAAACCCAGTGGTGGACGAGAAAATGCCGTGGTAATGGCCTGTTATTTATAGATACAAATGATATAGCCTAGGATGTTTACCCTAGGCTATATTTTTTATGCTTCTTCTGCTGGAAAAACAAATGGATTTAATCCGCTGCGTGCGAAACCTTTTTCTTCCATTTCAATATCTAAGAAAATAGAAGCCAAATCGTCGGCTACTGGCTCTACGTGAGGATCTTTTTCTTGGAACATGATTTTTAAGTAACTTTCACAGCTACCACAGGTTTCGGCACGAACAAGTGCAAGTTCTTCATCTAACGACCACATTTCGAGTTTGTCGTGGCTATTACAGTTGGTGCATTGTGCGCGTACTAAATTCCATTCACTTTCACATAAATTACAATGTAAGTAGCGTAAACCTTGTGATGTACCAATTTGTACAATACTTGCAACAGGCAATGAGCCACAAACAGGGCAGTGATGGAGATTTTCGGCGTTTTCAACTTGGCTATTATGAGGAATTTGTTGAGCTGCTTGTAACCAATAAAGGGAAAGTGCGGCCCAAATAAAGACGGCTTTATCACTGCTGACTAAATTAAATTCTTGTGATAAGAGCTTATTTGCCATTTCTTCTAATTCGGTAGAGGATGCTTTCTCAAGAAATTCAATCGTAGCAGATACTTGCTCATTAGCCTTTAGTTTAATTTCATCAAGAATTTCAGTTAAGTATTCACGCCAGATGCTGTTTCTTTTAAAGGTTTTTGCATTTAGTGGCTCGATATCATTTAGCTGTTCAAACTGTTGTGGCGGTAAAGGATTTTTTTCTAACGTGGAAAGTTGGCTCTCAACTATGTCTGCAGCAAATAATAAATAATCTGATAGTGGGTGATTTTGTGCTAAGTCTCTTAAACGTTTTGCCCTGCGTTGATAAAGATTCTTAGGATTGGCAAATAACACAGCAGGCGTTTGGAAGGAATTCGCTGCTTGTTTGATTTCTGATTCTGATAAGATTTTGATACTCATGTTCTTTTCTCACTTTCATAATAAAAAGTGCGGTCAATTTTAACCGCACTTTTTTCTTTTTCAAGATTTCAGCTTATTTGCCAAATCCTTTAAATAATACTTTGGTTTTGCCTTTTTTACCTGATTGCTCGTTGAGTAAATCTTTTTCAAGCTCAGGTAAAATTTCTTCGCGATACCATTTCGGGTGGTGTTTCTTCGCCCAACGAACGGTTACCCAACCTTCAATGATTCCTCGAATTGAACCCTTAATCCAGAATGCCATATACATATGCACTAAGATACCAGTGAATAACATAAATGCACTCAAAGAATGGAGCAGAATCGAGAAACGCAATACTGGGATTGAGAAGTAGTGCGAAAAATATTGACGCCACATAATGATGCCAGTGACTAATAACGTTACCATTGCCAAGTTTAATGTCCAGAAGAGCATTTTTTGACCAAGGTTATATTTGCCATTATCAGCAACCGCGTGTTCGTTCCCTTTAAGAACTTCAACGACACCTTTTGCCCAGCGAATATCGTTTTTCTCTGGAATATTGTGATCCCAGTACAATAATGCCAAATAGATGAAGGCGAAGAACATTAAAATCCCAGTAAATGGGTGAATTGCACGCGCAATTTGTGGTGTACCTAAAATTTCTGTTAACCATGCGAAATCAGGGAAGAAAAATGCAACACCAGTGAACATTGTCATAAAGAAACAGATTACCAACATCCAGTGACTAATACGTGCTGGCGTTCTATGGCGGACGATTCGAGTATCGTTGTTGATCTCAATTTTACTCATTGTTTTCCCCCTTAGATGGTTTTTCTTCTTCAAATTCGTGGTGATGATCTTCCACATCTTCTTCAATATTAGGACCTACAGTTAAGTAGTGAGCGATTTCAGCTAATGCCAAGCCACCCATTGCAACTGCCGCTACTGGTTTCAATACATCTTTCCATAAGGTCACACTTAAATCGATTTGTGGATCTTTTGGAAGACCATTGTAAAGCTCTGGTTTATCAGCGTGATGTAACACATACATTACGTGTGTTCCGCCTACACCTGGAGGATCGTAAAGTCCTGCATTTTCATAACCACGAGATTTTAAATCAGCTATGCGTTTTTCTGCGTAGAGTTTCATTTCTTCTTTAGAACCAAAACGAATTGCACCGGTTGGACAAGTTTTCACACATGCAGGCTCTTGACCTACAGAAACACGGTCCACGCAAAGGGTACATTTGTACACACGGTTGTCATCTGGATTCATGCGTGGAATGTTGAATGGACAGCCAGCAATACAATAACCACACCCGATACATTTATCAGATTGAAAATCCACAATACCATTGGCGTATTGAATGATAGCACCTGGTGCAGGACAAGCCTTTAAACAACCAGGTTCTGCACAGTGCATACAGCCATCTTTACGGATTAACCATTCTAAACGATCGTTTTCTTCTACTTCGTTAAAGCGCATCACAGTCCATGCTTTAGCATTTAGATCTACAGGGTTATCGTAAATACCATGACACTGCGCATTTACATCAGAGCGGATGTCATTCCACTCTGAGCAGCCAACCTGGCAAGCTTTACAACCAATACATGCACTGACATCAATTAATTTTGCCACTTCAACTTTATGATCTCGCGCTTGTGGTGCAGGCGTTAAGCCTGAAGTTGCGGAGATTTTAA
The DNA here is from genome assembly GCF_000242295.1 of Haemophilus sp. oral taxon 851 str. F0397. NCBI lineage: Bacteria > Pseudomonadati > Pseudomonadota > Gammaproteobacteria > Pasteurellales > Pasteurellaceae > Haemophilus > Haemophilus sp. oral taxon 851. Next base: position 170,862 of record NZ_JH591080.1, read on the forward strand.
TAACGTCTTGCGTTTGAACTCCTTGAGCAGTTCCAGCCATATTATGCCTCCCCAACTTTTTCAATATTTACCAAGAATGTTTTGTATTCTGGTGTTTGCGTGATTGCCTCACCCCAAGATGGTGTTAAGGTATTAGTAGAGAATCCACGATTACCTTTTCCATTTAAGGCCTTCATATTCCAGTGAATTGGAAGACCTACATGGTGTACGGTACGTCCATCAATTTCGAGATCTTTAAGACGTTTCGTAACCACGGCAACAGCTTTAATATAACCACGACGAGAAGTGATTTTTACCATATCGCCTTTTTGGATGCCTTTTTCTGCTGCTAATTTTTCACCGATTTCCACAAATTGTTGTGGTTGTGCGATGATATTTAATGCAGATTGCGCAGTCCAACTATGGAAGTGTTCCGTTAATCGGTAAGTTGTTGCCACGAATGGGAACTCTTTATTTGAACCGATAAATTCTTTATCTTCAGGATAAATACGTACTGTAGGATCACTTACCACTGCAGCGTGTAATGGGTTAGTATCTATTGGGCTTTCAATTGGCTCATAGTGTTCAGGCATTGGACCATTTGCAATTTTATCAACTGCAAATAAACGACCTACACCTTCAGCAGACATAATAAATGGTCCAGTATCAGAACCTGGTGGTTGTGTACCATAGTCTGCTACATCATGCCAGTTCCAGTTTTTACCATTCCATTTTATTAATTGGCGGTTTTTATCCCAAGGATTACCATTGATATCTAATGATGCACGGCTATAAAGTATGCGGCGGTTTGCAGGCCATGCAAAGCCCCAACCAATGGTGCAGCCTAAACCTGATGGATCTGAGTTATCACGATTTGCGGTTTGATTGCCTTTTTCAGTCCATTGACCAACATATAACCAGTTACCTGATGTTGTTGTCCCATCATCACGTAAATGTGCAAATCCATTGAGTAATTGACCTTTCTTGTACATCAAGTTGCCGTTTGGATCATAAAGATCTTCTAGCGCATAACCATTTAATTCTTTGGCTAATTCTACCGCACTTGGTGAGTGTGGTTGAGCATAATTCCAAGTCATTGCTTCAAATGATTCAATACCACGACCACCTTCTTTTTGGTAAAGATGATGCATTTCTTCACGAATCATAGAAAGAATTTCAACATCTGGTAATGCTTCACCTGGTTGATCGCAACCTTTCCAGTGCCATTGAGCCCAACGCCCTGAGTTTACAATCGAACCATCTTCTTCAGCAAAACAGGTTGTTGGTAAGCGGAAGACTTCAGTTTGAATTTCTGAAGAATTTACATTGTTTGACTCACCAAAGTTTTTCCAGAATTCGGAAGATTCAGTTTGAAGCGGATCCATCACGATTAAGAATTTTAACTTACTCATTCCTGCAACAGTTTTGTTTTTGTTCGGTAATGAGTTTAATACGTTAAAGCCTTGTAAAATCCAACCGTGTAATTTGCCTTCATTCATCAGCTTAACGTGAGTAATCGGGTCATATAAGCGATCTGCTTTTGGTAAGAAATCGAAACCCCAACCGTTTTCTTTGGTTGCTTTATCACCATAGAAGGTTTTCATCATACTAACAAAGAATTTTGAAGTATGACGATAATAGTTCACTTGGTTTGGAACGATATCCTTTGGTGTAATCGCGTTAATGTATTGCTCGTAAGAGGTATCTTTATCGTTTGGTAAACGCATGTAACCCGGTAAAGACATTGGCAATAAGCCCATATCTGTTGTACCTTGTACATTGGAGTGACCACGTAATGCATTAATACCACCACCAGGCATACCCATATTACCTAAAAGTAATTGGATCATCGCCATAGAACGAATATTTTGTGTACCGATTGAATGCTCGGTAAAGCCTAACGCATATAGATGCGTCATCGTTTTATTTGGGGCAGAGGTTTTACCAATTTCTTCACAGATTTGTAAGAAGAGTTTTTGTTTTACACCTGTAATGCGTTCAACCATTTCTGGGGTATAACGAGAAACATGCTCTTTTAAGATGTTAATGACACAACGAGGGTGTTGTAATGTCATATCACGTTTAGCCTGTCCGTTCTCATCAAACTGATAGTTCCATTTAGATTTATCGTAGTTACGTTTTTCTTCGTTGTAACCTACAAATAAACCATCCTCAAATTTGAAACCTTCATCAATTAAGAATGAGGCATTAGTATAGTGTTTAACGTATTCGTGTTGAATTTGGTTTGTTTCCAATAGGTAACGGATGACACCCATTAAAAATGCGATATCAGAACCAGAACGAATTGGGGCGTGAAGATCAGCAACAGATGCAGTACGGTTAAAGCGAGGGTCGATCACGATGATTTTCGCACCGTTTTTCTTTGCTTCAATTGCCCAACGGAAGCCAACAGGGTGAGCTTCAGCAGGGTTACCACCTTGAACAATGATAAGGTTTGCGTTTTTGATATCAACCCAGTTATTTGTCATGGCACCGCGACCAAATGATGGAGCAAGACTTGCTACCGTTGGTCCGTGTCAAGTATTCGCTTGGTTACACATCGGCACTATGCCTAACATTCTCACCCATTTATGAGTAAGAAGTGCAGCTTCATTACTCATAGCAGATGCAGTCATAATACCTGTAGTTGCCCAACGGTTCACAGTTTTGCCACTTGCGTCTTTTTCAACAAAGTTAGCATCACGGTCATCTTTCATTAAACGGGCAATACGCTTAATAGCATCATGCCAAGAAATTCGCTCCCATTTATCAGAACCTGGTGCGCGATATTCAGGGTATAAACAGCGGCTTTCGCTATTTACGTAATCAAGGGCGCCAGCACCTTTAGGACAGAGTGCACCACGGCTAACCGGATGATCTGGATCGCCCTCGAGATGGAATAATTTTGAACGAGTATTGGTGCCAGTGTGGCTGCTTAATGAATCGTAAGGTTTGCCTGTGCTGTATAACAACATACCGCAGCTTACGGCACAATATGTACAAGTGTTACGAGATTCAAATGCGCGTAATAATTTGTATTCACGCGGCGCAGCTAACGCACTTGCTGGAGCAAAACCCAACATCGCAGCTGATGTTCCCGCCATACCACCTGCACAGACCTTAAAGAATTTTCTTCTTGAGATCTGCATAATCACTCCTTTCAACAACAAGTTGTTGAGATGTTTAGATAGTAATAAATTCGTCTAGTGTAACTAGATAATTTGGTTGATTTCGTTAAAATAACGTTACTCAACATCGTAAATTGGTTCAAAAGTAGGCCAATTTATGGGCGACTAGAATAACGATTTTTTAACGATAAATCCATAATCAAATGGCATTATAACGCAGAAAAATTATGATCTAGATCATAAATTTATAAAAATATTAACATTTTTTTTACATTTTAGTAATGGGTAGGTAAAGAATGGATTGGGTGATTAAACAAACGATTAACTTTTTTAAAAGAAATAAAAGTATAGAAAATTCAACCGCACTTTTACAATCAAAAGAAGATTTTCTAGCTGTCGAAATGCCAGTTTCATTAGTTTATAACGGTATTTCTCATGCGGTTATGATGTGTTCACCGAAAGATTTAGAGGTATTTGCTCTGGGCTTTTCTCTCACAGAAGGCATTATTGAAAAACCTTCGGATATTTACGGTATCGATGTTGTGGAAGTTTGCAATGGTATTGAAGTGCAAATTGAACTGTCTAGCCGAAAATTTATGGCATTAAAAGAGCATCGTCGTACCCTAACTGGACGTACTGGGTGTGGCATTTGTGGCACGGAGCAGCTTAATCAGGTATATAAAAACTTTCCAAAATTAGACCGCACTTTTAAGTTTGATTTGAATTTACTCGATGGCTGTTTGTCAGATCTTCATAAAAATCAACGATTAGGTCAGCAAACAGGTTCGACTCATGCTTGTGGTTTTTTTGATTTAGAAGGTAAGATGCTTGCTATTTTTGAAGATGTGGGTCGTCATGTTGCGCTTGATAAATTACTTGGCTGGCATGCAAAATCAGGTAAGCCTAATGGAATTATTGTTGCTTCGAGTCGTGCAAGTTATGAAATGGTTCAAAAAACTATTTCTTGTGGGGTGGAAATGTTAGTGACCATTTCTGGGGCAACTGATCTTGCTGTGAAAATGGCTGAAGCACATAATTTGACTTTGATTGGTTTTGCAAGAGAAGGTAAAGGGAATATCTATGGTGGAGATGAACGAATTAATAGTTGATATCTGAAGTAACTCTATATACGAGATATTTTTTCTATTTATTTGTAATCCAACTAGCCAGCGCGATAAAAATAGCAAAGATGCAAAACCAAATTATGTGGAGTTTTGTACTTTTACGATTGATTTCAGCGTTATGTAATCTGCGTGCTTCTAATTGTTGTTTATAAATTTCTAAATCCGTTTGTTTGAAAGAAAAACCACAATTAGGGCAGTTTTCTGCATTTTCACTAATCTTTTTTCTGCATTCAGGGCATCGAGTTAAGGCCATCTTTTTCTCTATAATTATAAAATTACTTATTTATTAGTATTCTAATAGAATTCTTCAGTTTTACAAATGTGATGTAAGTCACAAATCCATAAAATTTCTTAAATTCAATTTTTGATTTTAAACAATTTGAAATAGAATACCGCGGCTTGTTTAGGGCATCTACTAAATACTTTCTTTTATCTTTTGAGGAGCCTTTCTATGTTATGGTTTTTCTTTTGTGTAGCCATCTTGATTCTTGGTTACTTTGTTTATGGAAAAATTATCGAAAAAATCTTTGTGATTAATCCACAACGTCAGACCCCTGCTTATCAGGTGAATGATGGCGTGGATTATATGCCAATGTCAAAAACCAAAATTTGGTTAATTCAATTATTAAACATTGCTGGAACTGGTCCTATTTTTGGTCCAATTCTTGGTGCGTTATACGGACCAGTGGCAATGCTTTGGATTGTAATCGGTTGTATTTTTGCCGGTGCAGTACATGACTATTTCTGTGGTATGTTGAGTATCCGTCATGGCGGTGCAACTATGCCACATTTAGCTGGAAAATTCTTAGGTCGTCCTGTAAAAGTATTTATTAACACATTAGCACTTGTACTTTTATTATTAGTGGGTGTTGTGTTTGTATCAAGCCCAGCTCAATTAATGGGTACGATTACCATGGACTTATTGGGCGCATCTCAAGGTGCGTTACAATTAGGTGATGCTGAGGCTGTTCATCATGCAGTTGAAGCCGGTGGTATCAAAGTATGGGGAATGGATAAAGCAACTGTTGTTGCAGTTTGGACCATTATTATTTTTGCTTACTATATTCTTGCGACTTTATTGCCGATCGACAAAATTATCGGTCGAATCTATCCGCTCTTTGGCGCATTGTTGCTATTTATGTCTGTGGGTATGGTGTATGGCTTAGTTTCTGCACACTTTAGTGCTGTCGACCCTATTGAGTTCTTCCGTACTATCAATGCAGATGGTCAAGGTTTAACTTTAGAGAAATTCACTCAAAACTTTCAAGTGAAGGGCGATGTTCCAATTTGGCCATTATTGTTCTTAACTATTTCTTGTGGTGCATTATCTGGTTTCCATGCAACTCAAACTCCTTTAATGGCGCGTTGTGCTGAAAATGAAAAAGAAGGCCGTTTTATCTTTTACGGTGCAATGATTGCTGAAGGTGTAATTGCGTTAATCTGGTGTATGGTTGGTCTTGCATTCTATGAAAACCCACAAGCATTACAAGATGCAATTGCAGCAGGTTCACCATCTAAAGTTGTATATGACAGTTCATTACACTTCTTAGGTTTTATCGGTGGTATTTTTGCAGTGTTAGGTGTGATGGTTTTACCTATTACTTCTGGCGATACCGCATTCCGTGCAGCTCGTTTACAATTAGCGGAAATTTTCCATATCGACCAACGTTCATTACCTAAACGTTTATTAATTGCTGTACCACTATTCGTATTAGGCTATTTTGTTTCAACCATTGATTTTAGCGTGTTATGGCGTTATTTCACTTGGGCAAACCAAATGACAGCAATGGTAATGTTATGGACTGCGGCCGCATACTTATATCGCTACCATAAATTCCACTGGGTTGCGTCTATTCCGGCTTGGTTTATTACAACAGTATGTGCAACTTACTTGTTCTACAACAAAATCGGTTTTGGTTTAGATTATCAACTTTCAGTTTATCTTGGTTTTGCAACAACAATTGTTTGTATCGTGTTATTCTTCGCTATGCTTAAGCCATTAGGCGAGCGTGATGAAGAAGCGTATGTGAATAATTAATCAAGATAATTTGATTTTAAAAAACCGTTTGAGATATCGTCTCAAACGGTTTTTTTTTGATAAAAAATAGGGGTATTTCAGGGATAATCGCTTGCAACTTAAGCAAACAAATTATACACTTACGCAGATGTGGAGAAAAGTGGTGTTTTGTGGAGATTTTTAGAAAAATTTCTCAAAATAAGTTTAATTTTGAAGGCGTAATATGTTTCGTGGTGCAACAGCGGTTAATTTAGATTCTAAAGGACGCGTAGCGATCCCAACCCGCTATCGCTCTGAAATTCTTGAAAAGAACCAAGGGCAAATGGTTTGTACCGTCGATATTCGCCAACCTTGTCTTTTACTTTATCCCCTTGATGAATGGGAAAAAATCGAACAAAAACTTCTCGCACTTTCTAATTTTGATCCTACCCAACGCCGTTTGCAACGAGTAATGCTTGGTCACGCCACTGAATGTGAGATGGATGCTCAGGGCCGTATTTTGCTTAGCGGACCATTACGCCAACATGCAAAATTAGAAAAAGGTTTAATGTTGGTAGGGCAACTTAATAAATTTGAAATTTGGAGTGCTGTAGAATGGCATGCCCAAATTGAAGAAGATATAGAAATTGGTTCAAGTGCAGACTTTGTGTCTGAGGCTTTGAAAGATTTCTCATTATAGAAAATGATTCACCGTTTTTTACTTTTATATTGTATTTATGGATACTGAAAATTCCTTTTCTTCACCTGAACATATCACAGTTTTACTTCACGAAGCCGTGAATGGCTTGGCATTGAAGGAAAATGGAATTTATATTGACGGTACTTTTGGCCGTGGTGGTCATTCTCGCTTAATCCTTTCTAAATTATCCTCAAATGGTCGTCTCATTGGAATTGACCGTGATCCCAGAGCCATTGCTGAAGCTCAAAAAATTCAAGATTCACGTTTTCAGATTGAACACAACAGCTTTTCCCATATTCCTGAAATTTGTGAAAAATTAAATTTGGTTGGCAAAATTGACGGCATTTTGCTTGATCTTGGCGTGTCATCCCCACAGCTTGATGAAGCTGAACGTGGATTTAGTTTTATGAAAGATGGCCCTCTTGATATGCGTATGGACACGACTCAAGGTTTATCAGCAGAAGAATGGTTAAAACAAGTATCGGTTGAGGATTTAACTTGGGTTTTGAAAACTTTTGGCGAAGAGCGTTTCGCTAAACATATTGCGACGGCCATTGTTGATTACAATAAAAGTGCGGTCAAAAATGCCACCGAATTTTTATCTCGTACTAGTCAATTAGCTGAGCTTATTTCACAAGCGGTACCTTTCAAAGATAAATATAAACATCCTGCGACTCGCAGTTTCCAAGCTATTCGTATTTTCATCAATGCAGAATTAGATGAATTGGAAAGTGTACTCAATTCTGCTTTAGACATGTTAGCGCCAGAAGGGCGTTTATCAATTATTAGTTTCCATTCTTTAGAAGATAGAATGGTGAAACATTTTATGAAAAAACAAAGTAAAGGTGAGGATATCCCTAAAGGTTTGCCATTGCGAGAAGACCAAATTCAACGTAATCAAAAATTAAAAATTATAGGTAAAGCAATTCAACCAAGTGATGCAGAAATTCAAGCAAATCCTCGTTCAAGAAGTGCGGTATTGCGTGTGGCGGAGAGAATTTAGTGATGTCTGAAAATAATAAGCCTCGTTATCCGTTACAACAGATTTTGGTCGAAGATCTATTTTCTTCAAATAAATTAATTGTGTTGTTATTGGTTGCGATTTTGATTTCATCAATGAGCGTGATTTGGGTAACTCATCAGACTCGCCGACTAATTTCTGAAAATGGTCAATTGGTTTTACAGCGCCAAGCACTTGAAAGTGAATATCGAAATTTGCAAGTGCAAGAAGCAACGGAAGGAGACAGTACTAGAGTAGAATCTATTGCTGTTGGCACCTTAAAAATGAAAACATTATCCCCAGAACAAGAAGTTGAAATTAGAGAATAATAGGTAGAAAAGATGGTTAAGTTCAATTCTTCTCGTAAATCAGGTAAAGCAAAAAAAACAATTAGAAAATTGACCGCACCTGAAGCCGTAAAACATAACAAACCGAAAATTGTGTTTGAAAAATGTTTTATGCGTGTTCGTTATTGGGTTTCTGCTTTTTTTATTTTGGCTGGTTTATGTGCTTTAGTCGCTCGTGCGGCTTATGTGCAGTCTGTTGATTCAAACACTTTATCTGGAGAGGCTGATAAACGTTCTTTGCGTAAAGATGAAGTGTTATCTGTGCGTGGTTCAATTTTAGATCGTAATGGTCAGCTTTTATCTGTGAGCGTGCCGATGAATGCGGTGGTTGCAGATCCGAAAACTATGTTAAAAGAAAATGCACTTGCGGATAAAGAACGGATTACTGCGTTGGCTCAAGAATTGGGTATGAGCGAAAATGATTTGGTGAAAAAAATCGAGAAGAATGCCAAATCAGGTTATTTGTATTTGGCCCGTCAAGTAGAATCTAACAAAGCAGATTATATTCGTAAACTTAAGATTAAGGGTGTTAATTTAGAAACTGAGCATCGTCGTTTTTATCCTCGCGTAGAAGAGGCTGCACATGTGGTGGGTTATACCGATATTGATGGAAACGGTATTGAGGGCATTGAGAAAAGCTTTAATTCCATGCTTGTGGGTAAAGATGGGTCACGTACCGTTCGTAAAGATAAACGCGGAAATATCGTTGAACATATTGCGGATGAGAAAAAATATGATGCGCAAGATGTCACTTTGAGTATCGATGAAAAATTACAATCCATGGTATATCGTGAGATTAAAAAGGCGGTGTCTGATAATAATGCCGAGTCTGGTACTGCGGTGTTAGTTGATGTTCGAACTGGTGAAGTGTTGGCTATGGCTACTGCGCCATCTTACAATCCAAACAACCGTGTTGGTGTGAAATCCGAGTTAATGCGTAACCGTGCAATCACCGATACGTTTGAGCCGGGTTCTACTGTAAAACCTTTCGTGGTTTTAACCGCACTTCAACGCGGAGTAGTGCGCCGTGATGAAATCATCAATACGGGGTCATTCACTGTGAGTGGCAAAGAAATTGTGGATGTTGCACCTCGCGCACAACAAACGTTAGATGAGATTTTAATTAATTCTAGTAACCGTGGTGTGAGTCGTCTTGCATTGCGTATGCCACCTAGTGCATTGATGGAAACTTATCAAAATGCAGGTTTAAGTAAACCGACGGATTTAGGCTTGATCGGTGAACAAGTTGGGATTTTGAACGCAAACCGTAAACGCTGGGCAGATATTGAACGTGCAACAGTCGCTTATGGTTATGGTATTACTGCGACGCCTTTACAAATTGCTCGAGCATATGCAACTCTTGGAAGTTTCGGCGTTTATCGCCCTCTGTCGATCACTAAAGTCGATCCGCCAGTCATTGGAAAACGTGTTTTCTCTGAAAAAATAACCAAAGATATCGTGGGTATTTTAGAGAAGGTCGCGATTAAAAATAAACGTGCAATGGTGGAAGGCTACCGAGTTGGCGTGAAAACAGGTACGGCACGTAAGATTGAAAATGGACATTATGTAAATAAATATGTGGCATTTACTGCGGGTATTGCACCGATTAGTGACCCTCGTTATGCATTAGTGATTTTAATTAATGATCCAAAAGCCGGCGAATATTATGGTGGTGCAGTTTCTGCGCCAGTATTCTCTAGTATTATGGGCTATGCTTTGCGTGCAAATGCTATTCCACAAGATGCTGAACCCGTTGAAAAAACAGCAACGAAAAGCGCAAAGCGTATAGTATATGTTGGTGATCACAAGAATCAAAAAGTGAATTAAGGAAAAATTATGAAAAAACTCACCGCACTTTTTAATTTGCCTGAATTAAAGAATGATATAGAACTCCATAATATGGTGTTGGATAGCCGTAAAGTTAAAGCTGGAGATCTTTTTGTGGCGATAAAAGGTCATCAGGTCGATGGAAATCAATTTATTGATTCAGCTATTCATTCTGGTGCGAGTGCGGTGGTTTCTGAGACAGAATTATCTGGCGAGCATTTAACTGTGGCGTTTATAGGGAATGTGCCAGTAGTTAAATATTATCAACTTGCACATCATCTTTCGTCTTTGGCGGATATTTTCTATGATTCCCCTTCTAAAAAATTAACGCTTGTTGGTGTCACGGGGACAAATGGCAAAACCACTATTTCTCAATTATTAGCGCAATGGGTGGAATTGTTAGGTCATCGTGCGGCTGTGATGGGAACCATTGGTAATGGCCTTTTAGGTCAAGTTGTAGAAGCTAAAAATACAACTGGATCAGCTGTGGAAATTCAATCATCACTTTTCAGTTTTAAGCAAGCTGGCGCTGATTTTGCCTCTATTGAAGTTTCATCGCATGGTCTGGCGCAACATCGCGTGGAGGCGTTGCGTTTTAAAGCTGGGATTTTTACCAACTTGACGCGTGATCATCTAGATTATCACCAGACCATGGAAAATTATGCTTCCGCAAAAAAACGCTTGTTCACCGAATTAGATACGCAAATTAAAGTGATTAACGCTGATGATGAGATTGGAAGTCAATGGTTAAGTGAATTGCCAGATGCTATTGCGGTAAGTACGAGCCCTGATTTCCAATCAAACTCACATCAATGGATGAAGACAACAAATATTCACTATCATGCTAAAGGCGCTGATATTACTTTTGAATCTAGCTGGGGTAATGGTGTATTGCATAGTCCGTTAATCGGCGCTTTCAATGTAAGCAATTTGTTATTAGTGATGACCACGTTATTATCATTTGGCTACCCATTGGAAAATTTACTCGCTACGGCGAAATCTTTGAAAGGAGTATGTGGAAGAATGGAAATGATTCAATATCCAAATAAACCAACAGTTATTGTAGATTATGCGCATACACCTGATGCACTAGAAAAAGCCTTGATGGCAGCGCGTGAACATTGCCAAGGTGAGTTATGGTGTATTTTTGGCTGTGGTGGAGATCGCGATAGAGGCAAACGTCCATTAATGGCACAAGTCGCAGAGCAGTTTGCTGAAAAGGTTATCGTGACAAAAGATAATCCTCGAACAGAATCACAAAGCCAAATTGAATCAGATATTGTTGCTGGCTTTAAAAATATGGATAAAGTAGGCATTATTCCTGATCGTGAACAGGCTATTCAGTTTGCGATTGAAAGTGCGGTTGAAAATGATGTGATTTTAATTGCTGGCAAAGGCCATGAAAATTATCAAATTATTGGCACTGAAATCGTGCATTTTTCAGACCAAGAAATTGCCCATGATTTTTTAAAATAATAACAATTAAATTATGATTAAACTCTCTATTGAACAATTAGCACAGATTCTTCAAGCTAAATTAATTGGCGATAAAAATGTGCAAGTTGAAGAAATTAATACAGATACCCGAAAAAGCGTATCAAATAGTTTATTTTTTGCGTTGAAAGGCGAAAAGTTTGATGCTCACCAATATCTTGAACAAGCGGTAGCACAAGGTGCGATAGCCGTTGTTGTTCAGCAAGAAAATTCTTCCATTTCTGTTCCACAACTTGTGGTTAAGGATACTCGTATTGCTTTGGGTGAACTTGCAAAATGGTTACGCGAGAAAATTAATCCGCGTACTGTTGCGATGACAGGATCTTCTGGTAAAACCACGGTAAAAGAAATGACGGCGAGTATTTTGCAACATGCTGCGGGTGATTCAGATGCTGTACTTTTTACCAATGGTAATTTTAATAACGATATTGGTGTGCCTTTAACCCTTCTTCGCTTAACAGAAAAACATCGTTTCGCAGTGATCGAACTTGGTGCCAATCATCAAGGTGAAATTGATTACACCACAAAATTAGCTCAACCTGATGCAGCATTGATTAATAATATTGCTCCCGCGCATTTAGAAGGCTTTGGTTCTTTAGAGGGCGTAGCACAAGCTAAAGGTGAAATTTATCGTGGTTTAACATCGAATGGTGTGGCGATTATTAACGCAGAACATAATCATTTAAATGTTTGGCAAAAAGAAATTGGTGAACATGAAATTCAATATTTCAACGGTAAAGATTATTCTGCAAAAAATATTCATCATACTGATCAAGGTTCTACTTTTACACTTATTTCCCCACAAGGTGAAATTGAGATTAACTTGCCTTACCTTGGTGCGCATAATGTAAAAAATGCCTTGGCAGCTACCGCACTTGCGATGAATGTTGGTGCCACTCTTACAGATGTAAAAGCTGGATTAGAACAACGTTCTCAAGTGAAAGGGCGTTTATTCCCCATTCAAGTAATGACTAATTTAGTGTTATTAGATGATACTTATAATGCGAATAAAGATTCTCTCTGTGCTGCCATTGATGTTTTAAAAAGTTATGATGCTTTCCGTATTTTGTGTGTTGGTGATATGAAAGAGTTAGGCGAAAACTCTCTCGCTATCCACCATGAAGTAGGACAACATGTCAACTCGGCAAATTTAGATTTAGTTTGTTCTTATGGCAACGAAAGTGCGGTTATTTCTGAGGTTGTTTCGGGTAAGCATTTTACTGATAAGGTGGAAATGGTTGATTTTCTTGTACCATTGATTGAAACCCAATTACAACAAAATAACAAAGTCGTGGTGCTAGGAAAAGGCTCTCGCTCAATGAAAATGGAAGATGTGATCTATTCATTAAAGGATAAAATTAAATGTTAGTTTGGCTTGCTGAATATCTTGTTCGTTATGAAACCGCTTTTAATGCGATTTCTTATATTACCGTCCGTGCAATTCTTGCATTATTAACCGCACTTTTTATCTCACTTTGGATTGGTCCAAAAGTGATCAAACGTTTACAGATCTTAAAATTTGGCCAAGAAGTGCGAAATGATGGTCCTGAAAGCCACTTTGCAAAAAAAGGCACACCGACTATGGGAGGTGTGATGATTTTATTCTCTATTGGCGTAAGTACGTTATTATGGGCAAATCTCGCAAATCCTTATATCTGGGTTTGCTTATTTGTATTATTTGGATACGGTGCAATTGGTTTTGTGGATGATTTCCGCAAAATTACTCGTAAAAACACGGATGGTTTGATTGCTCGCTGGAAATATTTTTGGATGTCTGTTGTGGCATTAGTGGCAATCCTTTGGCTTTATTGGCTTGGTCACGACACTGATGCCACCCGTTTAGTGATTCCATTCTTTAAAGACATTATGCCTCAATTAGGTTTGTTCTATATTGTGTTGTCTTACTTTGTGATTGTTGGAACCGGTAATGCGGTGAATTTAACAGATGGTTTGGATGGATTGGCGATTATGCCAACAGCTCTTGTCGCAGGTGCGTTTGCGTTAATTGCATGGGCAACGGGTAACGTGAATTTCGCAGAATATTTGCACATCCCATACATTAAATACAGTTCTGAAGTGGTTGTGTTCTGTACAGCCATTGTTGGTGCGGGCTTAGGGTTCTTATGGTTCAATACTTATCCCGCGCAAGTCTTTATGGGCGATGTAGGCTCCCTTGCATTAGGCGGAGCTCTTGGTGTCGTGGCGATTCTAGTTCGTCAGGAATTTTTACTTGTGATAATGGGCGGGGTATTTGTTGTTGAAGCGCTCTCTGTTATTTTGCAAGTGGGCTCTTATAAGTTACGTAAACAACGCATTTTTAGAATGGCACCGATTCACCACCATTTTGAATTGAAGGGATGGCCTGAGCCAAGAGTGATTATTCGGTTTTGGATTATTTCCTTAATGTTGGTGTTGATGGGATTGGTAACCTTGAAGTTGCGTTAATAAATATAGCTAGGTTCGCTCTTTCAGTTTTTGAAAGGGCGACCTTTTTTACGTTAGTAAAGGAAATTTATATTTCCATCAATAATATAATTTTAAAATTTATAGCAATTAAGAAGAAAGAAAATGAACGCCTATCAAAACAAAAATATTACTATCATCGGGCTTGGCAAAACAGGTCTTTCTTGCGTGGATTATCTCTTATCCCAACAGGCTAATATTCGTGTGATTGATACCCGAAAAAATCCTACTGGTGTTGATAAACTTCCTAAAAATATCCCTCTTCATACTGGTGGTTTAAATCAGGAATGGCTACTTGAAAGCGATATGATTGTTATCAGCCCAGGGCTTGCGGTAAAAACACCTGAAATTCAAACCGCACTTAAAGCCGGCGTAGAAGTAATCGGTGATATTGAATTGTTCTGCCGCGCGGCGACGAAGCCAATTGTGGGAATTACCGGTTCAAATGGAAAAAGTACCGTAACTACTTTAGTTTATGAAATGGCGAAAGCTGCTGGCGTGAAAGTTGGTATGGGCGGCAATATTGGAATTCCAGCTTTGTCATTATTGAATGAAGATTGTGAACTTTATGTATTAGAACTGTCTAGTTTTCAGCTTGAAACAACTTATAGCTTAAAAGCTGCGGCTGCAACTGTTTTGAACGTAACTGAAGATCATATGGATCGTTATGTGGATTTAGAAGATTATCGCCAAGCAAAATTACGCATTTATCATAATGCTGAGGTTGGAGTTTTAAATAATGAGGATACGCTGACTTTTGGAGAAGATACAAATCAAGCGAAACAAACCGTTTCTTTTGCGGAAAATACAGCAGATTATTGGCTAAAAACTGAAAACGGCAAGCAATACTTAATGGCAAAAGATGAAGTAATTTTACCTTGTGAAGAAGCAACATTAGTCGGTCGCCATAATTATATGAACATTTTGGCAGCAACGGCATTGGCACAAGCTGTCGGTATTAATTTAGATTCAATTCGTACCGCACTTTGTCATTTCAAAGGGTTAGATCATCGTTTTCAATTAGCGCATCAAGCTAATGGCATTCGTTGGATTAATGACTCTAAAGCAACAAATGTGGGGAGTACAGTTGCCGCATTAGCAGGCCTTTATGTTGAAGGCAAATTGCATTTGTTGTTAGGTGGTGATGGAAAAGGAGCTGATTTTTCAGAATTAGCTGAATTAATTAATCAACCACATATTATTTGTTATTGTTTTGGTCGAGATGGTGCGCAACTCGCTAAGCTTTCATCGCAAAGCTATTTGTTCGATACAATGGAACAAGCGATAGCATTTTTACGCCCAACATTGCAAAGCGGAGATATGGTATTATTGTCGCCAGCTTGTGCAAGCCTCGATCAGTTTGCCTCTTTTGAAAAGCGCGGTGAAGAATTTACTCGTTTAGCTCAATATTCAGCCTAATTTAGTCATTAATAAAAATAAGATGGAATTTTTACAGAACATCAAAAAAAATTACGATGAATGGACTCGCATCACACCTCAAGGTTTGTTGTATGATCGTGCGCTATTTTGGTTATTTGTTATTTTGCTTTTAATTGGTTTAGTTTCGGTAACATCTGCATCTATTCCGTATAGCTCTCGTTTATTTAATGATCCTTTTTACTTTGCAAAACGCGATGCTTTTTATGTATTTCTTTCTTTATCGACTTGTTATGCCATGTTGTATATTCCAACTGAAAAGTTGGAAAAATGGAATGTAAATATTTTCTGGGCAGCCGTGGCTTTATTGATAGCCGTATTATTTATCGGTACATCAGTAAATGGTGCTAAGCGTTGGATTTCGTTGGGGATTTTGAATTTTCAGCCGGCTGAATTTGCGAAGCTGGCACTGACTTGTTTCTTGGCAAGCTATTTTACTCGTCGTTATGATGAGGTTCGAGGTAGAAAATTTAGTGCGATAAAACCCTTTATTGTGATGGGCGTAATGGGGATGTTCCTCTTAGTTCAGCCTGATATGGGAAGTACAGTCGTATTATTTGTTATTACTTTCGGTATGCTATTTATCGTTGGTGCGCACTTTTTCCAATTTATTTTGCTTGGTGCAACAGGTGTAATTCTTGGCGCTTGGTTAATCATCTCTGCTTCTTATCGTTTAAAACGTTTCACTGGTTTTTTAGATCCATTTAAAGACCCTTATGGTACGGGTTTCCAATTAACGAATTCTCTTATGGCATTTGGGCGTGGAGAAATAACGGGTGAAGGGTTAGGTAATTCAATTCAAAAACTAGATTATTTACCTGAAGCGCATACTGACTTTATTATGGCGATTCTTGGTGAAGAGTTTGGTTTTATAGGCATTTTAATTGTTGTTATTTTGCTCGGTTTACTTGTGTTTAGGGCGTTGAAGATCGGAAAGGAATCTTTAATGTTAGAACAACGTTTTAGAGGATTTTTAGCGTTAGGTATTGGCTTTTGGATTTTCTTCCAAGGCTTTGTTAATTTAGGTATGGCGCTTGGAATGTTGCCGACTAAAGGTTTAACTTTTCCACTCGTGAGTTATGGTGGTTCGAGTATTATTATTATGTCAGCGACTATTGGCATTTTATTACGTATTGATCACGAAAACCGTTTACTTCGCGCAGGTCAAGCACGACTACGCGATGATTAGAGATAAAGAAGATGAAAAATAAAAAATTATTAGTGATGGCTGGTGGAACTGGCGGTCATGTTTTTCCAGCGATAGCCGTGGCCCAATTTTTACAAAAACAAGGATGGGATATTTGCTGGTTAGGTACCAAAGATCGAATGGAGGCTCACCTTGTACCAAAACATGGAATCCCGATTAGATTTATCCAAATTTCGGGTTTACGTGGTAAAGGTATAAAAGCTTTATTAAGTGCTCCTTTTGCGATTTTCCGTGCTGTGTTGCAGGCAAAAAAAATTATTCAAGAAGAAAAGCCTGACGCTGTACTTGGAATGGGAGGGTATGTTTCAGGTCCAGGTGGTATTGCTGCAAAACTTTGTGGTGTACCGATAATTTTGCATGAACAAAATGCGATAGCGGGTTTAACGAATAAATGGTTAGCTAAAATTGCTACTCGCGTATTGCAAGCATTTCCAAGTGCTTTTCCTCATGCTGAAGTTGTTGGTAATCCAGTTCGGGAAGATTTATTTAAGATGCCATATCCAACGCTCCGTTTTTCTGAGCGTGAGGAAAAATTACGCGTCTTAGTGGTCGGTGGTAGTCAAGGCGCGCGAGTTCTTAATCATACTTTACCTAAAGTAGTAGTCCAACTTACAGATAAATTAGACGTTCGTCATCAAGTAGGTAAAGGTGCGGTAGAAGAAGTTAGCAAACTTTATGGTGAGAATTCAGAACAAGTTAAAATAACAGAATTTATTGATGATATGGCTGAGGCTTATGCTTGGGCTGATGTGATAATTTGCCGTTCTGGCGCATTAACTGTATGTGAAATTGCGGCAGTTGGTGCTGCAGCTATTTTTGTGCCTTTCCAACATAAAGATCGTCAACAATATTTGAATGCGAAATATTTATCGGATGTTGGCGCGGCGAAAATTATAGAACAGGCAGATTTAACGCCTGAAATTTTGGTGAATTATTTAAAAAACTTTACTCGTGAAAATTTATTACAAATGGCTGAGAAAGCGAAAGCAATGTCGACACCTTTCTCTGCACAGCGAGTTGCTGAGGTTATTATAGAAAATTCAAACTAATTGATATTCCAAAGAATAAGAAAAACATTGCGATTTTTAACCGCACTTTTAGAATAGGCACCAATATTTTGACAATGTGTCAAAAAGGAAAAATAAATGAAACATTCCCACGAAGAAATTAGAAAAATTATCCCTGAAATGCGTCGAGTGCAACAAATTCATTTTATTGGAATTGGTGGCGCGGGAATGAGTGGTATTGCTGAGATTTTATTGAATGAAGGCTATCAAATCTCTGGCTCAGATATTGCTGACGGCTTAGTAATTCAACGTTTAACTCAAGCTGGAGCAAAAATTTACATTGGCCATGCAGAAGAACATATTGAAGGTGCCAGTGTTGTTGTCGTATCCAGTGCGATAAAAGATGATAACCCTGAATTAGTTGCAGCGAAACAAAAACGCATTCCAGTGATTCAACGAGCACAAATGTTGGCTGAAATCATGCGTTTCCGTCATGGTATTGCTGTTGCAGGAACACACGGGAAGACGACGACAACTGCTATGATTTCCATGATTTACACCCAAGCAAAACTCGATCCAACATTCGTTAATGGAGGTTTGGTGAAATCTGCAGGTAAAAATGCACATTTAGGTGCTAGTCGTTATTTAATTGCCGAAGCGGATGAAAGCGATGCTTCGTTTTTACATTTGCAGCCAATGGTATCTGTTGTGACTAATATGGAACCAGACCATATGGATACTTACGAAGGTGATTTTGAAAAAATGAAAGCCACCTATGTGAAGTTTCTACACAATTTACCATTCTATGGTTTAGCCGTGATGTGTGCAGATGATCCTGTATTAATGGAGCTTGTACCAAAAGTTGGTCGCCAAGTGATTACATATGGTTTTAGTGAACACGCAGATTATCGCATTGAAGATTATGAACAAACAGGTTTTCAAGGTCATTACACAGTGATTTGCCCAGATAATGAACGTATTAATGTTCTGTTAAATGTTCCTGGAAAACATAATGCGTTAAACGCGACGGCTGCACTTGCTGTAGCAAAAGAAGAAGGTATTGGCAATGAGGCTATTTTAGAAGCCCTTGCTGATTTCCAAGGTGCAGGTCGTCGTTTTGATCAGTTAGGTGAATTTATTCGTCCAAATGGTAAGGTTCGTTTAGTTGATGACTATGGTCATCACCCAACAGAAGTGGGCGTAACGATTAAAGCCGCACGAGAAGGATGGGGAGATAAACGTATTGTTATGATTTTCCAACCTCATCGTTATTCTCGTACTCGTGATTTATTTGATGATTTTGTACAAGTGCTTTCGCAAGTAGACGCATTAATTATGCTTGATGTATACGCAGCGGGAGAAGCGCCTATTGTTGGAGCTGATAGTAAATCGCTTTGTCGTTCCATTAGAAATTTAGGAAAAATCGATCCAATCTTAGTTTCTGACACCTCACAATTAGGCGACGTTCTTGATCAAATTATTCAAGATGGCGATTTGATTTTGGCACAAGGTGCGGGTAGCGTAAGTAAAATCTCTCGTGGCTTAGCTCAATCTTGGAAAAATTAAGACGTTTATAAATAGATTTTAGAAATTTGAGATGGCCTTATCTATTAACTAAGGCCATCAGAATAAGATATATAAGTAGGGCAAAATGAATTTAAAACAAGAAAAAATTGCAGTGTTATTAGGCGGAACATCCGCTGAACGTGAGGTTTCTCTGAATTCAGGTAAAGCAGTATTAGAGGCTTTATTAAACCAAGGTTATGATGCTCATCCTATTGATCCTAAAGAATATAATGTTGCTAATCTTAAAAAGGATGGTTTTCATCGAGTGTTTAATATTTTGCATGGCCGAGGTGGTGAAGATGGCACAATGCAAGGTTTATTAGAGCAAATTGGTTTACCTTACACTGGTTGTGGAGTGATGGCTTCAGCATTAACTATGGATAAAATGCGTACAAAAATGTTGTGGAAAGCATTTGGATTACCTGTAGCAGATATGGAAGTAGTAACCCGAGAAACCTTTGCTGAATTAGATGCTCAGGCTGTAGTGGAAAAACTAGGTTTACCATTAATGGTGAAACCTTCTTTAGAAGGCTCTAGTGTTGGATTAACTAAAGTTAAAGCTGTGGATGAGCTAAAAAGTGCAGTGGAATATGCCCTTAAATTTGATAATACGATTCTGATTGAAGAATGGTTGGCTGGCGATGAATTAACTGTGCCTGTATTGGATAGCCAGGTGCTTCCAGCTATTCGTATTGTTCCTGAAGGTGAGTTCTATGATTACAATGCGAAATATATTTCTAATAATACTCAATATTTCTGCCCAGCAGGTTTAACGCCTGAGCGTGAGCAAGAGTTAGCTATATTAGTAAAACGCGCTTATGATGCAGTGGGATGTCGTGGTTGGAGCCGTATTGATGTCATGTGCGATGCAAAAGGTGATTTTCGTTTAGTTGAAGTGAATACGAATCCAGGAATGACTAGTCACAGTTTATTCCCAAAATCTGCCGCAAGCGTGGGGATTTCTTTTGAACAGCTTGTTGTGAAAATTTTGGAGCTAAGTGTGTAATGAACATTCTGAAAAGGAAAACTCCACAGAATATTCGTTTTGGTGAACAAAAGCCTAAATATTATTTTCATATTCGGGCTTTCTTGGCCTTGCTTGGTATACTTTTTGCTCTAGGTATCTATTTTAATTGGCAAACTCTGCTAGAGAAAATGGATGATAAGCCTATTAGCGGTTTTGCATTGGCTGGACAAAAGGTTTTTACTACGGATGCCGATATTAAGGAAAGCCTACTCAAGATGGGCACGCTTAAAGGCTTTTGGGGGCAAGATGTTGAGCCAATTCAAGCGCAAATAGAAGCTTTACCTTGGGTTAAAAGCTCAATTGTGCGAAAAATATGGCCAAATCGTTTAAGTATTTGGATTACTGAATATCAACCAGTGGCATTTTGGAATCAGAATCAATTTGTTACTCAGGATGGCGTTGTATTCCAACTTCCAATTGAACGATTAAAAGAAAATACTTTGCCTTATTTAGGTGGGCCAGATTATCAAAGTTTAAAAGTATTGGAAGCATGGAATCAGATTTATGCCGATTTTAAATCAAAAAATTTAATTGCAAAAGGCATGAATATTGATGAACGCGGTGCATGGCAAGTAACACTTGATAATGACATTGTGTTAAAGTTAGGTCGTGGAGAATGGAAATCTAAGCTTGAACGATTTGTCACGATTTATCCGCAAGTT
Organism: Haemophilus sp. oral taxon 851 str. F0397; assembly: GCF_000242295.1. NCBI lineage: Bacteria > Pseudomonadati > Pseudomonadota > Gammaproteobacteria > Pasteurellales > Pasteurellaceae > Haemophilus > Haemophilus sp. oral taxon 851. The sequence goes on from NZ_JH591080.1 coordinate 191,826, forward strand.
GATGTTCCAGAAAATAAAAAAATAGATTATATAGATTTACGATATGCGGCAGGTGCTGCTGTGGGTATGGCTGATAAATAAAAACTAGGTGCGAAAATGGTTAAAGGTGTTGAAGCTAAAACAATTGTAGGATTAGAAGTCGGTACGTCAAAAGTTGTTGCCGTAGTGGGTGAGGTATTTCCTGATGGCGTAGTGAATGTGTTAGGTGTTGGTAGTTGCCCATCTAAAGGGATTGATCGTGGCAGTATCACCGATCTTGAAGCTGTCGTAAATTCTATTCAAAGAGCCATTGAAGCAGCGGAATCTATGGCTGATTGTCAGATTATGAGTGTCACTTTGGCAATTACTGGTGAACATATTCAAAGTTTAAATGAAAGTGGTTTTGTGCCAATTTCAGATGGTGAAGTAACACAAGATGAAATTGATTCCGCACTGCATACAGCGAGCTCCATCAAGTTGCCTGAAGGCTTATCCTTATTACATGTGATTCCACAAGAATATGCGGTGGATCGCCAGTTGAATATTAAAAATCCATTGGGTTTGCAAGGTGTCCGTTTAAAAGCACAAGTACATTTAATTGCCTGTCATCAAGATTGGCAAAACAACCTGAAAAAAGCGGTTGAGCGCTGTGGTTTACAAGTGGATAAAGTGGTTTTCTCTGGTTTTGCAGCCACACATTCAGTATTAACCGAAGATGAAAAAGATCTTGGTGTTTGCTTGATCGATTTCGGTGCAGGCACAATGAATGTGATGGTTTATACGAATGGCGCATTACGTTTCAGTAAGGTTATTCCTTATGCAGGAAATATTGTGACTAACGATATTGCTCATGCTTGTACTATTTCGCGTGCAGAAGCTGAACGAATTAAAGTTAATTATGCAAGTGCATTTTATCCAGCTCGTTTACACGGTGATAAAAAAATTGAAGTTGCAAGTATTGGTGGGCGAGCGCCTCGTTCATTAACAAAGAGTGATTTATCCTTAATTACATCTGCTCGCTACACGGAACTTCTAGGTGTTGTGAAAGACGAATTAGATAAATTAAAGGCTGAATTGGAAACAAAACATGTGAAGTTTGAGCTTATTGCTGGCGTAGTGATTACTGGTGGTGGAGCGCAAATAGAAGATTTGAAAGAATGTGCATCTGACGTATTTAATTGCCAAGTACGTATTGGTAGCCCTCTGAATATTACTGGATTGACAGATTACGTCAATCGCCCTCAATATTCAACGGTGGTGGGTTTGTTGCAGTATAACCATAGTAACAGTGATGATGATTTGATTTCAGGAAATGATGAATCTGATGACGGAGTACTAAAACCAATTTGGAATGGAATTAAAAAAATTGTGAATAAAGTGCGGTCAGAATTTTGATTATTTTGATTTTTCATCTACAATAGAGAGAATTTAGGTTTTATATTGAGCCAGCTTATCTGGCCTTAACGGAGAACATCGATGTTATACCCAGAGTACCCTGAGTACGATAATTTTAATGAGTCCGGCGCACTGATCAAAGTTGTAGGTGTTGGCGGCGGTGGCGGTAATGCTGTAAACCATATGGTTATGAGTATGGTAAAGCAAGAAATGGGTGGAACTTATTTGGGTGAAAGCTCATTAACTTCAGAAGAGCATGGCCGTATTATTTTTTACGCTGTAAATACAGACGCTCAAGCATTACGTAAAAGCCAAGTTCAACAAACCGTACAAATTGGTGGAGAAACTACCAAAGGTTTAGGTGCTGGGGCAAATCCAAATGTTGGTCGTAAGGCTGCGGAAGATGATCAGGAAGAAATTCGCAAAATGCTTGAAGGTGCGGATATGGTCTTTATTGCAGCTGGTATGGGTGGTGGTACTGGTACTGGTGCAGCGCCTGTTGTCGCAAAAATTGCTAAAGAATTGGGCATTTTGACTGTTGCTGTTGTGACTAAACCATTTGCTTTTGAAGGCAAGAAGCGTATGCAATTTGCAGAGCTTGGTATTAAAGATTTAGCTCAGTATGTTGATTCGATGATTATTATTCCTAATCAACAAATCCAAAAAGTTCTCCCTAAAAATGCTAAATTAATTGATGCTTTTGCTGCAGCAAACGATGTGTTACGTAATTCGGTTATGGGCATTTCGGATATGATTACATCGCCAGGCCTAATCAATGTGGACTTTGCCGATGTAAGAACGGTTATGTCTGAAATGGGACAAGCGATGATTGGTTTCGGTTCTGCTATTGGTGCTGCAGGTGAAGGTAGAGCAGAAGAAGCCGCTCGTATTGCAGTACGTAATGATTTATTGGAAAAAATCGATCTTTCTAATGCTAAAGGTATTTTAGTAAATATTACAGCTGGTATGGATCTTTCTTTTGAAGAGTTTAATATCGTTGGTGAAACTGTCGGTAGCTTTGCTTCAGAAGATGCAACAGTGGTTATTGGTACGAGTTTAGTGCCAGAGATGAGTGATGAAATTCGAGTGACTATTGTGGCAACAGGATTAGGAGAAATCGCCCCAACTGAGTCTGTTCAAGTATTGCGTCCTTCTCGTCCAGTTGAGCCAGAAGGTACAGGTCGCGTAAATATTGTGCCTGATATACATACTCGTGAGCCAGTAGAATCTCAAAAAACTCCAGCAGAAGAATATCATCGCCCGCTGGATAAACCTATCACAGATCGTTTAGAAGCATTTAAGAAAAACAGTTTCTTCAATCCTGCGCAACGTGAAGAGAATTAATTTAATTGGTTTTTAGAAATACCTGGAATATTAAGGTAGTAGAATGATTAAACAAAGAACATTAAAACAAAGTATTAAAGTAACAGGTGTTGGTTTACATAGCGGTAAGAAAGTGACTTTAACGTTACGTCCAGCTATACCAAACACTGGTGTTGTTTACTATCGTACAGATTTAAATCCTGCAGTGGCATTCCCTGCTGATCCTAATTCCGTACGTGATACAATGCTTTGCACTGCATTAATTAATGAGCAAGGTGTGCGCATTTCTACTGTTGAACATTTAAATGCCGCATTATCGGGCCTTGGTATTGATAATATCATTATTGAGGTTGATGCGCCTGAGATTCCTATTATGGATGGTAGCGCGAGTCCATTTATCTATTTGTTGTTAGATGCGGGAATTGAAGAACAAAATGCACCTAAGAAATTCATTCGTATTAAAGAACACGTTCGAGTTGAAGATGGTGATAAATGGGCTGAATTTAAACCTTACAATGGTTTCCGTTTAGATTTCACTATTGATTTTGATCATCCAGCTATTGGTAAAAATGTTCGTAATTATGTTATGGATTTCTCTGCTCAAGCATTTGTTCATCAAATTAGTCGAGCAAGAACATTTGGTTTCATGAAAGATATAGAATATCTTCAATCTCAAGGTTTAGCATTAGGTGGTAGCCTTGATAATGCTATTGTTCTTGATGATTATAGAATTTTAAATGAAGATGGCTTACGTTTTAAAGATGAACTTGTTCGTCATAAAATGTTAGACGCAATTGGCGATCTTTATATGGCTGGTTATAACATTATTGGTGATTTTAAAGCTTATAAGTCTGGCCATGGTTTAAATAACAAGTTACTACGTGCTGTATTAGCAAATCAAGAAGCATGGGAGTTTGTAACTTTCGAAGATAAAGAACAAGTACCGCAAGGGTATGTTGCACCTGTTCAAGTATTTATCTAATCATTTTATTTTTGAAAAAGCTATATTTCTGCTAAGAAGTATAGCTTTTTTATTTTCATCGCACTTTAAATGACTAATGCTTAAAAGTGCGGTTTGTTTTTCTTATTTTTTACAAGGGGATGCTATGAAGCTAGAATTATCTGAAATTCGCCAACAAATTACGCAAATAGATCGTAGTTTATTAAAATTGCTTTCTGAGCGTCATCGTTTAGCTTTCGATGTGGTGAGAAGTAAAGAGATCTCTCAAAAAGCTTTACGTGATGTAGAGCGAGAGCAGCAACTTTTACAAGAATTAGTTCAATTTTCAGAAAATGAGAATTATCAACTTGAACCACAATATATCACTTCAATTTTCCAAAAAATCATTGAAGATTCAGTATTGACCCAGCAAGTCTATTTGCAGAATAAACTTAATGAACAACGTAATCAAAATTTACATATTGCTTTTTTAGGTAAGAGAGGTTCTTATTCAAATTTAGCTGCACGTAATTATGCTGCTCGTTATCAAAAACAATTTGTAGAACTGGGATGTCAGTCTTTTGAGCAAGTATTTGAGAAAGTGCAAAATGGTGAAGCAGATTTTGGTATATTGCCTTTAGAAAATACAACATCAGGTGCTATTAATGAAGTCTATGATTTGCTCCAGCATACTGACTTATCATTGGTAGGCGAGCTAGCTTACCCAATTCAACATTGTGTTTTGGTAAATGGCACCACTGAATTAAGTGAAATTGATACTTTATATAGTCATCCTCAAGTGATTCAACAATGTAGTCAATTTATACATAGCCTTGATCGAGTACATATTGAGTATTGTGAAAGTAGCTCACATGCAATGCAACTTATTGCAAGTTTAAATAAGCCGAATATTGCGGCATTAGGAAATGAAGATGGTGGTAAATTATATGGACTTAGCGTATTAAAAACTAATATTGCTAATCAAGAGAACAATATTACCCGTTTTATTGTCGTTGCTAAAGAACAGCGTGAGGTTTCACCACAGATACCGGCAAAAACATTATTGTTAATGACAACTTCACAGCAAATTGGCTCATTAGTTGATGCACTTTTAGTTTTCAAAAAACATCAAATTAATATGACGAAATTAGAGTCTCGTCCCATTTATGGGAAACCTTGGGAGGAAATGTTTTATCTCGAAATAGAAGCGAATATCCATCATCCAGATATTCAGCAAGCGTTGGAAGAGTTAAAGAATTGTAGTAATTATCTAAAGATTTTAGGTTGTTATCCTAGCGAGATTGTAAAACCTGTTAATTTATAAAAAAGTGCGGTCAATAAAATTATTTTTGACCGCACTTTTTTATGCCTTTTTATTTCGTTCTAAAGATTTGTGCTGAATTTGGACGATTTTCCCTTTAGCTTGAAAATATTCGCCTAACTGCTGTGCAATATAAACGGAGCGGTGTTTTCCCCCTGTACATCCAATGGCAATGGTTAAATAGCTACGATTGTTTTTTTCTAACATTGGCAACCAAGTATCAATATAGTTACGAGTGAGGTAGATAAATTCATTTACCTGCGTGTGACTATTTAGAAATTCTGCTACTGGCGCATCTAATCCTGTCATTGGGCGTAATGTTGGATCCCAATGCGGGTTAGGTAAGAAACGTACATCGAAAACATAATCAGCATCTAAAGGAATTCCATATTTAAAGCCAAAAGATTCAACAACGATTTTTAGTTCTTTATCACTATTTCCTCGTAAAAATTCGCGTAGGCGTTCCGCAAGGGTATGGGTAGAAAGATGGGTGGTATCAATAATAAAGTTTGCGTGTTGAATTAATGGCTCAAGGTAGCGATATTCTTCATCTATTGCTGCTTCAAGAGATAGATCTTTCAAGGAAAGTGGGTGCAGACGGCGTGAGTCGCTATAACGACGAATCAATGTGCCACGATCTGCTTCAAGAAAAATAATCTTTAATTGATGATATTTTTGTAAGGTATTTAGAGTTTGTTCAAGAGTATTGGCTGAATTAGGAATATTACGAATATCAAGGCTGATTGCGACCGAAGATTGGGATTGAGATAGAATATCAGTCAATTGAGGAAGTAAATCTAGAGGAATATTATCAACACAATAATATCCGGCATCTTCTAATGCTCGTAAGGCTACGGATTTTCCTGCGCCAGAACGTCCACTAATAATGATAATTTCCATAATTCCCTCTTTAAATTATTCTTGGGTTTCTTCAGGCGAAGTTTCTGCCCTATCTGAAATCTCAAAAACTTGCCAAATTTCATCTGCACTTTTGGCTGAACGTAATTGTTTTAACATATTTTTATCGGTAAGTTTTTCGATTAATGATGCCAATATAGGGATGTATGTTTCGCACTGATTCTCTGGAATAAGTATAGCAAAAATTAAATCTACAGGTTTACCATCAAGCGAATCATAATTAATTGGGTTATCCAATTGCATAAACATGGCAATTGCTTTGTCACATACCTCAAGAGGAATTTTCGCCTTAGGCATTGCTATGCCATTGCCTAGCCCCGAGTTACCCAGCTTTTCTCGATCAAAAAGAGATTCAAAGCACGTTTGCTCACCTTTATCACAGTGAAGTTTTTCTTCTACAAAATGTGCGATAGATTCAAATAATCGTTTTTTGCTAGAAAAACTAACGCCCTGACGAATATTCTCAGGGCTTAATAGTTCAGTTATTTTCATTTTTATAATTTGAATTGTTCGCCTAGATAAACGCGTTTAACGTGTTCATCGTTCATGACTTGTTCTGGTGTGCCTGTTGCGATAATTTTACCTTCGCCAACAATATAAGCGCGTTCACATACATCAAGTGTTTCACGTACATTATGATCGGTAATCAAAACGCCTAATCCTCGGTTACGTAAGTCGGTGATAATTTTCTTAATATCGCTCACAGAAATTGGATCTACACCAGCAAATGGCTCATCTAATAGAATAAACTTGGGATTTGCAGCTAATGCTCGTGCAATTTCAACTCGACGGCGTTCACCGCCAGATAATGACTGACCTAAACTATCCCGAATATGGCCAATATTAAATTCCTCAATCAACTCATCAGCTTTTTCTCGACGTTGTTGAGAGGTTAAATCTTTGCGTATTTCTAATACAGCCATTAGATTTTCATATACAGTCAAACGGCGAAAAATAGAGGCTTCTTGTGGCAAATAACCGATTCCACGTTGCGCACGATTATGCATTGGGAGCAAACTAATGTCTTCTCCGTCAATAATAATTTTACCTTGATCTTGGCGAACTAACCCGACAACCATGTAGAAAGTTGTTGTTTTCCCAGCACCGTTTGGACCCAGTAAACCGACAATTTCATTAGAGTTTACAGTTAAACTTACATCTGAAACAACTTTACGGCTTTTATAGCTCTTAGCTAAATTTTCAGCAGTCAAAATTGACATAAATTACTTCCCTTTAGCTTGTTGTAATTGCGATGGAATAAGGACTGTTGTTACACGTGATTTTCCATTGCCATTAGCTTTAAGTTGCTGTTTTTTCACATCGTAGGTAATTAGTTGTCCATTAATCTTACTATCAAGTTGCTTTAATTCAGCATTATCAGTTAATATCAAAAATTCAGTACCAAGATCATAGTGAACTTTATTTGCTTTTCCATACACTGGCTTACCATTATCTAGCTGTTGATGGAATGTTACTGGGGTACCAAATGCTTCTACGGTTTCTTTTTTACCTGAATTTTCAGGTGGGCGCGTAATGACAACTTTATTTGCCTTGATTAAAATTGAACCCTGAGTAATTGAAACGTTATCAGTAAAAGTAACAACACTTTTTTCCATATCTAATGATTGATTATCAGAAACAATGTTGATTGGTTGATTCGTATCATCTTTCAACGCTAAAGCAGAGAAAGAGGTCATGATTAATGAAGCGAGTAAAATAATTTTATTATTTGTTAATTTCATAATATGTTTTTACCTGTTCTTTTAATGTTGCAATTTGTTGGCGTAGATTGCCAATCATTTTTAAGCCTGTTGAGTTAAAATTTTGCCCGTTTATTTTCACCATTGTATCTGATGAAATATCTTGAGTTTTTAAGTTAACCTCTGCAACTTGTGTTTCGATTCGCTGTAACCGAGAAGTTGGTTCTAAACTTTCAGCAACGACATCACCCTCTAAATAAAGCATTTCATCTTTCGTCAATTTGGCTTTTTTGGCGCTAAGTTTCCAACTTTGAGATTCTAATAATTTTGCTGAATTATTTGATTTTTCAGCATTATTAGATGTAGAGGCATCGAATAAGTACACCAAAGGCATTTCAAATTCAGTATGGCCATCAGATGTATAATGTTTCACTTTGTCTGCGGTCGAAAGATATTGTTTCTTACCTTCAGGGGAAAACACCGTAGTTTCCATTTTATTTCCAATATAATCTGGACTATCTGGTTTTTTTACTAAGTTTAATAAATCAGGTTTATCGCTATTTAAAGAATAAAACCATCCCAGCGAACCGAGAGCGATAAGACCTAAAATTACATTCCAACGAATATTCATATTTTTAAATTTATTACTCGAAAAGTGCGGATAAAAATTTAATATTTTTTAATCTTCTAACATCAATGTTTTGAGCATTTGATAAATTTCTCGATAGGCTTTCGATGGTTTATTTTGCTCACGTTCTTTTTGTGCCGAACGAATAAGATTACGTAGTTGTTGACGATCTACATCGGGATAATCATTGAATAAATAGGTTAGAGCCACGTCACCTTTTTCTACTAATTCATCCCGCACTTTTTCGATTTTGTGCAGCATAGCCTGCTGTTGGTTATGTTTATTTTCGATTTTATCTAATGCTTCACGAATGGGCTCAACATCAATTCCTCGAAATAATTTTCCGATATACTGTAATTGACGGCGACGAGCTTCTTTTTGTAAACGCTGTGCAAGTTCAATGGCATCAAGTAAGGATTCATCAAGTGGGATTTTGGCAAGATTGGCTTTGGTTAAATTTACAATCTTCTCACCAAGTTGTTTTAAATCTTCAGCATCGCGTTTGATTTCGCTTTTACTTACCCAAATAATTTCTTCTTGCTCTTCATCTTCCCAATCGAAAACTTCTTTTTTCTTGCGTTTTGCCATAATTTCTCTCAACTAAAATTTGGCGCGTATTTTAGCACAAAGTTTCAAAATAATATAAAATGTGACAAATTTTTAACGGGAAAAAATAATGAAAATAGCCGAAAATCAAACCGCACTTTTGAAAGCTCAAGAACAAGAATTACGTCAAGCAGTTAGCTTTGCTGTTGAATTAGCAACAAAATCAGGCGCGAGTGCAGAAGTCGCTGTCACTAAAGTGAGCGGATTGTCAGTATCCACACGCTTGCAAGAAATTGAAAATGTTGAATTTACTAATGATGGTGCATTGGGGATCTCCGTTTATATGGGACAACAAAAAGGCAATGCATCAACATCAGATTTAAGTGAAAGCGCTATTCAAAACGCAGTGGAAGCCGCACTTGCTATTGCAAAATACACTTCACCCGATGATTGCACAGGCCTTGCGGATAAGGATTTAATGGCTTTTGATGCGCCTAATTTAGAGCTTTATCATGCTGCTGATGTAGATGTTGATAAAGCAACAGAACTTGCACTTCAGGCTGAAAAGGCGGCTTTAGAGGCGGATGAACGCATTATAAATAGTAATGGCGCAAGTTTTAATTCACATACAGGCGTGAAAGTGTATGGAAATAGCCATGGCATGTTGCAAAGTTATTTATCAAGCCGTTATTCCTTATCTTGTTCGGTTATTGGTGGCGTAGAAGATGCCTTAGAAAATGATTATGAATACACGATCTCTCGTGAATTCGACAAACTCCAATCGCCAATTTGGGTTGGAGAAAATTGTGCAAAGAAAGTCGTTTCTCGTTTAAATCCTCAAAAATTGAGTACACGAGAAGTGCCTGTTATTTTCTTAAATGATGTTGCAACTGGTCTTATTTCTCATTTTGCTGCTGCAATAAGTGGTGGTAGTTTATATAGAAAATCGAGTTTCTTGCTCGATCATTTAGGTAAACAGGTCTTACCTGATTGGTTCAATATCAGTGAGAGACCACATTTATTACGCCGTTTGGCTTCAACGCCTTTTGATAGTGAAGGTGTTCGTACGCAAGATCGTGAGATTGTCGAAGACGGGATATTACAAACTTATTTAGTGACAAGTTACAGTGGTAAAAAACTCGGTATGCCAAGCACTGGTCATGCTGGTGGAATTCACAACTGGCTTGTTAAGCCAAATTTGGCCGGTGGATTGACCGCACTTTTACGTCAAATGGGAACTGGATTGTTAGTAACTGATGTCATGGGACAAGGTGTCAATATTGTTACAGGCGATTATTCGCGTGGTGCATCAGGTTTTTGGGTGGAAAATGGTGAAATTCAGTATCCAGTCGCCGAAATTACTATTGCGGGACAATTGCAAGATATGTTGAAGAATATGGTTGCTGTAGCGGATGATATAGAGCATCGTTCTAACATTCAAACTGGTTCTATTTTGTTAGATAAGATGAAAATTTCAGGAAATTAAAAAATATTTTTAAAATTGAGAATTATTCTTATTGACAATAACTAAATGTCTGCTACTATATGTACATCTGTTAAGCGATTGCAGGTTGCTCCAACAGGTAGAGTAGAAAGTAAATTCGTTAGGGTTCAAAAAGGCTGAAGGTTTAAACTTCAGCCTTTTTTTTGTAAAATAGCAAACGATTTTATCCCCTGTCATTTCATAAGGAAACACAATGAAAAAACACCACGTTGACGTTTTAATCTCAGAGAACGATGTTCATGCTCGTATTGCTGAATTAGGTGCTCAAATCACAAAATTTTATCAAGAAAAACATATCGATAGCCTTGTTGTCGTAGGGCTTTTACGTGGTTCCTTTATGTTTATGGCGGATATTGTTCGTCAGATAAATTTACCTGTGGAAATTGAATTTATGACCACTTCAAGCTACGGCACAGGCATGACCACGAATCACGACGTTCGTATTACCAAAGATTTGGACGGTGATATAAAAGGTAAACACGTTTTAATTGTGGAAGATATTATTGATACGGGTTATACCTTGGAAAAAGTGCGTGATATTTTGAATTTGCGTGATCCTGCTAGTCTTGCAATTTGTACATTACTTGATAAACCTTCTCGTCGCGAAGTGGAAGTTCCTGTTGAATGGATTGGTTTTGAAATTCCTGATGAATTTGTGGTGGGGTATGGTATCGATTACGCGCAACGCCATCGTAATTTAGGCTATATCGGTAAAGTTGTTTTAGAAGAATAATTTGCTTTTATAGAAAAGTGCGGTTGAAATTTTAAATGAATTTTTAACCGCACTTTTTATAACTTAAATCGATGAATAATTTGATTTGCGGAACCTCGCCAAACTAAACTCGGGTCTGCCTGTTCTTGAATAAATTTCCCATCAATTAACACATCAATATAAGGCAACATAGCACGTTGTTGTTCGTCTAATTCATCCAGTTTATAACCCGTCCAAACCCAGATGTCTTTATCTGGGCATTCTCGTTTTACACGTTGCACAAATGGCAATAATGTTTCTACGTTGAGGGGATGAAGAGGATCGCCACCTGAAAGCGTCAACCCTTGGCGTTTAATGCGAGTGTCTTTTAAATCATTGATGATTTGTTGTTCCATCGCTTCATCAAATAATACACCCGCTGAAAATGACCAACTTTTTTGGTTATAGCAACCTTTGCAAGCATGCGTACATCCACTGACGAAAAGAGTGCATCTTGTACCTTCGCCATTGATAACATCGGTCGGGTAGTATTGGAGATAGTTCATTTCATAAAAATCCTAAAGCTTAAATTCTCACCAAATTCACCGCACTTTTTAATTAATCTTTGCAATACGGCGGTAATTTCTGCATAATAGCGCGCAATCGCATTGCGATATCAATGGAAACCTTCTCGGTCTCTCGCAACGGTGTCTGGTTTACTCGGTCAGGTCCGGAAGGAAGCAGCCAAAGTCGGAATTACTGTGTGCCGAGAAGAAGCTGGGAAGGTTTCCGCCTAACTTCCTTTTCTTATACTCGCTCAATCAATCTTTTAAAGAAACCATTTTCTTTGGTGATTAAACTATTGTAATCGCCTTCTTCGATTAATCTTCCGTTATCAATTACACAAATTCTATCGAATTGTTCAATTGAACTTAGACGGTGCGTGACCATAATTAGGGTTTTATTTTCGGCGTGTTGAAGAATCAAACGTAAAATTTGACGTTCAGTTTCGCGATCTAAGCCTTCTGTTGGTTCATCTAACAATAAAATTGGTGCATTATTGAGTAAAATACGAGCTAAACCTAAACGTCGTTGTTCCCCACCAGAAAGCGGGCGACCACCATCCCCAAGCCAAATATTTAAACCTTTTCCTTCTTGCTCAAGTAATTTGCTTAAACCAACCTGATGTAGCACTTCAATCATTTGTTCATCAGAAATTTCATCCGCACTTGCAAATTGTAAATTTTGACGAAGCGTATCACTAAACACATGAACACGTTGAGTTAAAAAACAAATTTGGCCGCGTAATGTCTCTTCTGAATAGGCGGAAATTGGTTTTTCTGCTAATAAAAGCTCACCTTGATTCGCATCATAATTGCGCACTAAAAGTTGAAGAAGTGAAGATTTCCCACTTCCAGTTTTGCCTAAAATAGCAATTTTTTGTCCTTGTTCTAAATCTAATGTAAGATTTTTTAATACAAGTGTTTCTTGCCCTGGATAGGAAAAACTTAAATTCTTCGCAGAAATCAACCGCACTTTTGTTTCAAATTCCTCGTTACTATTAAACTCAACAAGCGGTTTTTGCTCAATGATTTCGGTCACACGTTCTGCTGCAGCAATCACTTGACCTATATGTAAAAATGCAGCACCCAATGGCATGATGATCTCAAAGGCTGCAAGTGCAGCAAAAGTGAAAAGTGCAATATAAGCCGTGCGATATTCATCTGTGCCAAAATCGGCGTTACTTGCAAACCATAGCATTCCAGAAATTAATAAACCATTTAGAAACAGAACAAGTGCGGTAGAGAATCCGCTTAATTTTGCTTCTTTGGCTTGATCTTCCTGCCATGTTTTTTCTGTGGCGGACATTTTCTCTTTTAATTTATCTTCTGCATTAAATAATAAAAGCTCGGCTTGTGCTTGGATAAATTCTAAAAACTGGGTTCGATAGGTCGCGCGTGCTTGGATTAAGCGTTCGCCAAATTCCTGCCCTAGTCGATAGAAAACAGTTGGGATAATTATTAATAAAATTAACAAAAATAAACCTAAACCAAGAGCGAGTGGAATATTGACGAAGCTGAGTCCAATCGTCATGGCAATGATAACAAATGCAACAGTGAAGAATGGTGCAAGTAAACGTAAATAGAGGCTATCAAGTGTATCAACATCGGACACTAAACGATTTAACAAATCGCTGTTGCGATAACGATTTAACACTGCTGGACTTAAAGGGATAATTTTTTCAAAAACTTGTACGCGTAATTTGGACAAAATGCGGAATGTTGCATCATGCGTCACTATTTTTTCAAAATAGCGCATGACGGTTCGTCCGATAGCTAAACCTCGCACACTGGCTGAAGGGTAGAAAAAGTTAAATAGCGTGCCTAGTCCTGCAATGGCTGTAGCGGCTAAAAACCAGCCTGAAACGGTAAGCAGGCCCATGCTAGAGCCTAAGCCTAAAATCATCAGCACCAAGCCTAAAATAAGAGGAAATTTGGCGAATTTAAATAAACGTATAAACGGAAGTAATGTGCGCATTATTGGATATCCTGTTGTCGTTGAGCGAGTAGTTCAGCAAAGAAACCTTCATGTTGTAATTCGGCAAATTTACCTTGCTGTACTATTTCTCCTCGTTGCATCACAAAAATTTGATCACATTGTTTCAAATCTTCAATTCGGTGTGTAATCATCAGCGTAGTTTGATGCTGGCTTGCTTCATTCAGTGCGTGCAAAACAAGATTTTCTGATTGCGCATCTAAGCTTGCGGTTGGCTCATCGAGCAAAAGTACATCGCCTTTGCGTAACAAGGCACGCGCAATGGCAAGACGTTGAGCTTGCCCCACAGAAACGCCTAATCCACCATCTTTGATTTCGTGATGAAGTCCAAGTTTATCGGTAAATTCTTTCGCTTGAGAACGTATTAACGCTTGATTAATTTCTTCATCGTTGGCTTGAATATTGCCAAGTAGTAAGTTTTCTTTAATTGTACCTTGTAATAACAATGGATTTTGTCCTACCCAGGCAATATGTTTGCGCCAGTCAGCTAGATTGCTTTCGCGAAGTTCTTGTCCATTAATTTTGAGAGAACCCTCATAAGGTAAAAAGCCTAAAATTACATTCATTAATGAGGTTTTTCCTGCGCCACTTTGTCCTACAAGCGCAACATTGTGATTTGCTGGAATTTGGAAATTTAACGGCTTGGTTAATGCTGAACCCTGTGTCGAAAGTACCACTAAATTTTCGGCAGAAATTTCAACCGCACTTTCCAAAGAAATTGTTTTTTCATTTTGATGAACGGTTAAATAATCGGATTCTAAGAAATCAACAATGGCATCTGCTGCACCAATACCCGCTGCGCGGTCGTGGTAATAAGCGCCCAGATCGCGTAAGGGTTGATAAAACTCAGGTGCAAGAATTAAACAAAAGAAACCGGTGAAAAGTGTAAGCGGTGCATTATAGGTACCAAATTCAATTTGACCTAAGTAGCTAAAACCAAAATAGACCGCCATCAGTGCGATGGAAATAGAGGTAAAGAATTCCAATACGGCAGAAGAGAGAAAAGCGAGTTTTAGCACATCCATTGTGGTTTCACGGAAATCTTCAGTGGCATTTTCAATATGCTCAGTTTGTTCAGAAGTGCGGTTAAAAAGACGCAAGGTTTCCAAACCACGTAAGCGATCTAAAAATTGGGCACTGAGGCGAGAAAGAGTATCCATATTTTTTTGGCTGTTGTCAGCCGCAGCAATACCGACAATGATCATAAACAGAGGAACAAGCGGTGCGGTAATCATTAAGATTAAGCCAGCAGCCCAGTTCAACGGAAATACAGCAATTAAAATAACGACTGGAACAATGGCTGAAAGACTTTGTTGAGGCAGAAAACGGGCATAGAAATTATGTAAGTTTTCAACTTGTTCCAACATAATGCTTGCCCAACTTCCAGCTGGTTTTTGATTGATTGTCGCAGGGCCGACAAGATGGATTTTATCCAGAATTTTTTGACGAATATGGTTGCGTAATAATTGTCCGCTTTGGAAACCAATTTTTTCTCGTGCCCATAAAATAATAGCACGAATCCCGAAGCCGATAATTAGTCCGAGAAAATAAGGAATGAGTTCATCACGAGGCACATTTTGCATAATCAGTTTATCAAGCAACGTTGCAAGAAAATAAGTTTGCGCGACTAAAGTGAGTGCAGAAAGCGTAGCTAAGACAATGTTTGCGCACATTAATTTTTTGATAGGTTCTTGTTGTGCGCGAAGCCATTTTTGTAAATATTTTTGGCGAAGTTTGTTCATAGTTTTATCGTGATATAGAAAAAGTTCCCCTCTTTTAAAAAGAGGGGAGTTAGTTAGAGAATTTATGCTTCTTGAGCATCTAAATAGCGTTCTGCATCCAAGGCTGCCATACAACCAGTTCCCGCAGAGGTAATGGCTTGGCGATAATTGTGATCCATTACATCGCCTGCTGCGAACACGCCTTCCACAGAAGTGGCTGTTGCATTTCCTTCAAGACCAGATTTTACAACGATATAGCCATTATTCAATTCTAGTTGCCCTTGGAAAATGTCCGTATTTGGCGAGTGACCAATCGCCACGAATAAACCATCTAATTTGAGTTCTTCTTTCTTTCCAGTTTTAGTGTCGGCTAAACGTAATCCGGTTACGCCCATGTTGTCACCTAACACTTCATCTAAAGTGCGGTCAGTATGAAGAACGATTTTTCCTTCTTCTACTTTTTTGTATAAACGGTCGATAAGGATTTTTTCTGCACGGAAGCTATCGCGACGGTGGATTAAATGCACTGTACTTGCAATATTGGCTAAGTAAAGGGCTTCTTCCACTGCAGTATTTCCACCACCAATCACCCCAACTGGCTTATTGCGATAAAAGAAACCATCACAGGTTGCACAAGCAGAAACGCCACGACCTTTGTAGTTTTCTTCTGACGGTAAGCCAATATAGCGTGCAGAGGCGCCTGTTGCGATAATTAACGCATCACAAGTAAAATTTTGCACATCGCCAAAAAGTTTGAATGGACGAGAGGATAAATCTACGCGATTGATATGATCGAAGACGATTTCTGTTTCAAATTTTTCTGCATGTTGCAACATACGTTGCATTAAACCTGAACCAGTAGTCATCTCAAAATCACCTGGCCAGTTTTCGATTTCATCGGTGGTGGTAAGCTGGCCGCCTTGTTGCAAACCCGTCACCAATACTGGTTTTAAGTTTGCACGTGCTGCATAAATGGCAGCTGTATAACCAGCAGGGCCTGAGCCTAAAATTAAAAGTTTTGCGTGTTTGATATCTGACATAAAGAATCCTTGTTTTTTGTAAAGAGAGAATTAATTGAATTTAAGTTTATTCTGATGATTGCTATGTATGAAATTGTTCTATACACCTTATCAATTATAAACCTTTCGATTAATAGAGCAGTGAATAAAGCAATCGGCGAAACTTATTTGTTAACGGATCAGCATTGCCCATTGCACTTAAAATGGATAAAAATTGTTGTTTAACTTCACCATTCTGCGCACCTAAGTCGGTTTTTAAAATATCGAAAAGTAGTGTCAACGCTTCTTCATTTCGTCCAGCTTGATGAAGTTGTATAGCAAGTTTTATTGCAATTTCAGCTGTTGGGTTTTTAGCATAATCGGCCTGTAATTGTTGGATTTCAGGTGTGTCGGCAGCTTGAATTTGTAGCTCAATTTGTGCCTGTAATCCGTGCCAACGACTATCACGATCTTGCAACGGAATTTGTTTTAGAATTTCTTGTGCTGGCTCCGTTTTTTTCATTGCAATATAGGTTTCAGCGTAGAGCAGGGCGACATCACTATTTTTCTTATCTGAAAGTTCCCATGCGTCTTTCAATAATGGCAATGCAGCCTCATAATTTTCTACTTGCAAGAAATCTAATGCTTGTTGGAATTTTAAATCTTCTTCTTTCGGTAAAATAATGCTTAATCGTTGGATTAATGACGCTTTATCAAGCGCACCTGGAAATGCATCTAATGCCTGTGCTTCTTTAAACAAATAGGTGGTTGGCAATGCTTGGATGCGGAATTGTGCGGCAATCATTTGCTCTTTTTCACAATTTACTTTTCCAAGAACAAATTGTCCTTGATATTGTTCTGCAACTTGCTCAAGTAAAGTCAAGAAATCTGATGATTCTTTATGCGTTGGAGCATAAAAATTGATGACAAGTGGTTTTTCTAAGGATTGTTGCAGTATTTCAGTAAGATTTTGTTCGTTGATGTCAACGATAAAAGGAAAATCAGCCATGTTTTATCCTTGTGAAAAAATAATGGCTGATTTTAGCAAAGTGCGGAAGATTTTAGAAACGTTTTACCATTTCTATTATTAAGCAAGTTTTTCTAGGATCAATTTTCCCATCATTTCAATATGTGCATGCTCTACATTAAGTGCAGGAATATATTGATAAGATTGTCCTCCATTGTTTAGGAAATTTTCTCGATTTTCTTTGTCAATTTCTTCAATGGTTTCTAAACAATCTACGGAGAAACCTGGACAAATAACAGCAATTTTTTGAATGTTCTGTGTTGCAGCAGATTCTAAAAATTTATCGGTATAAGGTTGTAGCCATTCTTCACGCCCAAAGCGAGATTGAAACGTCATTCCCCATTGGTTTTCTGTTAATCCCAATTTATTAACAACAGCAATAGTCGTTTGTTTACAATGTTCACGATAATAATCGCCCATTTTTTCATAACGTAAAGGAATACCGTGATAAGAAAATAGCAAAAACTCATCAGGTTTTAACCGCACTTTTATGGAGTCGGCTAAGGCGTTAATGTAATTTTCATCAATATGATAAGAATGGATGAAATCAAAAGGCACTAATCTTCGTTCTTCTTTAAGAGCGTTAGCGAAAGCATCAAATACTGCGCCCGTAGTTGAGCTAGAGTATTGCGGATAAAGTGGCAAAACAATAATTCGCTCAACTTGATTTTTAAGCAAATTCTTCACCGCACTTTGCATTGATGGATTGCCGTATGTCATGGCAATTTCTACTTGAGTATCGATATTTTGATTATCTAAATAGGCTTGTAATGCGTCTTTTTGTTGTCGTGAAATAGCAAGTAAAGGAGAACCTTGCGCAGTCCAAATTGATTGATAATTTTTGGCAATACGTTTAGAACGTAATGGCAAAATAATGGCTTTAAGCAGTGGATACCATTTGCAACGCGGTAGATCGACCACGCGAGGATCCGTTAAAAATTGCCATAAATAACGGCTGATTGACTTCGGTGTCGGGCTATCTGGCGTGCCTAGATTGGCAAGTAATACGCCGATTTTTGCGGATTTTGTCATAAATTGATTACGGAAAGGGTTAATCTAGAAACACAACAAAGTTTATTCTCTTCTGTGCGGATGTCAATTTGCCAAACTTGGATATTTCTGCCTAAATTAATTGGAGTGGCTCTCGCAGTTACTTTACCTGAACGAACAGGGCGAAGATGATTGGCGTTAATATCCAATCCAACTGCAGTTTTGCCTTCTTCTAAACAAAGCGAACCCGCAAGAGAACCAATTGTTTCAGCTAAAGCAACCGAAACCCCGCCATGCAATACACCAAACGGCTGCATAGTACGATGATCCACAGGCATTGTCGCTTCAATCCAATCTTCGCCAAAAGCAGAAATTTCAATTCCAAGATGGCTAACTGCACTGTTGGAGCAAAGTTGATTTAAGTTTTCGAGCGTGAAGTTTTTTTGCCAAATCATGATGTTCCTTTCATTACGCTAAAATTTCTAATAATGCCTGCACTGGGTGTTTTAGCACCACATATTCATAACGTTTTACCTGACTGCGACAAGAATAACCAGTTGCTAAACAAAAGTGCGGATCTTTTCCATGCAGTTTTTTATGCCACGATACATCGTAGATTTCTCGGCTCATTTTTTGATTTTGAACTTCATGTCCAAATACACCAGCCATACCGCAACAGCCTACTTTTTCTACATTAAGTTGTTGCCCAAATCTTCCAAAAATTTCTTGCCATTCTTTTGGACTGTTCGGCATAAAAGTAGATTCCGTACAATGCGGGAATAAATACCAATCGGAAGTGCGGTCAGTTTTGACGATGTTTTTCAGTTTATCTTGTAACGCCGTATTTTGTAAGCGTTGTTTTAACCATTCGTGAGCGGTGAGAACGTGAAAGTCACCATGTTTTTCTTGTAGTGCTTCCTTGTATTCATCTCGATAAGATAGCACGATAGCTGGATCAACGCCTACAAGTGGAATGCCTAATTTTGCCATTCGATTTAAAAACTCGGCTTGGTTTTGTGCTGTTTTGCTAAAGCGTTTTAAAAAACCTTTAATATGCATTGCTTTGCCATTTGGTTTAAATGGCAACAGAATTGGTTTAAAGCCTAATTTCTGCGTAAGCATAACAAAATCGCGTACCACTTTCGCATCATAGTAAGAGGTGTAAGGATCTTGCACAATAAATAAAATATCGTTTTTTTCTACCGCACTTAGACTTTCCAATTTTTCTAAGGATTTGCCTTGATAATGAATTTCCACCAGCTGTTGTTGCAAATTGGGTTCAGAAAGCAAGGGCAAATCGGTCATGCCTAGTGTTTTTTCCACTAATGTTTGCGTGACTTTTAGCTTGGTAAAATAATTAAAGAATTTTGCCTGTTTTGCCATATAAGGCGCAGCGATTTCTAAATTTGCCACAATGTGATCTTTTGCGGGCCGTAAGTAGCGGCTGTGATAAAAATGAAAGAATTTCGCGCGGAAACTTGGTACATCAATTTTAATCGGGCATTGGCTCGCACAGGCTTTACAAGCAAGGCAAGTATCCATTGCAGCTTTTACTTCGTGAGAAAAATCATAATCGCCTCGCCATTTTTGAACCGTATTGCTCAGTCTTTTCACAAGTGAAGTTAGCTTTATTTCTGTTTTACGGAAGTCTAATTGTGCGGGCGAAACATTTTCATTCGCCATCAATCGAAGCCATTCTCGAACCATAGCTGCGCGACCTTTCGGCGAAAATACACGGTTTTTACTGACTTTCATCGATGGGCACATAATGCTGTGTTCATCAAAATTAAAACATAAGCCGTTTCCATTGCAGTTCATCGCCCCCTTAAATTCATCTCGTATTTGGATAGGAATTTGGCGATCGTTATCCGCCCGCATCGGCGAAAGAATAGAATAAAGTTCCTCTTTGGAATCCAAAGGCGTACAGATTTTGCCCGGATTTAAGCGATTGTTTGGATCGAATAAGGTTTTGATATAACGAAGTTCGTACCAGAGTTCTGGCGTAAAGAATTTTTCGCCGTAATGGGAACGTACGCCTTTTCCATGCTCTCCCCAAAGTAATCCACCATATTTAATCGTAAGTTCTGCCACTTCATCTGAAATTTGTTTAAATAATTTCACTTGTTCTTTATCGCATAAATCAAGCGCTGGGCGAACGTGCAATACGCCCGCATCCACGTGCCCAAACATGCCATATTGTAAATGATGCTTGTCTAATAAAGCACGAAATTCACTAATATAATCCGCAAGATTTTCTGGGGGGACACAAGTATCTTCTACAAAAGGAATCGGTTTGGCTGCACCTTTTGCATTACCAAGTAAGCCCACTGCTTTTTTTCGCATTGCATAAATTCGCTCGATAGACGGTAAATCAGAACAGACTTGATAGCCAATAATGTGATCTTGATTGTGTTCGATTTTTTCATCAAGTGAGAGACAAAGTGCGGTGACTTGGCGGTCTATTTTTTCTTTATTATTACCAGCAAATTCCACAATATTTAAACCGAGAATTGGATCTTCTTCATCTTCTGTAAGAAGTTCATTCACCGAGTGCCAAATAATATCTTGTTTGGCGAGGTTTAAGACTTTGGAATCAATGGTTTCCACAGAAAGTGCATTGGCTTTCACCATAAAAGGGGCATTGCGTAATGCCGCATCAAAAGAACGATATTTAATATTGATGAGCGTGCGATACTGAGGAATAGGCAGAAGATTGAGTTTGGCTTCACAAATAAATGCGAGAGAACCTTCAGAACCAGTGAGAATTCTGGTGAGATTAAATTCACTTTCATCTTCATTGAATACATTTTTGAGATCGTATCCCGTTAAAAAACGGTTAAGTTGCGGCAGATCTTTAATGATTGCCGCTCTTTTTTCTTTACAGTGTTGCGCAATGGTTTGATGGAGTCTTTTGCTACTATCACTTAATTCAAGCGCATCGACGTTTTCTAAAACATCGACAGAATTGACCGCACTTGTATCTAAAATTTCACCGTTCATTAATACTGCGCGTAATGCCAAAACGTGATTAGAGGTTTTACCATATTGCAATGAGCCTTGCCCCGAGGCATCCGTATTAATCATTCCACCTAAAGTCGCTCGATTGCTGGTGGATAACTCTGGGGCAAAGAACAAACCATGTGATTTTAAAAATTGATTAAGTTGATCTTTTACTACGCCTGCTTGTACACGAACCCAACGTTCTTTTACATTGAGTTCTAAAATAGCAGTCATATGACGAGAAATATCTACTATTATATTGTTATTGATGGATTGTCCATTTGTGCCAGTGCCTCCACCGCGAGGCGTAAAGGTGAGCAATTGATATTCAGGTAAATTTGCTAATTTTGTTATACGCACTATATCAGCAACAGTTTTCGGAAAAAGAATCGCTTGAGGAAGCTGTTGGTAAACGCTGTTATCCGTAGCAAGACTTAATCTATCTGCATAATTTGTAGAGATATCTCCTTCAAAATGTTGTTTTTTAAGTGCTTGGAGATAGTTAAGGACATCTTGTTCAATTTGTGGAGTGCGATTTAGACTTGGCAACATAGCATTTAACTCATTTAAAGATATAAATAGCTGGGTGTTCTCGATAATATCTTAAGGTGCGAACAATGTCGAATTAGATTTTGAGCATTTTTAAGGAGTGTTTTATGGAGTAAACGAGTCAAGAATAGCATGTTTTTGAGTAAAAAATGAACAAAAAGTTCAAAATAATTTGATCTTTTCAATTTTTATAGGATAATAAGCGCACTTTTGAACGTTCCTTTGGCGTAAACAAAGGAATTGAATTTGTCAAAAGGTAAAAAGTAGGGCAAATTCAAAACCCTAGTTAAGCGACTGTTTAGAATGTAACTTCAATTAAAAGTTCAGTATAAACAAGGACACTTTTTTATTACTATTCGATGACTAAATAGAGGACATCAAAATGAAAAAAACTGCAATCGCATTAGTAGTTGCTGGTTTAGCAGCAGCTTCAGTAGCTCAAGCAGCTCCACAAGAAAACACTTTCTATGCAGGTGTTAAAGCTGGTCAAGCATCTTTCCACGATGGTATCAGAGGTCAAGCTCCAGGTTATCACCGTAATTCTTTCACTTATGGCGTATTCGGTGGTTATCAAATTTTAAATCAAGATAACTTAGGTTTAGCGGTTGAATTAGGTTATGACGATTTTGGTCGTGTTAGATACCGTTCAGATGCTCAACCTTTAGGTAAGCATACTGCTCATGGTGCTCATCTAACTTTAAAAGGTAGTTATGATGTGGGTAGCCTGGTAGGTTTAAATGGGTTAGATTTTTACGGACGTGCAGGTGTTGCTCTAGTTCGATCTGATCTTAAAATTACTAAAGCTGCATATGCAGCAAATCCTCAAGAAAATGCAACTTTTGATGGGAAACGTAAACAACATAATTTACATGTTTCCCCTGTGTTTGCAGCTGGTTTAGAATATGCTATTTTGCCTGAATTAGCAGCACGTTTAGAATATCAATGGGTGAATAAAGTGGGTCGTTTTAATGATGAAAACGGTCATCGTGTAAACTATTCTCCATGGATTGGTTCTATCAATGCAGGTATTTCTTACCGTTTCGGTCAAGGCGCAGCTCCAGTTGTAGCAGCACCTGAAGTTGTAAGCAAAACTTTCAACTTAAACTCTGATGTGACTTTCGCATTCGGTAAAGCAAACTTAAAACCACAAGCTCAAGCAGCTTTAGATGGTATCTATGGTGAAATCGCACAAGTTCACAGCGCTAAAGTAGCTGTTGCTGGTTACACTGACCGTATCGGTTCTGACGCGGGTAACTTAAAACTTTCTCAACGTCGTGCTGACACTGTAGCTAACTACTTCGTAGCTAAAGGTGTTTCTGCAGATGCAATCTCTGCAACTGGTTATGGTAAAGCAAACCCAGTGACTGGCGCAACTTGTGACCAAGTTAAAGGTCGTAAAGCGCTTATCGCATGTCTTGCTCCAGACCGTCGTGTAGAAATCGCAGTTAACGGTACTAAATAATTTTAGTGTTCGTTTAACGAAAGATTAAATACAGCAAAAGGCTTAAACTTCGGTTTAGGCCTTTTGTCTTTTATAAATAAGCCAAGCATTTCAATCAAGTTTTAACTTATGATAGAATGCGGTTCTCATTTATTTATAGGGAACATTATGGAAACCTTAGACAAAATCAAAAAGCAAATTAGTGAAAATCCAATTCTTATTTATATGAAAGGTTCACCAAAATTACCATCTTGTGGCTTTTCTGCTCGTGCATCTGAAGCATTGATGAATTGTAAAGTACCTTTTGGTTATGTAGATATTTTGCAACATCCAGATATTCGTGCTGAATTACCAACATATGCAAATTGGCCAACTTTTCCGCAATTATGGGTAGAGGGAGAATTAATTGGTGGTTGTGATATCATTTTAGAGATGTATCAATCTGGTGAATTACAAACTTTATTGTCTGAAGTTGCAGCAAAACACGCTTAAGATATGAGAAAAATGAAACCCGCTTATAGCGGGTTTTTTATACAAACCAATTTGTTTTTATTGAACAAATAGTCTAGGCAAGTTTTAATACCTTAGAAAGTGCGGTAAAAAATCGATTATTTTCTTCAGGTAAACCAATACTTATACGCAAATGATTCGGCATGCCATACCCACCAATTGGGCGAACAATTACGCCTTCATGTAATAATGCATCATAAATTGGGGCTGCGGGTTGTTTGAAATCAATCGTTATAAAATTTCCTTTGGAAGGAATATATTCTAATTGATGATGTTGGCAGAACTCTTCATAACGTTTCATTTCTACTCGATTATTTTTAGCTACTTTCTCAACAAATTCATCGTCATTCATTACGGCAACAGCAGCGGTTAATGCCAAAGAATTACAATTAAATGGTTGTCTAACTCGATTTAATAAATCTGCGATTTCTGGATTAGATACCGCATAACCAATGCGTAAGCCAGCCAAACCATAGGCTTTAGAAAGAGAGCGGGAAATAATTAAATTTGAATATTTTTTTAATAAACGGAAGGAATCCACTCGTTCTTCAGCTATGGTAAATTCAGTGTAGGCTTCATCTAATACCACGATTACATTTTGGGGGACTTCGGCTAAAAAATCTTCAATTTCTTGTGATGTTAAAAAATTGCCCGTTGGATTATTGGGATTAGCAATGTAAATGAGCTTTGTTTTATCAGAAAGTGCGGTCAAAAATCCTTGTAAATCATGCCCCCAATTTTTAGCAGGAATTTCTTTTGCAACTGCATTTATCGCTTTAGTCACTAAAGGATAAACAATAAAGGCATATTGCGAATAAATGATTTCATCGCCTTCGCTTGCGAAAGTGTGAGCAAAAAGTTCTAATAAATCATTTGAGCCATTTCCGAGTGTAATTTGATTTGGTTGAACGCCAAATTTTCTTGCGATAGTTTGTTTTAGTTCAAAGCCATTCGCATCTGGATAACGAGTCAGTTTATCTAATTGTTCGAAAATTGCTTTTTTTGCACTTTCTGGAAAACCAAATGGGTTTTCGTTTGAGGCAAGTTTAACGATATTGGAAATACCAAGTTCGCGTTCTAATTCTTCAATTGGTTTACCTGCTTGATAAGGTGATAAGGATTTTACGCCACGATTGGCAATATTTATGTACTGCATAGTGTTATTTGAAAATATTGGTGTGGATTAGGATTAATTTTCAAGTAAATTTGGGCGTAGTGAATACGCCCATTGAAAATGTTCTTTAACTATTGAGGAAGATTTTCAGCTTCAAATTTTTTCATAAATGAAATGAGTGCCTCAACGCCTTCTTGTGGCATAGCATTATAGATAGATGCTCGCATTCCACCTAAAACCTTGTGACCTTTCAGGGCTTGCAAGCCCGCAGCAGTAGACTCTGCGACAAATTTTGCATCTAATTCAGGATTGCCAGTGATGAAAGTGACATTCATTGTTGAGCGGTTTTCTTTTGCTATCACATTGCGGTAAAGTTTGCTCGAATCAATATAATCATAAAGCGTTTGTGCTTTTAGCGTATTACGTTTTGCGATCACCGATAAGCCCCCCATCTCTTTAAGATGTTTAAATACTAGGGAGCATAAATACCAAGCAAATGTTGGTGGTGTATTGATCATTGAGTCTGCATCACGTTGAGTTGCATAATTCCAAATAGATGGGGTTTCTTTACGTGCATTACCGATTAAATCATCGCGAATAATGACTAATGTAATGCCCGCTGGACCAAGATTTTTTTGAGCACCTGCATAAATTACCCCAAATTTACTGATATCGATTTGGCGTGAAAGAATATTTGAAGACATATCAGCGACCAATACGGTATTTCCCACATTTGGGACATCAAAAATCTCCACACCACTGATGGTTTCATTTGGGCAATAATGAACGTAGTCATATTGATCAGCGATATGGCTAAAATCAAGATTGGTAATTCGTGTCTGCTCGCCATTTTCTACAATAGTGATTTCATCAATTTCTGCAAAATTTCTTGCTTCTTTTGCCGCTGTAGCTGACCAATGCCCACTATTTAAATAAAGGGCTTTGCCTTTTTTACCGATTAAATTCATCGGAATCGCTGCAAATTGACCGCGAGCACCACCTTGTAGGAAAAGTACGCGATAGTTATCAGGGATATTGTAAACCTCACGTAGATCTTTTTCTGCTTGAGTAATAAGTTCCATGAAATATTTACCGCGATGGCTCACCTCCATCACGGATACGCCTTGATTGAGCCAGTTTGTCAGTTCACCTTGTGCTTTTTGTAGCACTTCTGGAAAAATCATCGCTGGGCCAGCGCTAAAATTAAAGACTTGTGACATTGTGTTTCCTTATTTTTGTAGATAGTTGAATCTGTTTTATCACTAGAAAAGCAGAGAATCAAACGCTTTTTCGGTAAATAAAAAATTTTTTTGAGCTGACTCACAAAATTTACTTTCAGCTTTTGACGAATTACCAAAAAGAGGCTACATTACCGCCATCAATTTGCTTACTAAAAGAGAGTCATTATGGAAACTGTAAACAAGCAATCTTTCCAAGAGGTGTTGGAATACGTGCGTATGTATCGTTCGAAAAACAAAATTAAGCGCGACATGGAAGACAATAATCGTAAAATCCGTGACAATCAAAAACGCGTATTATTGTTAGATAACTTAAATCAATACATTCGTGATGATATGACCATCGAAGAGGTGCGTGGAATTATTGAAAGTATGCGTGATGACTATGAAGGTCGTGTTGATGATTATACGATTCGCAATGCAGAGCTTTCTACACAGCGTCGTGAGATTAGTGCGAAAATGAAAAGTCAGAAAAAAGCGCATGCGGAATTGTTGAAAAATTCTGAAAAATAATTGTAATAAAATAGCCGCCTGAATCAGTCGGCTTATTTTTATAAGCTATTCATTGCATTAATGATTTTAGTTTCATCAAAATTGACAATATCTTCTTGGAATATTGTGCATTCTTGAATTTTCCCTTCTTGTAATAATTTTTCTCGTTGTGTGCCTAAAAGCAATGGCGTGTCTGGTGTGTACCATTTTTTCCCTTGTCGGAAAATTAAATTACCAATGGAACAATCTGTCACTTTTCCATTTTTGATAATAATAATTTCATCACTAGCGCCACGTTGAGCAAATAATGTATTAATTAAACTGCGATCAGAATATTTCAAGCCATATTCGATATCATCACAAATTACAGGTTGAAAAGTGAGGTAAATTTTTCGATGGTATTCAAAATATTGAATTTGTATGGTTTCGGCATTGTAATCAATGCGGCAGCGAACTAATTGATTTTGTAAGGACTCAGGAAGTTGAATGAGTGAAAAAAGATTAAAAATTTTCACCGCACTTTTGCCATAATATGCACGCAAGCTACGTTCATATCGCGCTTGGTGTAAATCGATATTTTGAATTTTCCCGTTTTCAATACAAAGGGTTTCAAATAGAGGATACATTAATCAGCACCTTCAATCGGTAAATAGACTTTTTCTAACAATTCTTCATATTCATCTTGCTCATTGCTATGAATGGTAATTCCACCTCCACTATGAAAATAAAATTTTTCATCTACTTGAGAAATAAATCGAATTGCCACCGCACTTTGTAGTGTTTTACCATCAAATATGCCAAAAATTCCTGTGTAATAACCGCGTTTTTGTTTTTCTGCTTGTTGAATAATTTGTGTGGTTTTTTCTTTTGGGGCGCCACTTATGGAACCAGCAGGCAAGAGTGTCGCTAAAATATCCCCAATTTGATTTTGCCAGTTTTCATGCAATTTTCCGTAAATTTCAGAACTGGTTTGCAGTATTTCACCTTTCTGTGTTTTGATGCGATCGATATAACGAAATTTTTTCACCTGAATGTTTTCTGCCACCATGGATAAATCATTACGCATCAAATCAACAATCGTGTAATGTTCTCGTTGTTCTTTTTCATTTGTGAGTAACTGATTTTCTGCATCGGGCAGAGATGCATTAATTGTCCCTTTCATGGGATAAGTAAAAATGCTGTTGTCATGAATATTGATAAAACATTCTGGTGAGAAGCAAACAAATTGATCTTGTAACCACAATTTATAAGGAGCATTGGTTTGATGAAAAATTTGTTCAAGTGACAGATTACCTGAAATTTCAGTAGGATAAGTTAGATTCAATAAATAAGAATTACCTTTTTTTAATTCACTTTGAACAAGTTCAAAACTTTGTTGATAACTCGAGAAGGGCATTGGATGTTTGGTCAAATTAAGAGGGAGAGGTTGTGGAGAAATTGTGTGATTTCTTTTCCCTAAAATATCAAAATAAATGCCTTGTTGTGCGCAATTTTTTAGAGGACAAATCAATGGTTTTTCTTTTTCAAAATCAATGAGAAAGAAAAATGGCGTGCGTTGTTTGCCATAATGATTAGCCTGTTCAATAAAATGTTGCATTGTGCTTTGTGTCATTTTGCGTAAAATTGCCTGATTATAACGAATGCCGAGCGGTTATGAAATTACTCATCATTAATAATCACGATTCTTTTACTTTTAACTTGGTTGATTTAATTCGAAAATTAAATGTGCCTTATGATGTTTTAAACGTGGAAGATTTGAAAGAAAATACAGCGGAAAACTATAGTCATATATTGATTTCTCCAGGGCCTGATGTACCACAAGTTTATCCACAACTTTTTTCGATGTTGGAAAAATATTATCAGCAAAAATCTATTTTAGGTGTGTGTTTAGGGCATCAAACCTTATGTGAATTTTTTGGTGGTACATTGTATAACTTAGAGAATGTTCGTCACGGTCAGAAAAGAACATTAAAAGTGCGGTCAAATTCTCCATTATTTTTTAGCCTTCCAAGCGAATTTAATATCGGGCTATACCATTCTTGGGGAGTACAGAAAGAAGATTTTCCTAGCGGTCTAGAAATCACCGCACTTTGTGATGAAGATGTGGTAATGGCGATGCAGCATAAATCGTTACCAATTTTTGGTGTTCAGTTTCATCCTGAGTCATATATGTCAGACTTTGGTGAGCAAATTTTGCGTAATTGGTTGACTATTCCTGCTGCGATTAATCAATAATAGCGCTTGCTTATTAAGCAAAAATACGTATTATAGACGTCTATACGTCAATACATCTAAATTTAGAAAAAAAGAGAGAAAATATGTCTAGCTATTTATTTACATCTGAATCTGTATCTGAAGGGCATCCAGATAAAATTGCCGATCAAATTTCTGATGCGGTACTTGATGAAATCCTAAAACAAGATCCAAAAGCACGAGTAGCTTGTGAGACCTACGTAAAAACTGGTATGGCATTGGTGGGGGGGGAAATCACAACATCAGCATGGGTCGATATTGAGAATTTAACGCGTAAAGTGATTTGTGATATTGGTTATGAACATTCTGAAATGGGTTTTGATGGCCATTCTTGTGCGGTGCTTAATGCAATTGGTAAACAATCTGCAGATATTAATCAAGGCGTTGATCGTGAAAATCCATTAGATCAAGGCGCAGGCGACCAAGGTATTATGTTTGGTTATGCCACCAATGAAACGGATGTATTAATGCCAGCAGCTATTACTTATGCACATCGCTTAATGGAAAAACAGGCTGAAGTGCGTAAAAGCGGTAAATTAGCATGGTTACGCCCAGATGCGAAAAGCCAAGTAACGTTAAAATATGAAGATAATAAAATTGTTGGTGTGGATGCGGTTGTGCTTTCTACTCAACATTCTGAAGAAGTTAGCCAAAAAGATTTGCATGAAGGTGTGATGGAAGAAATTATCAAACCGGTATTACCAAGTGAATGGTTTTCTAAAGAAACAAAATTCTTCATTAACCCGACTGGCCGTTTTGTTATTGGTGGACCGATGGGGGATTGTGGTTTAACTGGTCGTAAAATTATCGTAGATACTTACGGTGGTGCCGCTCGTCACGGTGGTGGTGCATTCTCAGGAAAAGATCCATCTAAAGTTGACCGTTCAGCAGCTTATGCTGCACGTTATGTCGCAAAAAATATTGTGGCAGCTGGTTTAGCAGATCGTTGTGAAATCCAACTTTCTTATGCGATTGGTGTGGCTGATCCAACATCTATCATGGTCGAAACCTTTGGAACTGGAAAAGTTGCGAATGAATTATTAGTGTCATTAGTTCGTGAATTCTTTGATTTACGTCCTTATGGCTTAATTAAAATGTTAGATTTAATCCAACCAATCTATCGTGAAACGGCAGCTTATGGTCATTTCGGTCGTGAGCAATTCCCTTGGGAAAAAGTCGATCGTGCAGCAGAATTACGTGTTGCAGCAGGATTAAAATAATCTTATTTTTTAATTTAGTAAATTATATAAAAGCCGCTTATCTAGCGGTTTTTTCTTTTCAATCATGACATCAATAGAGCAAATTCCATTTCGTCATTTAAAAATGCAAGTGCAACGCAAATTGAATCAGTCTTTGCTGCTTGCAGAGGCTTATTTTAAGCGAAAATTTACAATGCCTGAGGTAAATTATGAGTTACGTGGCATAAAGGCGGGAGTGGCTTACCTACAAAAAAATGAAATAAAATTTAACCGCACTTTGCTATTAGAAAATACAGATGAATTTATTCGACAAGTTGTTCCTCATGAGCTTGCGCATTTGATTGTGTATCAAATGTTTGGTCGTGTAAAACCACATGGGCGGGAATGGCAGCTTGTAATGAATGAAATTTTTAATCTTCCTGCGGATACTTGTCATCAATTTGATGTAAAAAGTGTGCAAGGGAAAACCTTTGAATATCATTGTGCATGTCAAACACATTTTCTAAGTATTCGCCGCCATAATAGAATAGTGAGAGAAAAGATTGAATATTTATGTAGAAAATGTAAGGGAAAATTAGTTTTTGTCGATGAAACAGAATAATTTTTGTGATATATTTTTCCAGTTCATTCAATAAATAAAGGAGTTATCCAATGAAAAAATCTTTATTAGCAGTTATTGTTGGTGCATTTGCCTTTGCTTCTATTGCAAATGCGAATATCTATGCTGAAGGCGATATCGGTTTATCTCAAACTAAAGCAAACGGTAGCAATAATACTCGAGTTGAACCTCGTGTAGCGGTTGGTTATAAATTAGGAAATACGCGTGTTGCGGGTGATTATACTCATCATGGAAAAGTTGATGGTGCTAAAATTCACGGTTTAGGTGCATCAGTATTATATGATTTTGACACGAATTCTAAAGTGCAGCCTTATGTAGGCGCTCGTGTAGCAGCTAACCAATTCAAATATGATAATAGAGCTAACCAAGTATATAAAAGTTCTTCTGAAACTAAAATTGGCTATGGTGTTGTAGCGGGTGCTAAATATAAATTAGATGGCAACTGGTATGCAAATGGCGGTGTTGAATACAATCGTCTAGGTAGTTTTGATAACACCAAAGTTAATAACTATGGTGCGAAAGTTGGTGTGGGTTACGGATTCTAATTTTTACAATACGTAAAATTCTTTTATTAAACACTTTAATTTAACGGTGATCGTCTAAGGCGATCACCGTTATTTATTTTAGGGCGGAGTAGAAAAGAGTTGAGTAAAAATGTAGTTAAAAACTCTCGGAAATCTTATTTTTCAATATCTTTTTGAGAGAACTATCACATTAAAATATAAAAAATCCCAACCTAGGTTGGGATTTAAAAATGACTAAAGATTCTACCGCACTTTATGCTTTGCTTACTTCAAAACGTTCAAATGCCAATACTTTTTTCTCTAATTTACGTAGCAATAAAGTCGCAATACCCGTAATAATCAAATAGATGCCGCCCGCAATGCCGTAAATTGTCAGTGCATCATATTCTGTACCATAAAGTTGGCGAGCATAACCCATAATATCCATAATCGTAATGGTAGAAGCTAATGCCGTGCCTTTAAATACCAAAATAATTTCGTTACTGTAAGACGGCAAAGCACGTTTTAAGGCATAAGGAATTAAAATTTTTAAAGTTTGTATGCGGTTTAATCCTAATGCTGCACAACTTTCCCATTGTCCTTTTGGAATGGCTTTCACCGCACCATGAAATAATTGTGTAGAATAGGCCGCACTGTTTAGCGCTAAAGCCAATGCAGCACAGAACCAGGCATTGGACAAGAGATACCATAATGGGCTGTCAATAATCCACTGGAATTGACCAGGCCCCGCATAAATTAAAAAGAACTGTACTAACAATGGCGTGCCAGTGAATAAAGTAAGGTATAAATTAACCGCTCTTTTTACCCATTTATTTTCCATTGAAAGTAAAAAAGTGAGAAATAATGCCAAACAGAAGGCAATCAGTAATGATACGACTGTAAGCAACAAACTCGTTGGAATCCCTTGTGCGATCACGCTTAAATATTCTTGAAACATTATTTCACGCCCCTTTCAAAACGAGTAAAACGTAGCTCTAATTTTCGAATACCAACTTGGCTAATTAATGTTACCGCTAAATAAATTAACGCAGCAATACCGTACCAAGTAAAGGGTTGATGTGTATTGGTATTAATCAGATCCGCTTGGCGCATCAAATCGTCCACACCAATCAATGAAACCAATGCTGTATCTTTTAGTAATACAAGCCATTGATTGCTTAAACCTGGTAAGGCATGACGCCATACTTGTGGCATGACAATGTGAATAAACGTATAGCTTTTGCTTAAGCCTAACGCCGCACCAGACTCCCATTGACCTTTTGGAATAGCTTGAATTGCGCCGCGTAATGTTTGTGAAGCATAAGCTGCAAAAATGAGAGAAAGTGCAAATACACCACAGCCAAATGCACCAAATTCGATATATTCGCCTGTCAGCATTTCTACTAATTCAGTAGAACCAAAATACACGAGTAATACAACGAGAATTTCAGGTAAACCACGCAATAAGGCAATGAGTATTGCCGTTGGTTTACCAACAAAACGATTTGCTTCAAGTAGGGCAAAAATTAGGCTTAAAAATAACCCTAGGATTAATGAACAGACCGCAAGCCCTAAAGTCATTAGGGCTGCGGTAAACATTAAAGAAAGAAAGTCATAACTCATAGATTATTTTGTCATCCATTTATCATAGATTTTTTGGTATTCACCATTTGCTTTAATTGCAGCTAAACCTTTGTTTAATTGCTCAGCTAATTCTTTATTTGATTTATGCATCGCAATGCCTAAACCATTACCAAAATATTTTTTATTTGCTACTTTTTCGCCTACAAATTGCATTTCTGGTTCTTTGCTAATCATATCTGCAAGTACTGCGGTATCACCAAAAATCATATCAATTCTACCGCTCTTTAAGTCTAAAATTGCGCTTTGTAAGCTCGCATAAGCCTTAGTTGTATATTGTTTGGTTTCAGCTACTGTGTATTGTTGGAATGTGGTTCCATTTTGAACGCCAACATTTTTTGCACTTTCTAACGTTGCTTTTCCTTTAAGGGTTACATAGCTTGCAGTGCTATCGTAATATGCATCAGAGAATAAAACCTGTTTTGCTCTCGCATCGGTAATATCAATAGCGGAAATGGATGCATCAAAGCGTTTTGCTTTTAAATTTGGAATTAATGCATCAAAAGCTTCGCCTTTGAATTTACAGGTTGCTTGGATTTCTTTACAAATTGCATTCGCCACATCGACATCAAAGCCAATAATCTCGCCTTTTTCATTTGTGGTTTCAAATGGTGGATAGCTAGGTTCCATGGCAAAAGTAAGCTCTTGTGCGCTTGCTGCTACAGATACGCCTAATAAAATTGCAGTTAATAATGTTTTTTTCATAATAAAATCCTTATTCTCTAGTGAGAAAGATATTGTTTAAATTGTTCGGTTTTCGGGTTTTCAAAACAATCTGCCGAGCCTATTTCGACAATTTTTCCCTGTTCCATATATACCACTTTTGTTGCTACTTTTTGTGCAACATTGACTTCGTGGGTCACAATCACTTGCGTAATGCCGGTTTCTTGTAATTCTTTAATAATATCTACAACTTGTGCCGTAATTTCAGGATCCAATGCAGCCGTTGGTTCATCAAATAATAGAACTTGTGGCTTCATCATCAGTGCCCGGGCTATTGCAACACGTTGTTGCTGACCACCTGATAAATGTAATGGAAAGCGATCTGCTAGTTGTTCTAAACGTAAACGTTTTAACAACTCCATTGCATCTGCTTTAGCTTCATTTTCGCTTACGCCACGCACTTTCATTGGCGCTTCAATTAAGTTTTCAATAACAGTTAAGTGCGGCCAAAGGTGATATTGTTGAAATACCATTCCTACATCTTGACGTAATTGTCGGATGGCTTTGGGATTTGCCATTGCATTGGATAAATTAAAATCATTGTTTGCAATGCTTAATTCACCAGATTTTGGTACTTCTAATAAATTTAATGTGCGAATCAATGTGCTTTTACCTGCGCCACTTGGGCCAAGCAATACAACGGTATCCCCCTCATTAGCTTCAAGATTAATATCAAATAATGCTTGAGATGAACCGTAAAAGAAATTTAGATTTTTAACACAAATAGTCATTTCAATTTTCTCGTCTTCTAAGATGAAAAAATATTACATTTTTATGCATAATTATGCAAGCAACATAAATAAAAAATCCCAAAAAAATTTGGGATTTTAGAAATTCAATTGAAATCAACCGCACTTTAGGCTTCTTTAACCATCTCGAATTCAATTAACATCATTAAAATATGAATGACTTTGATATGGATTTCTTGAATACGATCTGCATAACGGAAATGTGGTACACGAATTTCAACATCCGCTAACCCAGCCATTTTTCCCCCGTCTTTGCCTGTCATTGCAATGACTTTCATGCCTTTTGCTTTTGCAGCTTCAACGGCGTTTAAAATGTTTTTTGAATTGCCAGAGGTTGATAAACCGAATAACACGTCACCTTTTTGACCCACCGCTTCAACATAGCGTGAAAAGACATATTCATAGCCAAAATCATTACTTACACAGCTTAAATGACTTACATCTGAAATCGCAATAGCGGGGTAGCCAGGACGATTTTCACGATAACGACCCGTTAATTCTTCTGCAAAATGCATCGCATCACAGTGCGAACCGCCATTACCACAAGAAAGCACTTTGCCTCCTTGTTTGAAGCTGTTGGAAATTAATAATGCTGCTTCTTGAATTAATTTAATGTTATTTTTGTCAGAAATAAATTTGTTTAATACATCTTGTGCTTCCACAAGTTCCGCTTTTATTTGCTCTAAATACATTGATTGCTCCTTGTTGGGAATAAAATCGCGATGGCATTGTATAGCAGATAAACATTCTTCGCTAGCGTAAATAAAAATTCATCTTTTTCCGATGAAATGATGATTTTTTGCGATTTAGATCGTAATAGTGAATTTGCGTGCTTTAGGATTATTCCGGATAAACGTATTCTGAGAAAAATGATCAGCACTAAAATTTACAAAAACATCATGAAATTTTACCGCACTTTGTTACTTTTCTTCGTGAGCTCTTTCGCTTTGGCTAACACAGATTTAATGCTTCTTCATACCTACGATAATCAATCAATAGAAGGTTGGGTGATGTCTGAAAAATTAGATGGTGTACGCGGTTATTGGGATGGAAAGCAATTATTAACTCGACAAGGGCAACGTTTATCACCGCCAGCCTATTTCACCAAGGATTTTCCACCTTTTGCGATTGATGGTGAATTATTTAGTGAGCGAAATCATTTTGAGGAAATTTCATCAATCACAAAATCTTTCAAAGGCAATGGTTGGGAAAAACTGAAATTGTATGTTTTTGATGTCCCTGATGCAGAAGGTAATTTATTTGATCGTTTAGCTAAATTGAAAGCGTATTTACTTGAACATCCAACAACTTACATTGAAATTATTGAACAAATCCCAGTGAGAGATAAAGCGCATTTATATGAGTTTCTTAATCAAATCGAATCTTTGAAGGGGGAAGGCGTCGTAGTACGAGATCCTTATGCATCTTATGAACGAAAACGTAGCCATCGGATTTTAAAATTGAAAACAACTCAAGATGAAGAGTGTACGGTCATTGCACATCATAAAGGCAAAGGACAATTTGAAAATGTGATGGGCGCTTTAACCTGTAAAAATCATCGGGGAGAATTTAAAATCGGTTCGGGTTTTAATTTAAACGAACGAGAAAATCCGCCTCCGATAGGATCCTTGATTACTTATAAATATCGAGGCCTTACGAATAGTGGAAAACCTCGATTTGCAACCTATTGGCGAGAGAGAAAGTAGTAACGGAGAGTTGAAGCGTTTATTTCATAACTTAAACTTTATAATACCTAGAGAAGATTCAACCGAATCTTTGGTTGATTTCATTAAATAATTCTGAAGGATTTAGCTCTAGGGCTTTACAGTATTCTAATAATTCAAATACATCTAATCGCCGGTCACCAGTTTCAACCTTACCGACAAACGAATGCACAACACCCAATTTTTCAGCTAATGCGCGTTGTGTTAGTCCTAATTCATGACGGCGATTCAGCAGTTTCTGTCTTAGCCAGAAATGTTCTTCTGAATGAACCGATAATCTTAAATTTCCCATTGCACCTATTTTAGGTGCAATGTATACTTGCACCTGTTTTAGGTACAACCTGAACGTTATTTATTAATTTAAATAAACCGAGGAAATTACGATGAAAAAATTAAAACTTATCTCTTGTCTTATTGCTGCTGGATTGCTTTCTGCTTGTGTGACACACCGTGTTGGTGATTTTACTTTAGTTAGTACAAAGAATGTAAACCTTAACTCTAATTCCTTAGTGAGAGGAGATCGTGTTGCCGGAATAGATAAAACAACCAATGTTGTTTATATGAAAAATGCTGTTGATAACGCTATTGAAAAAAATAAATGTGCTGTCGCCCTTTCTGATGCTGTAATTAAATTGGAAAATAATTTCTTTACTGTAAGTTATATTGCAGAAGGTAACTTAGTTATTGATAGAAGTTTGCCAGGATGTGGTAGTAAATAAGATTTAGGAGTTGATATGAAAAAAGCACTATTTTTAGGCATTTTAGGTTCTACTTTTGCTGTTTCATCATTTGCTAATGTAGTTTGGTCACCTGTGGGTAGTAACACTGTTGTGGGGAGTAATGGTTCATCTTATACTCAAATGGGAAATACCATTAGAAATAACAATACAGGTGAAACGTATAGTACGTTTAATGGCACAACATTAGGTTCTGGTGGACAAAATTACCAGACCTATGATCGCGGAAGTTACAGTACAACGATTGATACAAATACTGGTCATTCTTGTACAAATTGGGGAAGTAGCGTTGGCACAGTATGTAATTAACTGTATTACAATGA
Organism: Haemophilus sp. oral taxon 851 str. F0397; assembly: GCF_000242295.1. NCBI lineage: Bacteria > Pseudomonadati > Pseudomonadota > Gammaproteobacteria > Pasteurellales > Pasteurellaceae > Haemophilus > Haemophilus sp. oral taxon 851. The sequence goes on from NZ_JH591080.1 coordinate 228,878, forward strand.
TTTAGCGAGAGCATTATGTAAAGATGCTAAATGCTATTGGTCAACAATCCCCTGATTAATAATCAGGGGATTGTTTTATGTTTAGTTAATATGGAAACAAGCGATTAATTTTCCATCAGTATGTTGCTCCAAGTGCGGTTGATTTTCACGACATTTTTCTGTTGCTTTCCAACAACGAGGATTAAATGCACAGCCTTTTGGCGGATTAATCGGGCTTGGCAATTCACCCGTCAACTTTATACGTTCACGGCGCAAATTTGGTGACAAACGAGGCGTCGCTGAAAGTAACGCTTTGGTGTAAGGATGTTGAGGATTAGAGAAGATTTGCTCTGTCGTCCCTTTTTCGACACAACGACCTAGATACATCACCATCACTTCATCAGCGATATGCTCTACCACAGAAAGATCGTGTGAAATGAACACGTAAGACAAGCCTAATTCATCTTGTAAGTCCATCATTAAATTCAGTACTTGCGCACGCACGGAAACATCCAATGCAGAAACAGGTTCATCGGCAACAACAACATCTGGTTCTAACATTAAGCCACGAGCGATGGCGATACGCTGGCGTTGTCCGCCTGAGAACATGTGAGGATAACGATCATAAAATTCAGCGCGCAATCCCACTTTTTCCATCATTGATAAAACTTTTTCTCGACGTTCTTTGGCTGAAAGTTTTGTATTGATGATTAATGGTTCTTCCAAAATTGAACCAATTTTTTTACGTGGATTTAATGACGCATAAGGATTTTGGAAAACTATTTGAATTTTTTTACGACGTAGTGCCTTTGTTTCAGAATCATTTTCTAAAAAATTATGCCCTTTGTAATACAGTTCGCCTTTGGTTGGTTGTTCAATCATGGTTAGCAAACGCCCTAGCGTTGATTTACCACAACCTGATTCACCCACGACAGCTAAAGTTTTACCTCGTTCAAGCTGAAAAGAGACACCATCTAAGGCTTTCACTTGCTGTGGTTTTGCAAACAAGCCTTTTTTTACAGAGTAATATTTTTTTAAGCCAATCGCATTTAATAATGGCGCATTTTCTTTTACTTCATTCGTCATTATTAAGCTCCTTGATATTCAACGGGATTGCCTTGCTCGTTCAGCGGAGTATGGCATTTTACTTTACGAGAACCGATATGGTGCAATTGAGGTTCGACCTGGCGACAGTATTCGGTTGCATAAGGACAGCGAGGATTTAATAAGCAGCCTGTCGGTCGATCGTATTTTCCAGGTACTACACCTTGTAATGACGCTAAGCGAGATTTTCCTTCTGCAAATTCAGGTAATGAACGTAACAATGCCTGAGTGTAAGGATGTTTTGGCTCGCGGAAAATATCTTTTGCAGTGCCTTCTTCAACGATTTGGCCAGCATACATCACGATAATTCGATCTGCAGCTTCGGCAACAAGCGCAAGATCATGGGTAATCAAAATCAGCGACATGCATTCTTTTTTCTGCAATTCGAGTAAGAGTTCCATAATTTGTGCTTGAATAGTGACATCTAACGCAGTTGTTGGCTCATCGGCAATCAATAATTTAGGTCTACAAGCAATTGCCATAGCAATCATCACCCGCTGGCTCATTCCACCAGACAGCTGATGGGGATAAACATCAATTCGAGATTCAGGATCTGGGATACCGACCAATCTTAAAAGCTCTAAAGTGCGGTCTTTTCTTGCCTTTTTTGTACCGCCTTCATGAGTTTTTAACGCTTCCATAATTTGGAAACCCACAGTATAAGCTGGATTCAAGCTTGTCATCGGATCTTGGAAAATCATCGCAACATCAGCACCAATAAGCTGGCGTTTGACTTTATTATCCAAAGTGAGTAAATTTGTGTTTTCAAATTGCAAGGATTCTGCAGATACACGTCCAGGATGATCAATTAATCCCATAATTGCGAGAGAACTCACGGATTTACCTGAGCCCGATTCACCCACAATGCCAAGCACTTCGCCTTGTGCGACTTGATAGCTGATGCGATCCACTGCTTTAAATGGCGTATTTTTATCGCCAAAGTGAACAGAAAGTTCTTTTACGTCTAATAATGCCATTCTGTTTTCCTATTGTTTGAGTTTTGGATCAAGTGCATCACGCAAGCCATCACCCATTAAGTTAAAGGCGAGCACTAGAGATAAAATAACTAAGCCGGGAATTGTGACTAACCAATTTGCTGCTTGCATAAAACCACGAGCTTCTGAAAGCATTGTGCCAAGCTCAGGTGTAGGTGGTTTTGCTCCAATGCCTAAGAAACCAAGTGTTGCGAGTTCTAAGATCGCATTGGAAATTCCCATCGTCATTTGCACAATCAAGGGCGCTAAACAGTTTGGTAAAATCACAATAAACATGAGGCGAAGAACACCTGCGCCAGCGACTTTAGACGAGGTGACATAATCACGATTTTTTTCATTCATCACCGCTGCTCGAGTTAAACGCACATAGCTAGGAATCGATACAACGGCGATCGCTAAAGTCGCATTGGCGAGTGATGGCTCTAAAATAGAGACGACTACAATCGTCAAAAGTAAGTTTGGAATCGCGAGCATAATATCAATTAGTCGAATAATAATTGTATCTAGCACACCGCCATAATAACCAGAAATCAAGCCAAGACTAGTACCAAAGGCACAAGATAGCAATACAATGACAAATCCCGCAAAGACGGAAATTCGCGTTCCGTAAATGATGCGAGAAAGGATATCTCGCCCAATATCATCTGTTCCGAGTAGATAGGCAGGATTGCCGCCTTCATACCAAGCGGGAGGCAGTAAAAGTGCTGTACGATTTTGTTCTGTTGGATCAAAAGGCGCAATATAAGGCGCGAAAATACTGATTAAGGCAACAATCACAATGAAGGTTAAACCGATTAGCGCGCCTCGGTTTTGTTTGAAGTAAAACCAAAATTCTTGCAAGGGCGTTTTCGGTGCAAAAGTTAAGGGCGTGTCAGACATAATCTCTCCCACAATTAATGACGGATACGCGGATTGACCACGCCGTAAAGTAAATCGACGGTTAAATTCACCACAATAATAATTGTCGCAATAATCAGTACAGAACCCTGTAATACTGGATAATCGCGCGCTTGAATGGCATCAATAATCCATTTTCCAATTCCTGGCCATGAAAAAATGGTTTCTGTGAGTACGGCACCAGAAAGCAATTGACCAACGATTAATCCGACCACAGTGACAACAGGAATTAACGCATTACGTAATGCATGCACAATAACGATTCGAGTATAACTTAGGCCTTTTGCTTTTGCCGTGCGAATGTAATCTTCACCTAACACTTCCAACATTGCAGAGCGTGTCATACGCGTAATAATAGCGAGAGGAACTGTGCCTAGGACTATTGCAGGAAGAATTAAGGATTTAACCGCATTTTCGAAGGCTCCGGGCATACCAGAAAGCCAGCTATCAATGAGCATAAATCCTGTTGGTGTATCGATCCAAAATTCATTATCTAAACGTCCGCCTTGTGGCAAACCGAGTTGTGGTGAAACGTATAAAATTAAAATCAATCCCCACCAGAAAATTGGCATAGAATAACCTGTGAGCGATGCAGCTGTAACTGTGTGAGAAATCCAACTATCTTTTTTTACTGCAGCAATCGTGCCTAAAATCACTCCGCCTAATAACGACCAAAATAACGCAAAAAATGCCAATTCAGCTGTGGCAGGGAAAAGTGTAAAGAATTCCGTAAGAACAGGTTGTTGAGTGCGGAATGATGCCCCAAAATCACCTTGTAGCACTTTAGCAATATAATGAAAATATTGTTCATGCAAAGGAAGATCTAAGCCTAATTGATGCATCATTTGTTGATGTATTTCAGGTGTTAAGCCACGTTCGCCCATCATTATTTCAACTGGATCGCCAGGAATAAAATGCACAAGGGCAAAAGTGATAAAAGTAATGGCAATAAAAGTAGGAATCACCATTAAGATACGTTTGAAAACAAATTTAAACATTCCAGCACTCAATAGACAATAAAAGTGCGGTAAAAATTCACCGCACTTTTCAAAGAAATTAATCGGTAAAAAATAAAAACGCTTCTGGATTCTACCGCACTTTTTCCAGTTTTGCCAAATGCGCAATCAACCATTTAATGCCTTGCGCTTGGAATGCTATTTGTAAACGTGTGTTATTTTCAGATCCTTCCACATTAATCACAGTGCCAAAACCAAATTTTTCGTGTTTGACTTTTTGCCCCATTTTCCATTCATTTTCATTTGTACCGACAGGAGATACTGAACCAACTTTTGCTAGATTCATCGCACGCGTAACAGTTCCTCGTAAACGAATTTCTTGGATACATTCTTGTGGTAATTCTGCGATAAAACGTGATGGCAAATGGCGTTCTTCTTTGGCATATAATCGACGGCTTTCTGCATAAGAAATTGTCAGTTTTTTCTTCGCGCGAGTAATGCCGACATAAGCTAAACGACGTTCTTCTTCTAAACGTCCAGGTTCCTCAAAAGAACGGAAACTAGGGAATAAACCTTCTTCTACGCCAACCATAAATACACGAGGAAATTCTAAGCCTTTAGCGGAGTGTAATGTCATCATTTCTACACAAGATTGATGTGGAGAAGCTTGTTCTTCACCCGCTTCTAAAGAAGCGTGCGTTAAAAAGGCGGTGAGTTCCGTCATATCTTCTGCATCATCAGGTTTGATGAATTCACGGGTCGCGGTAACTAATTCTTCCAAGTTTTCAATACGCACTTCGCCTTTTTCACCTTTTTCTTGTTTATACATTTCATATAAACCCGAATGTTTAATCACAAAATCAGTTTGTGCGAAAAGTGGCATTTCTGTGGTATCAAGTTGTAGTGAATTAATTAATTCCTGGAAACGCAATAATGCTGTTGAGGCTCGCCCAGCTAACATATTTTCTTGTGTTGCGACTTGTACTGCTTGCCATAAGGTAATTTGGCGTTCGCGTGTTAAGTTACGCAATATATCTAAAGTGCGGTCACCAATGCCACGGGTTGGCGTATTAATTACACGCTCAAAAGCTGCATCATCTTGACGATTATTAATCAAACGAAGATAGGCTAAAGCATCTTTAATTTCTTGGCGTTCAAAGAAACGCATACCGCCATAAATACGATATGGAATTTGACAACGAATTAAAGCTTCTTCAATAACGCGTGATTGGCTATTACTACGATAAAGTACAGCGCAATCATCAAGTTTTCCACCATGTTCTACCCAATCCTGAATTTGTGAAGCAACAAATTTTGCTTCGTCTAATTCATTAAAAGCGGCATAGATGCCCACAGGATCGCCTTTTTCACCCTCTGTCCATAAATTTTTACCAAGACGATCACTATTGTTTGCAATTAATTCATTTGCGCTGTTTAGGATATTGGCGGTAGAACGATAGTTTTGTTCAAGGCGAATGGTTTCTGCTTTAAAATCTTTCAAGAATTTTTGAATATTTTCGATTTGTGCGCCACGCCAGCCATAAATAGATTGATCATCATCGCCCACGATCATGACTTTGCCTGTTTCTCCCGCGAGAATTTTGATCCACTTATATTGAATTTTATTGGTATCTTGAAACTCATCCACCAAAATATGTTGAAAACGTTGTTGATAACGTTGCAAAATTAATGGTTTTTTCTCAAATAATTCATAGGCCCGAATTAATAATTCAGCAAAATCGACTAATCCTGCGCGATCGCAGGTGTCTTGATAGATCTTATAAATTTTAATCCATTCTCGTTCTTGGCGATCATTAAAATCTTCAATGTCGTTTGGTCGCAATCCTTCATCTTTTTTGTTATTGATGTACCAACAAGCCTGTTTAGGGGGAAAAGCTTTTTCATCAAAATTATGTAATTTTAATAACCGTTTAATTAAACGAAGTTGATCTTCTGAATCTAAAATTTGGAAATCTTGTGGCAATCCTACATCTAAATGATGAGCTCGCAATAAACGATGGGCAATGCTGTGGAAGGTTCCAATCCACATACCAAATAATTGATGTTGTGCGTGTTTGGCAAGTGTAGATTGAATACGATGACGCATTTCTGCTGCTGCTTTATTGGTAAACGTTACTGCCATAATGCTGCCTTCAGAAATATTTTCTACCGCAATTAACCAAGCGATACGGTGCGTCAATACACGCGTTTTGCCAGAGCCTGCACCAGCTAGCACTAAGTGATTACCAAGAGGAGCTGCTACGGCTTCGCGTTGTTTATCGTTAAGTCCGTCAAGTAATTCAGAAATATCCATGATGAAATTTTTATCTGTTCAAATTTACAGGAATTATAAGTCTAATTTTTTTATATCACAATCAAGAAAATCATAAACTTATCAGACTTTACAAAAATAGTATTACAACTTATATTGATTCGCGGTTAGTCGGGGTGCGGACATCGCTGAGAAAATACCCGTGAACCTGAAACAGTTAGCACTGGCGTAGGAAACTAATCTCTCCTCCTTAAAGGGCTGACTTACTTTTTTCTGTATTCATATAAGTAAGGATGCATCATGACACTCTCTTTTTCTTTAAAAAATTCTTTTAAATTGACCGCACTTTCCAGTGTGCTTGGTTGCGGCTTATTAGGATTAAGTTTATCAACCCCTGCTCAAGCGGAAGGCAAATTAGTGCTGTATTGCAGTGTCCAAAATACGACTTGTGAAAAAGTCGCTCACGCGTTTAGCAAAAAATATAATGTGGACACTCAGTTTGTGCGTAATAGCACTGGGACTGTATTAGGCAAAATCAAAGCCGAAAAAGAAAATCCACAAGCAGATGTGTGGTATGGCGGTACATTGGAACCGCACTTTCAAGCGCGAGATGCTGGTTTGTTAGAAAATTATCGTTCACCTCTGCAAAAAGAAATTATGCCTCAATTCAAAAAGCTCACTGAACAACGTGGCGATACCACGTCGATTATTTATCTTATGGAGCTTGGCATTGGGATGAATGAAAAACTGCTAGCTGAAAAAAATATCGCGAAACCTCAATGTTATGCTGATTTATTAAAACCAGAATTTAAAGGGTTAATTCAATATCCAGATCCTCGAGTATCGGGCACTGGCTACACCATTCTTACAACTTTAATTGAAATTATGGGCGAAGATAAAGCCTTTGCTTATTTGAAAGAACTTGATAAAAACATTGCTCAATACACGAAAACTGGATTAGCAACGGCTAATATTTCTACGGGCGCAGCTGCAGTTGATATTGGTTTTATGCATACTTATGTGCGTGAAAAGGATAAAGGCGCATCGGTTATTGGTGCTTTACCTTGCGAAGGCACAGGATATACGTTAGGGGCGGTCAGTATCATTAAAAATGGGCGCAATTTAGATAATGCTAAACGCTTTGTCGATTTTGTTCTTTCTGCTGAAGCTCAAGAAATTCCTTGGCGTGAGGCGGATTCTTACCAACTGCCAACAAATATTCATGCCAAAGCGCATCCACATCTTTCAGAGCCGGCAAAACTTAAATTACTTGATATTGATTTCATCAAATTTGGTTCGGATCAAGAAGCGAAACGATTAATAGAACGCTGGGTTGAAAATGTGAAGGAAAGAAAAGAGTAATTGATACTAGTCTAAGCAAAGTGAGGTGAAAATTCACCGCACTTTGCTTTTCCCCTTGAAATCTTTCTTTTTATTCTTATATCTGTGACGTTCAATTTTTATCTTTATGAAGGAAAAAATTATGTCACAAAATCAAGAAACTCGCGGCTTCCAATCTGAAGTCAAACAACTTCTCCAATTAATGATTCATTCTTTGTATTCCAACAAAGAAATTTTCTTACGTGAATTAATTTCTAATGCCTCTGATGCAGCAGATAAATTACGCTTTAAAGCACTTTCCAACCCTGCTTTATATGAAGCTGATGGCGACTTGCGTGTCCGTGTTAGCTTTGATGAGGATAAAGGAACGATCACAATTAGCGATAACGGCATTGGTATGACTCGCGAGCAAGTAATCGATCATTTGGGTACGATTGCAAAATCAGGAACAAAAGAATTTTTAACCGCACTTGGCCAAGACCAAGCAAAAAATAGCCAACTTATTGGGCAATTTGGTGTGGGGTTTTATTCAGCTTTTATTGTGGCAGATAAAGTGACTGTAAAAACCAGAGCAGCTGGCGAAGAGGCTGATAAAGCGGTACTTTGGGAATCTGCGGGTGAAGGCGAATATTCTGTGGCGGATATTGAGAAAAAATCCCGTGGCACAGATGTGATTTTACATTTACGCGAAGATGAAAAAGAATTTTTAAACGAATGGCGTTTGCGTGAAATTATCGGTAAATATTCTGACCATATTGGCTTGCCAGTAGAAATGCTAACGAAAGAATATGATGATGAAGGCAAAGAGTGCGGTGAAAAATGGGAGAAAATTAATAAATCCGATGCACTTTGGACGCGTTCTAAAAATGATGTTTCCGATGAGGAATACAAAGAGTTTTATAAACACTTAAGCCATGATTTTGCAGATCCTGTGACTTGGGCGCATAACAAAGTTGAAGGAAATCAAGCATATACTAGTTTGCTTTATGTGCCAGCTAAAGCACCTTGGGATTTATTTAATCGCGAACATAAACACGGCTTAAAACTTTATGTTCAACGCGTATTTATTATGGATGATGCTGAGCAATTTATGCCGAATTATCTCCGTTTTATGCGTGGTTTAATCGATAGCAATGACTTGCCATTAAATGTGTCTCGTGAAATTTTGCAAGATAACAAAATTACGGCTGCATTACGCAAAGCATTAACTAAGCGTTCATTACAAATGCTAGAAAAATTAGCAAAAGATGATGCAGAAAAATATCTTCAATTCTGGAAAGAGTTTGGTTTAGTCTTGAAAGAAGGCCCAGCAGAAGATTTTGCTAACAAAGAAACTGTCGCGAAGTTATTGCGTTTTGCTTCAACGCATAATGATAGCAGCGAGCAAACTGTGTCTTTAGAAGATTACATCTCGCGTATGAAAGAGGGGCAAAAAGCTATCTATTACATTACAGCGGACAGCTATGTGGCAGCGAAAAATAGCCCACACTTGGAATTATTCAATAAAAAAGGCATTGAGGTTTTATTACTTTCCGATCGTATTGATGAATGGATGTTAAGCTATTTAACTGAATTCGATGGTAAACAATTACAAAGTATCACGAAAGCCGATTTGGATTTAGGCGATTTAGCGGATAAAGAATCTGAAACACAAAAACAACAAGATGAAGCCTTGGGTAGTTTTATTGAGCGCGTGAAAAACTTGCTTGGCGAACGTGTGAAAACGGTGCGTTTAACCCACAATTTAACGGATACACCAGCGGTAGTTTCGACAGATAATGATCAAATGACGACCCAAATGGCGAAATTGTTTGCAGCCGCAGGGCAACCTGTACCAGAAGTAAAATACACTTTTGAACTTAATCCAGAACACCATTTAGTGAAAAAAGTGGCTGATATTGCCGATGAAACAGAATTTGCTAATTGGGTGGAATTGTTGCTCGAACAAGCTATGTTAGTAGAGCGCGGATCTTTGGAAAACCCAGCTGTGTTTATTAAGCGCATTAATAAGTTGTTGGCATAATAAATAAACGCCTTGGTGTAGTTCCAAGGCGTTTTTGGTTTCAATCTATTTTTGAATAGATTATTTTATTTATTTCACCACCTAACTTATTTTCATCACTTAGTTGTAAATAAGATAAATGTAGGCTTTTCTTTTTTTTATTGTCCGCCTGGGCGACGATCAGCGGCACGATCTCCACAGGCTGAGCCATCTTTTGCAGTTTGCCAATAATGATCACATCTTCCTGCGTTAGCAAAAGATGAAAATGTACCTAAAGCAAATGTTGCTAATAAAATCATTACAATTTTTTTCATATATACTCCAATGTAAATTAAACGTAGTATGAATAAAACACGACACTAAATTGACTTTAGGTTAAAATCTTCATGCGGTGTATATTCTTAGAAATTATAATTTTATGAATATTATGCAAAAGATAGTAGTTGTAATGATGTTCTATACTATTTGTTACTTGACAAAATATGAGGTCTAAAATGAGCGTTAATGAGAAAGTAAGATTATTCAGAGAGTTAAATCAATGGTCTCAAGAGGAAATGGCTGAAAGAATGAATATGTCTGTGGCTGGATATGCAAAAATTGAAAGAGGTGAAACGAATATAAGCCTTCATAAATTGAAACAGATAGCATCAGTCCTACAAATAGATCTTTTGGATTTGGTATCTACCCATGATAGCGGCGTTATTTTAGTTGGTGGAGAAAATAATCAAAATCATTTTCGTAATAACTATTATGGTAATCAAGCAGCTGAGTTAGAAGTAGAAAAATTAAAGTTAGAATTAAAACATAAAGATGAATTATTGAAACAAAGAGAAAATGAATTAGAAACTTTAAGAGATATAGTAAATTTATTAAAACAACAAATGAAAGATTAGGGGATATTATGCTAATAGTCTATGGTATTAAAAATTGTGATACAGTAAAAAAAGCGTTGAAATGGCTGGCGGATCACAATATTGAACACAAACTTCACGACTACCGTGTTGATGGTTTAGATTCGAATTTTTTAGTCCAAGCAGAAGCTAAATTTGGTTGGGATGTGTTGGTAAATAAACGCAGTACAACTTGGCGTAATTTGGATGAGCAAGTTAAAAATTCTCTTGATAAAACCACCGCACTTTCCGTGTTGGCTGAGAATCCAACTTTAATTAAACGTCCAATTATTTTACAAGATGGAAAGGCATTAATTGGATTTAATGAAAAGGAATATCAGGCTGCTTTTGCTTAAAGTGCGGTTATTTTTTAGGAGTTTTTATGAGAGAAAAAGTGGTTTTGTTGGCGCAAGATTTAATTCGTCGCCCGTCTATTAGCCCTAATGATGAAGGCTGTCAGAAAATTATTGCCGAACGTTTAGAAAAATTAGGTTTTCAAATTGAATGGATGCCTTTTAATGATACGTTGAATTTATGGGCAAAACATGGAACGGGTGAGCCAGTTATTGCTTTTGTAGGTCATACGGATGTTGTGCCTACAGGTGATGAAAATCAGTGGTCGTCTCCGCCGTTTTCTGCTGAGATTATTGATGGCATGCTTTATGGTCGTGGTGCGGCGGATATGAAAGGATCTCTTGCTGCAATGATTGTGGCGGCAGAAGAATATGTAAAAGCAAATCCTAATCATAAAGGTACCATTGCATTATTGATTACGTCTGATGAAGAGGCAGCTGCAAAAGATGGTACTGTGCGTGTGGTTGAGACTTTAATGGCGCGTGATGAAAAAATTACTTATTGTATGGTTGGCGAGCCATCGAGTGCTAAAAACTTAGGCGATGTTGTCAAAAATGGTCGCCGCGGCTCAATTACGGGAAACCTTTATATTCAGGGGATTCAAGGACACGTAGCATATCCGCATTTAGCTGAAAATCCAATCCATAAAGCAGCCCCATTTTTGCGAGAATTAACAACTTACCAATGGGATGAAGGTAATGAGTTTTTCCCTCCAACAAGCCTACAAATTGCTAATATTCACGCAGGTACGGGAAGTAATAATGTAATTCCAGGCGAGTTATATATTCAGTTCAATTTGCGTTATTGCACAGAAGTAACAGATAAAATCATTAAGCAAAAAGTAGCTGAAATGCTAGAAAAACATAATTTGAAATATCGTATTGAATGGAATTTATCAGGTAAGCCGTTTTTAACAAAACCGGGTAAATTATTAGATTCGATAACCTCCGCTATTGAGGAAATCACAGGCATAACGCCAAAGGCTGAAACAGGTGGTGGCACGTCAGATGGTCGTTTTATTGCATTGATGGGCGCTGAAGTAGTGGAATTTGGTCCACTTAACGCAACAATTCATAAAGTAAATGAATGCGTCAGTGTAGAAGACCTTGGCAAGTGCGGTGAAATTTATCACAAAATGTTAGTGAATTTATTGGATAGCTAAAATGAAATTAACGCCAGAAATGCTTACAGGAAAGTCTCGTGAGCATTTAGTCAATTTACCGGCAACTCATTCATCAAATCATTTTTTGCAAATACAAGCTGTGAACGCATTTCAAGGGCTGCAAAAAAGTTCGGCAAAAAATGGATTTAATTTACAGCCAGCGAGTAGTTTTCGTGATTTTGAACGCCAGCAGCTTATTTGGAACAGCAAGTTTAAGGGCGAGCGAAAAGTCCATGATGACGCAGGCAATGCATTAGAATTGAGCCAATTAGATGACTGGCAAAAATGTCAGGCGATTTTACGTTGGTCTGCATTGCCGGGTGCTAGCCGTCATCATTGGGGAACGGAAGTGGATATTTTCGATCCTGATCTTTTGCCACAAGGTCAATCTTTACAACTGGATCCTTGGGAATATGAAAAAGGCGGCTATTTCTTTGAATTGAGTGAATTTCTTACCGAAAATTTACCGCACTTTGATTTTGCTTTACCTTTTATGAATATGAAGTCCAATAAGAAAGTGGGGCGGGAGCCTTGGCATATCAGTTATTTGCCGTTAGCTGAATTGGCAAGCCAGCAATTTTCTCCAGACATATTGCAACAGGCGTGGAAAGAGGAAAATATTTTAGGCGCAGACTGTTTAATATCAAATCTTGAACAAATTTTTTCTGAATATATTGTTTAAAAATAAAGCCTTATCGTGAAGATAAGGCTTTATTCTTAGGCGTAAAAAAGCCCTTTTCCATGCAAATAAATAGGCAGCTCATCGCCAATAGATAAATCAGGGAAAATGATGTTCTCAATCCATATTGCGTAGCCATTAATTTCAATTTGAATAGCGGTAATTTTCCCTTTAAATTTAATTTGTTTTACTTGCCCTTTTAAAAGTGCGGTTGGATTTTCCGATGTTTTAAACAGGCTGAATTGTTCTGGACGAAGCAAAATCTTACCTTGTTTCAGAGTGATTGATTTATTTTTTACAGGAATATTACCTAATTGGCATTGAACTGTGTTTTCATCAATCAGATTCGCCAATAGCACGATGTTGTCACCAATAAAACTTGCGGTTTCAATATGATTAGGCGACCAATAAAGTGTACGAGGCGTATCGATTTGCAAGATTTTTCCTTGCTGAATTACGGCAATTTTATCCGCGTAACGTAATGCTTCATCACGATCATGGGTGACGAAAATCGCTGATGCACCACTTTGACGTAGTGCTTTCAGCATATCATGACGAATTTGCTGGCGAAGATGTTCATCTAAGGCACTAAAAGGTTCGTCTAATAAAATCAGTTCTGGATTTGGTGCTAGTGCTCGAGCTAGCGCCACACGTTGTTGTTGTCCGCCTGAGAGTTGGTGAGGAAAACGTTCTGCCAGTTCACTAATTCCAGTGAGTTGCATTGCCTGCTCAATCCGCATTTTCTCCTCATCAGTTTTCCCTTTTCCATTCCCCAATCCGTAAGCAATATTGCGATAGACATTTAAGTGAGGGAACAGAACGCCTTCTTGTACCACATAACCTAAATGGCGCTGTTGCGTTGGTATATTAGCATTCTCGCCAAAAATTAACCGCTCTTTTAGCCAAATTTCGCCAGTATTGGGTTGTTCAAATCCAGCAATTGCGCGTAATAACGTTGTTTTTCCACAACCAGAAGCGCCAAGCAAAAAGAGGATTTCACCTCGTTGCAGGGTAAAGGAAATATCGTGTAGAACTTGTTGTTCATTAAAAAATTTATTGATATTTTTAACAGTTAATAACGGATTATTTATCATTTTATTTGAATGCATATTTTTTCAATAAAAACACAGGAATCCCTGAAAAGAGAACGAGCATTAAGGCATAAGGCGTTGCTGCAGCGTATTGCGCATCACTAGTATATTCCCAAACGGCAATCGAAAGGGTTTTGATGTCGTTTGGCGTGAGCAAAAGTGTTGCAGTAAGCTCTTTCATTAAATTCAAAAATACTAGAGAGAATGCCGCCGCAATGCCTGGTAGCATTGCGGGTAATGTTAAAGTTCGGAAAATATAGAATGGGCTTCGTCCTAGGCTTTGTCCTACTTTCTCAATATTATCAGAAAGTTGCTCAAGTGAGGATCTAAGTGTGGTTTGTGCCATTGGTAAATAGAGCATAAAGTAAGCCACGATGATAATTAAAAAGGTTTGATATAAGCTGTTGGCATAGTTGATCGTAAAGTAGATAAGCGATAATGCGATAACTAAGCCAGGTACGGCGTGTAATAGGTAAGGTAACCGATCAATCCAAAAGGTTAATTTGCTACGATAGCGTACTGCTGCCCAAACCAATGGCAAAGCACAAACTACGGTAAGTAATGCGCCTAGGCCTGAAATGATAAATGAGTTGCTGAATGCAGATAAAAATTCTGAAAAATCACCCGCACTTTCTAGTGAAGTTCCCACAATAAGCCAGTAAATTAACATAATCACAGGCACGCCAATGCTTAAGATGAATATGCTAGAGAAAAAAACGAAGGTTAAACATTGTTTGCCAAAAGAAAGCGTTTTTATTGGATAAGGACGAGTAACGCCTTTACCACTGTTGTAAAGCGTTTGTTTACCACGGAAGAATGTTTCTCCTAGCACAATAATGCTACAAATTGCCATTAATACAGCTGAAAGTAGTGCTGCAGTGCTGTTATTAAAAGACATTTCATATTCTTGAAAAATCGCAGTGGTGAATGTTTGGTAATTTAAAATTGAAACTGCACCGAAATCTACCAGCATATGTAATGCTATTAGCAATAAACTACTACCGATTGCTGGTTTTAATTGTGGGAAAATAGCGTACCAAAAGGTGTAGGTTTGGCTTTTCCCAAGTGAAAGGCTTACTTCTTCAAGGGACCGATCTAGTCGTTTAAGTGTAGCTGAAATAGGCAAGTAAGCGAGTGGGAAAGAGCTTAATGTCATGATGCCAATTGTTCCCCAAAAACCTTCGACTCGAAAGGTGAGGCTTATCCAAGTAAAACAGCTCACAAAGGCTGGAATACAAAGTGGCAAACTCATCGCCACTTCAAAAAATGATTTACCGAAAAAACGATAGCGTTCAAGCAAAAATGCACAAAGCGTACCGAGAAAAATGGAACCAATGGTTACACAGACCATGAGAAGCATTGTGTTGGTGAGTAATTCCGCCATTCTTGGGCGAATAAGAAGCTCAAAGCTACGATCTAATCCGACTTCAATCGCACGGAAAAGAATATACAGAAATGGTAATAAGAGCGGTAAACCAATAAGTAAAATAATGATGGTGAGCCAAAGTGGGGGAGTTCGGGTCAAAAGATAATCCTTTATATGTTACAACTGTATTTTCACTTTTGGTGAAAATACAGTTGCGACGTTAGCGGGCTTATTTTAAACCAGCTTCTTCAATTAATTTATTTGCTTGTTCTTTATCTTGAGCCGTAGTTGCTGAAACTACTGGCGCTTGCAATTTAGCATAAGGTTCCATATTGAATGGAGAAATCACATCTGTACGTAATGGATATTCTGCACGTACAGCAACTAAGGCTTCTTGGCCTTTTTTGCTTGCTAAGAAGTCCACGAATTTTTTCGCTTCTTCTTTATTTTTAGATGATTTTAAGATTGCAGCACCAGAGTAAGTGACTAACGCACCAGGGTCTTTATGACGAATAAAGTACAAGCGAGTTTTTAAGTTTTCTGCGCCTTTTTCTTTTGCTAATGCATACCAGTAGTAGTTATTAATTAAGGCTGCAGGTACTTCGCCATTTTCAACAGCTTGCAATGCAACACTGTTTTTCGCGTAAAGTTTACCATTTTCTTTTAAGCCTTTTAACCAATTAAGCGCAACTTTCTCGCCTTTTAGTTTAACAATGGCTACAACTTGTTCTAAGAATGCACCTGAGGTTGGTACATAACCGATTTTATCTTTCCATTTTGGTGTCGCGTAATCAAGCACTGATTTTTCCATATCTTTTTCAGATAATTTAGTGTGATCATAAACCACAACACGAGAACGACCACTTAATGCAATCCAGTCTTTTTTAGGCGCAACAGGTACACCTTGGTGAGAGGTTTGTTTGATCGTATTGGCTGAAAGTGGTTCTAATAAACCCGCTTCAGAAAGTGCGGCAAATGGAGATGTTTGTTCTGAATAGAATACATCGGCTGGGCTTTTATCGCCTTCTTCTTTAAGTTGACCAGCTAACTGTTCACTTTTAGCACTATTTAAAGTAACTTTGATGCCAGTTTCTTGCGTAAATGCATCAGCTACGGCTTTTGCAGCTTCTTTATGTTGACCGTTGTAAACGGTAATGTCGGCAAAGCTACTTGCTGAGAATGTAAGTGCGGCAGCGAGTGTCGCAATTTTGAAAGATTTGAATGTCATTGAAAACTCCTTGTTTTATGAGAATGAATGTTTTAATTAAGTTTGAATAGCCTTCATTCTATTTATAAATTCATTCAAATGCAAATAATTCTCAATTTTTCTTTTGACAAAGAAAAAGGAGAGCGGTTAGCTCCCCTTCAATATATTGATTGCTTTGAATTTTGTTTATAGTGTGGTTGGTTGGATGTAACCCAAGTTTGCTAATACTGTACAAATAGAATCACATAATCCTGAACAATCAAACTCTTCATCAATGAGTTTTTCGTTGTTGTTCATATCTTTGTAGCCACTTTCAATTAAATACGCTTTGAGTGACGAATTAAGTGTTGCTTTAGTTGTCGGTTTTTCCATTTGAGACATCATATAAACATGCAGTTCATTTAAATCTTCAACTCCACAGTTATACATATTGCCTGCACCGATATATTGATCTGCACCTTCTAATAAGACCTGTACATATTGAGTAAATCGTTTTGGTACATAAGTTTTGTTATCTTCAAATGTATATGTTTGATAAGGTGTGAGAAAAACATTGATATAACCCAAGATAATTGCTAACAATACGGAAGAGTAAATTTCCTGTTCAGTGATATTTTCAAAACTTTTGTTGTTAGATACATAATCGGTTAAGGATTTAATTGTAAAACTATCTACTTGATAGATAAATTGTTCAAGTAATTTTGAAACGTCTTGATTATTGAATATGTTACCTAGATTATTTTCTCTACCTTTATTAATGAAGGTTAATTTATCCAATAAACTTATATCTATATTTTCAGTGCGATTAATTTTATCTTGTAAATGAGCATGGCATAGTAAACTTCTTCTAAATGCTACATCGTAAAGATAATCGAGGCATTGCTCACGTGCAACATAATCTGTTTCGGATAATTGATTGATCATGTCACGGAGATGTTGCGGCATCCAAGAAATATATGAAAGTTGAAAATCCGTATCGCCAATATAAGCCAATTGATGTTGATGTAGGCTATCAACAAATTGATTTAAATAGAGAGGGTGGTTGTGATATTCGAGATATTCATGTGCTACGTAATGATCACCTTTTGTTTGAATATCATCAAAGTTTTCAATTCGTTTTTGATTTTTTACTTTTTCAGATTCAATCGATTTAATTGCATCAGAGAATAATTGAACAACGGCTTTGCCACGACGAGTTTGTTCAGAGAGCGGTAAATCCTGAGTGTATTTATTGGCATAGAGCATAATATCCCGTGCAACTTCGCGGCTTTTCCAACCGGGATAAGTGTTGTAAGAAATATAAGCAATACCGTTCGGGGTTAAATTCTCATGACAAACCTCAAGGATTTTATCTTTCACATTATCAGGTACCCAAGAATAAATACCATGTACGATGATGTAGTCAAACATACCAAATTCAGGCGTAATATCGAGAATATTTTTTGTTTCTAAATGAACGTTTGTTAATCCCATTGATTTGATGATTTCATTACCTTGAGTAATTTGACTATCTGCTAAATCAATGCCCACAAATTCAGTATCTGGATAATAAACAGCTTGAGAAATTAAGTTTCCACCAAAAGAAGAACCTAATTCTAATACTTTAGCACCTTTGAGTGCTGGTGGTGTTAATCCCCATAATGTTGCATTCCCTTCCAAAAGCGCAATGCTCGTGTAAGAAAAGGGTCTTGAGTAGTATCTAAGTTCGTCGTAAGGGTTATTTTGTTCAGTCATAATATATCCAGCTTGTCACATAATTAAGAATGCATATTATAGAGAGGATATGGGGGAAAACAAAGTGATGATTATTTCCCATGAAGTGGTAATTACGCTAGAATAACCGCAATTTTCACCAGCTTAGTATCCTCATGCTTTCATTTATTCTCGAACCTCAAGATAACGCACGTTTGCAATCTTTATGCGGTGCATTTGATGATCATCTAAAACTTATCGAAAAAGAATTTAATCTTGTCATTGCCCGTCATAATTTCACTTTTAATATTGATACAGTGGAAGAGGACCCAAAACCTTATCATGCAAAATTGATAAAAAGTGCGGTGAAATTAATTCAAGATTTATATGTTGAAACTGCGCCCGTAAAAGGTAAAGTGAAAGAGTTAGATTTGGAAGATGTGCATATGGCTTTACAAGAAAGCCGAATGTTATCTCAAGCTGAACCGAACCGCGCTGAAAATAATATTTTCAGTACAACGATTAAAACTAAACGAGGTGTGATTAAACCTCGAGGCGAAAATCAAGTTCAATATTTGCATAATATTTTAACTCACGATATTAGTTTTGGTATTGGCCCAGCAGGAACGGGGAAAACATTCTTAGCTGTTGCTGCGGCAGTTGAAGCCTTAGAGCGTCAAGAAATTCGTCGAGTTTTACTTACTCGCCCGGCGGTGGAAGCAGGCGAAAAGTTAGGTTTTTTACCAGGGGATTTAGGTCAGAAAATCGAACCTTATTTACGTCCGCTTTATGATGCGTTGTTTGAAATGCTAGGTTTTGAGCGTGTGCAAAAATTAATGGAACGTAATGTTATTGAAATTGCGCCTTTGGCTTATATGCGTGGGCGTACACTCAATGATAGTTTTATTATTTTAGATGAAAGCCAAAACACGACAGTTGAGCAAATGAAAATGTTTTTAACCCGCATTGGTTTTAATTCTAAAGCCGTGATTACGGGCGATATTACGCAAATTGACTTACCTCGTAGCACAAAATCTGGTTTACGCCATGCTATTGAAGTGTTGGAAAAAGTACCAGAATTAAGTTTTAACTATTTTGATAGCAAAGATATTGTGCGTCATCCAGTGGTGGCTAAAGTCGTGCAAGCATACGAAGAATGGGAAGTGCAAGATGAAATTCGTCGAAAAGAATTAGCGGAGCTTCGTAAAGCTGAACGTGAAAAAGAGCGGTCAGAAATTGAAAAGAATTTAGGAGAGTAAAATGGGAAGTATATTCGTTGATCTGCAAATTGCCACAGAAAATATAGAGGGTTTGCCAACAGAAGAGCAAATTGTGCAGTGGGCAACAGCTGCTGTTCAACCGGAAGGGGATGAAGTCGAAATGACAGTTCGTATTGTGGATGAAGCCGAAAGCCACGAATTAAATTTAACTTATCGTGGCAAGGATCGCCCGACTAACGTGCTTTCATTTCCATTTGAATGCCCTGACGAAGTGGAGTTGCCATTACTAGGGGATCTCGTTATTTGTCGTCAAGTCGTGGAGCGAGAAGCCGCAGAACAAGAGAAACCATTAATGGCACATTGGGCACATATGGTCGTGCACGGTAGCTTACATTTACTCGGTTACGATCATATTGAAGACGATGAAGCTGAAGAAATGGAAAGTTTAGAAACTCAAATTATGCAAGGATTAGGTTTTGATGATCCTTATCTAGCAGAGAAATAATTTTATTTGGAGTAATGATGTATAAAGCGGTATTTAGTGATTTTGATGGCACGTTATTAACCTCTCAACATACTATTTCCCCTCGAACTGTTGCAGCAATTAAGCGTTTAACGGCGAATGGTATTCCTTTTGTGCCAATTTCGGCACGTTCTCCTTTAGGTATTTTGCCTTATTGGAAACAGCTTGAAACGAATAATGTACTTGTTGCATTTAGTGGCGCGCTTATTTTGAATCAACATCTTGAACCAATTTATAGCGTGCAAATTGATCCAAAGGATATTTTAGATATTAATACAGTTTTGGCGGATCATCCTTTGCTTGGCGTGAATTATTATACAAATAATGATTGCCATGCTCGTGATGTAGAAAATAAATGGGTGATTTATGAACGCAGTGTTACCAAAATTGAAATTAACCCTTTTGATGAAGTGGCAACACGTTCACCACATAAAATTCAAATTATTGGGGAAGCTCAAGAAATCATTGAGATTGAAATTATTTTAAAGGAAAAATTTCCACATCTGAGTATTTGTCGTTCCCATGCTAATTTTTTAGAGGTGATGCATAAGAGTGCTACCAAAGGAAGTGCGGTTCGTTTTTTGGAAGATTATTTTGGCGTACAAACCCATGAAGTGATTGCGTTTGGTGATAATTTTAATGATTTGGATATGCTAGAACATGCGGGGCTTGGGGTGGCAATGGGAAATGCACCTGATGAAATTAAACAAGCTGCAAATGTAGTCACCGCGACCAATAATGAAGATGGGCTAGCATTAATTTTGGAAGAAAAATTTCCTGAATAATTGGCAAGAAAAAGGCTCTCAACGAGAGCCTTTTAGTTATAAATTTTTTGATTCTTTTGAATTATACATATCTTCAATTTGCTTACGATAACGTTCTAAAATCACTTTTCTACGCAATTTTAATGTTGGTGTAATTTCACCTAATTTGATGCTGAATGCTTGAGAAAGTAACGTGAATTTTTTTACTTGCTCGAAATGAGCCAATTCTTTTTGCACCGCATTAATACGTTGCTCAAACATTTTTAGAATTTCAGAATTTTTTAATAATTCTAAACGGTCATGATATTTAATATTGAGCTGTTTAGCGTACTCTTCCAAACTATCAAAGCAAGGCACAATAAGCGCGGATACATATTTTTTCGTATCGGCGATGATTGCAATTTGTTCGATAAATTTATCTTTACCGATTTTGCTTTCGATATATTGTGGTGCAATATATTTACCATTTGAGGTTTTCATTAATTCTTTAATACGATCGGTAATAAATAAATTGCCTTGTTCGTCAAATTCTCCCGCATCGCCAGTTTTTAGGAAACCATCTTCTGTAAAGGCTTGAGCCGTTTCTTCTGGCTTTTTGTAATAGCCTTTCATCACCATTCCGCCACGCACGAGGATTTCATTATTTTCCCCAATTTTCACTTCCGCTTTTGGCATGAGTGTGCCGATTGAATTTGGGTTAAATTGGAAATCATGCCAGCAAGAAACGGTTGCAGTTGTTTCTGTCATGCCATAGCCTAATTTGATGTTGATACCAATAGCATGGAAAAATAGCCCAATAGCAGGTTCTAATTTTGCTCCTCCGCAAGGCATCATTTTTATACTACCACCCAATAATTGGTGAAGTTTTGAGAGCACTAATTTATCTGCCAAAGCAAATTGTTTTTTCAATAAGAACGGAATAGCTTTGTTATTCGCACGTAAATCAAAATGTTTTTGTCCTACGGAAATTGCCCAATGAAACATTATTTGGCGAAGTTTTGGTGCTTTTTGAACTTTATCCAATACGGCGGCATAAATTTTTTCGTAAAAACGTGGTACAGCACACATTAAAGTTGGGCGAATTTCCGTTAAAGCTGACCGCACTTGATTGGTGTCTTCTAAATAGCAAAGTATTGCACCTTTATGAAGAATATAAGCCGCCCAAGCTCGTTCAAAAATATGAGAGAACGGTAAGAAAGAAAGTGAAACGTCCTGATCTGTCACATTAAGTGAAAGATCATGTGTTTCTAATTGGTGAGCGAGATTAGCGTAATCTAACATGACACCTTTAGGCTCTCCAGTAGTGCCCGAGGTATAAATAATCGTAAATAAATCCGATAATTGTTTTTGGTTTAAGCGTTGGGTTAGTTCATCTTGTTGGGCGTTTGAACCTGTTTCAATAAAACTTTCCCAAGTGCAAGAAAGAGGATCTTGTTGTAATTGAATGGTTGATTTCATTGCCACGATTTTTTGTAATTGTGGACAATGATGAGCAATTTCTAATGCTTGATCGTATTGCTCTTGATCGCCCACGAATAGAATTTTTACATCGGCGTGATTTAGGATAAATTCTGCTTGCTGGGCTGTATTGGTTGCGTAAATAGGTACTGTAATTGCTCGAATTTGTAAGGTCGAAATGTCAGCGATTGTCCAACGTTCCATATTATGGGCAAAAATGGCGATTTTATCTTGCACACCAATATTGTGAGCAAGCAATGCACGAGAAAGTTGATTGAGTTGTTCTTGAAAATTTTTCCAAGAGATGTCTCTCCACAAGCCGTGTTCTTTATAGCGAAGTGCGGTCATATTTGCACGAGTTTTGGCTTGTTGTTGAATACGATGAACAAAATGGAGATCGAGATTCATATTAACCCTATTTTTGATTTTTCATTGAGCGAACAGTTGTGCGCTAATATAATCTTAAATAGGAATAAAAGCTAGAAGAATATTGATTGTTTTAAATTATTTTTAGTGATCCATTGTTCATTTTTAGATCGTAAACTAAATTTTAGATAATAAAAAACCGCTCCGAAGAGCGGTTAATTTTTTCAAAGTTTTAATTAGCCTTTGTAGTTGTAGATATGAGCTACTAAGTCTAATACTTTGTTTGAGTAACCAGTTTCGTTATCGTACCAAGATACTAATTTAACGAAAGAATCAGTTAATGCGATACCAGCGTCTGCATCAAATACAGAAGTTAAAGTACAGCCGTTGAAGTCAGTAGAAACAACTGCATCTTCAGTGTAGCCTAATACGCCTTTTAATTCGCCGTTGAAAGTTTTACCTTCAGATGCGTCTTTGATTGCTTGTTTGATGGCATCGTAAGAAGCTGGTTTTTCAAGGTTAACAGTTAAGTCAACAACAGATACATTTGGAGTTGGAACACGGAAAGCCATACCAGTTAATTTACCGTTTAATGCAGGTAATACTTTACCTACTGCTTTCGCTGCACCTGTTGAAGATGGAATGATGTTTTGTGATGCACCGCGGCCGCCGCGCCAGTCTTTAGCTGATGGGCCATCCACAGTTTTTTGAGTTGCAGTTGTTGCGTGGACAGTGGTCATTAAACCATCTTTGATACCGAAAGTTTCATGAACAACACGTGCTAAAGGAGCTAAACAGTTTGTTGTACAAGATGCGTTAGAAACGATATCTTGACCTGCGTATGCGTTGAAGTTTACACCACGAACGAACATTGGGGTTGCATCTTTAGATGGACCAGTTAATACAACTTTTTTCGCACCTGCAGTGATGTGTTTACGAGCAGTTTCATCAGTTAAGAATAAACCAGTCGCTTCAACAGCGATATCAACACCGATTGCACCCCAGTTTAAGTTCGCTGGATCACGTTCTGCAGTTACACGGATTGTTTTACCATTAACCACTAAGTTACCATCTTTCACTTCAACAGTGCCGTCGAAACGACCGTGAGTTGAATCATATTTCAACATATAAGCCATGTATTCAACGTCGATTAAGTCGTTAATACCTACAACTTCGATGTCATCACGGTGTTGTGCCGCACGGAATACGATACGACCGATACGGCCGAAACCATTGATACCAATTTTAATTGCCATAAGATTTTCACCTTTTATTTAAGTTAAACAAATCTGTTTGCTTTGAGTAATACTGCTCACTCAGTAAGACAGCGCACAGAGTATAGCACGAGCATTTTTATAAAACTATAAACCCTACTACTTTTTTGTGATCTATATCAAATCATCATTAGAATGAAAAAGTACCGTAAAAAATCACCGCACTTTTGATGATTTTTTATAGAGAAATCTGCATAATAGACTGAAATTGTTAGAGAAGGTTAAATGTTCTATGTCTCAAGGTAATCTTTATATTTTGTCTGCACCAAGTGGTGCGGGAAAATCTTCATTAATTTCAGCATTATTGGCATCAGATAGCTCAACTCAAAAAATGGTTTCTGTGTCCCATACGACCCGTGCTCCACGCCCAGGTGAAGTTGAAGGTGTACACTATTATTTTGTATCAAAAGAAGAGTTTGAATCACTCATTGAGCAAGATTTATTTTTAGAATATGCCAAAGTTTTTGGTGGAAATTATTATGGAACCTCTTTACCTGCGATTGAAGAAAATTTAGCAAAAGGCATTGATGTATTTTTAGATATTGATTGGCAGGGTGCGCAACAAATCCGTAGAAGAGTGCCTTCGGTAAAAAGTATTTTTATTTTACCGCCTTCATTGCCAGAGTTAGAACGTCGTTTAATTGGTCGTGGGCAAGATAGTGAAGAGGTTATCGCTGAACGAATGTCAAAAGCGATAAGTGAAATTTCGCATTATGACGAATATGATTATGTCATTGTGAATGATGATTTTGAGAAAGCATTAAAAGATTTGCAAAGTATTTTGCAATCGGAACGCTTAACAAAAGCTTATCAACAAAAACAAAATGCAATGTTAATTCAACAGCTACTAGCAAAATAGGGTGAAATTGAGTATTATAACACCCTTTCAATAGAGTAATTTTTGACAAATCGGAGTAAATTATGGCTCGTGTTACTGTGCAAGATGCAGTAGAAAAAATTGGTAACCGTTTTGATTTAATTTTAACGGCTGCGCGTCGTGCAAGACAATTACAACTTAACCAAAGTGCGCCGTTAGTGCCAGAAGATAATGACAAACCAACAGTAATCGCATTACGTGAAATCGAAAAAGGTTTGATTAATCAAGATATTATGGATGCACAAGAATTCCAAGAAATGGCGAAAGTGCAAGAAACAGAAGAAGCAGCTGTTGCATTAATTACAGAATAATCTTTTAAAAGTGCGGTAAAAAATCACGATATTTTAACCGCACTTTCTCTTTCAATAATAAGTAGGTCTCCTTTGGAACTGTTTGCGGATTTAGATCGAATTATTCAAGGGTATTTGCCCGCAGATAAAATTGAACTCATCAAGCGTGCGTTTGTGATTGCAAGAGATGCGCACGAAGGACAATTTCGCTCCAGTGGCGAACCTTACATTACCCATCCTGTGGCGGTAGCCTCCATTATTGCTCAACTACACTTAGATCACGAAGCGGTAATGGCTGCGCTTTTGCACGATGTTATTGAAGATACTCCTTATACGGAAGAACAACTTAAAGAAGAGTTCGGTGCTAGTGTGGCTGAAATTGTGGATGGGGTATCAAAACTCGATAAGTTGAAATTTCGTACTCGCCAAGAAGCACAAGTCGAGAATTTTCGCAAAATGATTTTGGCGATGACGCGTGATATTCGTGTTGTGTTAATCAAGCTTGCTGACCGCACGCATAATATGCGCACGCTTGGTTCGTTACGACCGGATAAACGTCGCCGTATTGCGAAAGAAACGCTTGAAATCTATTGTCCGCTTGCTCATCGTTTAGGCATTGAGCATATCAAAAATGAATTAGAAGACTTATCTTTTCAAGCAATGCACCCACATCGTTATGAGGTGTTGAAAAAACTTATTGATGTGGCGCGGAGTAATCGACAAGATTTAATCGAACGTATTTCACAAGAGATTAAAGTGCGATTAGAAAACGCAGGTATTTTTGCCCGAGTGTGGGGACGTGAAAAACACCTTTACAAAATCTATCAAAAAATGCGCATAAAGGATCAAGAATTCCATTCTATTATGGATATTTATGCGTTCCGTGTGATTGTAAAAAATGTTGATGATTGTTATCGCGTTTTGGGGCAAATGCATAATCTTTATAAGCCACGTCCTGGTCGAGTAAAGGATTATATCGCGGTACCTAAAGCAAATGGCTATCAATCTTTGCAAACTTCAATGATTGGGCCGAAAGGTGTTCCCGTAGAAGTTCATATCCATACTGAGGATATGGAACAAGTCGCCGAAATGGGCATTACTGCGCATTGGGTTTATAAAGAAAATGGTAAAAACGACAGTACAACCGCACAAATTCGTGCACAACGCTGGCTGCAAAGTTTGGTCGAAATTCAACAAAGTGTAGGTAATTCGTTTGAGTTTATTGAGAATGTAAAATCAGAGTTTTTCCCGAAAGAAATTTATGTTTTTACGCCAAAAGGTCGAATTGTTGAATTGCCAATGGGCGCAACGGCAGTAGATTTTGCTTATGCCTTGCATTCAGATGTGGGGAATACTTGTGTTGGTGTAACCGTTGAGCATAAACCTTACCCGCTTTCGCAAGCTCTTGAGTCTGGGCAAACGGTAAATATTATCACCGATCCAAATGCGCATCCTGAAGCCGTATGGTTAAATTTTGTAGTAACGGCTCGTGCGAAAACACGGATTCGCCATTATCTCAAACAGCGTTGCGAAGAGGATGCGGTGAAATTAGGTGAAGTTGAACTTAATGCAGCATTACAGCCTCATAATTTAGGTGATTTTTCTATTCAACAAATTAGAACAGTATTAGATGCTTTAGCGCTTTCTTCTTTAGATGAATTATTACGAGAAATTGGTTTAGGTAATCAGTCTGCCACTGGAATTGCGCATCAATTTGTGGGCGTGCCGTTAGAGTCTTCTAATACTCAGAATTTTGAATTTGAATCAAAAATACTCACTATTGCACCAATGCAAGTGGGTAAAACACAATTTGCTCAATGTTGCCATCCGATCCCAGGTGATCCTATTGTGGGATGTTGTACACAAGAAAACACAGTAGTGGTACACCATCAACATTGTGCAAGTTTGAAAAATGCTTGTCGCCAATCGTTGGCTAAATGGGATAACGTTCAAAGTGCGGCAAATTTTGAGGCAGAATTACAAATAGAAATATTGAATGAGCAGAATGCCTTGCTTAGTTTAATGACCGCAATTTCTGCGAGCGAAAGTAGTCTTCAAAATATTTGGACGGAAGAATTAGAGAACAATTTATTGCTTGTGATTTTGCAGGTTTGTGTAAAAGATATCAAACACCTTGCCAATATCGTTCATCGCATTAAAGGCATTACTGGGGTTGTTAATGTCAAACGCAATATTAATGAGCTATGAGCCTTGAACTTCTCGATGCCGTACCTTTGACCAGACTCTCTGGTGTTGGTGCGGCCATTTCTAATAAACTGGCTAAAATCGACATTCATAACCTGCAAGATTTACTCTTTCATTTACCTATTCGCTATGAAGATCGTACACGAATTACGTCAATCGCTCATCTTCGCCCCGAACAATATTTTACAATCGAGGGCGTTGTTCAAACCTGTGAAGTGACTTTTGGTCGTCGCCCGATTTTATCGGTTAGTTTGTCAGACGGCACATCGAAAATTATGTTACGTTTTTTCAATTTTAATGCGGGGATGCGTAATAGTTTTCAAGTAGGAGTGCGAGTAAAGGCCTTTGGAGAAGTAAAACGTGGGCGTCACATGCCAGAAATTCATCATCCAGAATATCAAATTGTGCGAGATAATGCGCCCATAGTATTGGAAGAAACACTAACGCCAATTTATTCCACAACGGAAGGGTTAAAACAAAATTCATTACGAAAATTAACGGATCAAGCTTTGGCATTACTTGACAAAGTTCAGATTGCAGAAATTTTGCCTAATGAATTTAATCCACATCAATATAGTCTAAAAGAGGCATTGCGATTATTACATCGTCCGCCGCCAGATATTTCATTAGAAATGTTAGAGCAAGGTAGGCATCCTGCACAACAACGCTTAATCTTTGAAGAGCTTCTGGCACATAATTTAGCTATGCAAAAAGTGCGGTTAGGAACGCAGCAATTTTCTGCCTTACCGCTACATTATCAAACCGATTTAAAACAGCGATTTTTAGCCACCTTGCCATTTCAACCCACTAATGCGCAAAAACGAGTTGTGTCGGATATTGAACAAGATCTTATTAAAGATTATCCGATGATGCGCTTAGTGCAAGGGGATGTTGGCTCCGGAAAAACATTGGTTGCCGCATTGGCTGCTTTAACTGCAATTGATAATGGCAAACAAGTCGCCTTAATGGCGCCAACAGAAATTCTTGCAGAACAGCACGCGAATAATTTTCGACGTTGGTTTGAGCCTTTCGGTATTGAAGTTGGTTGGTTAGCTGGTAAAGTAAAAGGAAAATCAAGACAAGCAGAGCTTGAAAAAATCAAAACTGGTGCCGTACAAATGGTGGTGGGGACACATGCTTTATTCCAAGAAGAAGTAGAGTTTTCCGATCTAGCATTGGTGATTATTGATGAACAACATCGTTTTGGGGTGCATCAACGATTAATGTTGCGAGAGAAGGGCGAAAAAGCAGGATTTTATCCTCATCAGTTAATTATGACGGCCACGCCGATACCAAGAACGTTGGCAATGACCGTATATGCCGATTTGGATACATCAATTATTGATGAATTGCCCCCCGGCCGTACGCCAATAACAACCGTAGTGGTTTCTGAAGAACGTCGCGCTGAAATTGTGATGCGTGTAAAAAATGCTTGTGTTAATGAAAAACGCCAAGCCTATTGGGTGTGTACGTTAATTGATGAATCAGAGGTTTTAGAAGCTCAAGCAGCTGAAGCGATTTGGGAAGATCTAACTAAGGCATTACCTATGTTAAATATTGGGTTAGTGCACGGACGGATGAAACCACAAGAAAAACAAGATGTCATGATGCGTTTTAAAAATGCAGAATTGGATTTATTGGTGGCAACGACAGTAATCGAAGTGGGTGTTGATGTACCGAATGCGAGTTTGATGATTATCGAAAATGCAGAGCGTTTAGGTTTATCGCAACTTCATCAGTTACGAGGGCGTGTTGGCCGAGGCAGTACGGCTTCTTTTTGTGTACTAATGTATAAACCTCCGCTAGGTAAAATTTCGCAAAAACGTTTGCAAGTGCTACGAGATAGCCAAGATGGGTTTGTTATTTCGGAAAAAGACTTAGAAATTCGTGGACCAGGTGAAGTGCTTGGAACGAAACAAACGGGTATTGCTGAATTGAGAGTAGCAAATTTAATGCGAGATAGAAAAATGATACCAACGGTGCAATTTTATGCAAAATCACTTATCCAAAAATACCCTGATCTAGCAGAAAGTCTGATTCATCGTTGGTTAAATAATAAAGAGATTTATTCAAACGCTTAAAAGTGCGGTCAATTTTCAAAGAGTTTTAAATGGATACAAAAGAAAAACGCCCAACTGTACTTTTTTTTGACTCTGGAGTCGGTGGGTTTAGCGTATACCGTGAAGCCAGAAAGTTATTACCAAATTGGCATTATCTCTATTGTTTTGATAATGCCGGCTTCCCTTATTCAGAACGCGAAGAAGAAAGTATTATTCACCGCACTTTAGCGGTTTGCCAACTGATTAATCAACGTTATCCATTAGATGCAATCGTGATAGCTTGTAATACAGCGAGTACTGTTGTGCTTCCGCCTTTGCGAGCTGCTTTTGATATTCCTATCGTTGGGACTGTGCCCGCTATTAAACCTGCATCAGAAATGACAAAGACAAAACATATTGGTTTATTAGCTACAAAGGGTACTGTAAAACGTCATTATGTCGATGATTTGATTGATAAATTTGCGCAAGATTGTATTGTTGAGAGATTGGGGACAACAAAATTAGTAGAAATTGCGGAGCAAAAAATTCGTGGTCATTCCGTTGATCTAATTGATTTAAAAGATGAGTTATCTCCATGGGCAGACATGGCAGATTTGGATACATTAGTTTTAGGTTGTACTCACTTTCCACTCATCAAAGATGAAATTCAGTTGTGCTTGCCACAAATTAAATATTTTATGGATCCTGGAGCGGCGATTGCTAAGCGGATAAAATATTTGCTCGATGGTAAAAGTGTACGTGCTAAAGGTGAAAAACATAATCAAATGTTTTGTACTGAACATTTTCCAGAAGAATCTCAATTTAAAAAAGCTTTACACCTATGGGGATTTGAATCTTTAGATGTAATAAAAATAGACTAAAATTGATGTTAAATAGACCTTTTTGTATTAACTTTATCCAAAAGATCATTTTTTTAAATATTTTTATAAAAA
>NZ_JH591081.1:0-61058 GCF_000242295.1 Haemophilus sp. oral taxon 851 str. F0397
ACCCCGTGTCGAAAGATATGGGGTTTTTGTTTTTAGAAGTTAATACTTTAACAAAATAAGTTTAGATAAAGTTTATGTTTGTTAGTGAGAAAAATACGCACTAGTGATACAATCCGCAAAATTTTTAGAAGGAGACCTTATGGCTCGTAAGAAAAAAACACGTCGAATTACCGATATTATGCCAATTCGAAAAGCAGATAAAAAAATAGATATAACAAAAGCACGTCCAGGTAAAAAGCTTACACGCTATGAATTGGATGCTAAAGCTCGTGAAGATAAGAAAAAACGTAAGCATAAAGGTTTAGCTTCAGGATCTCGTCATAGTGTGGTTGAAGAAAAAGTGAATAAACTTCAAAATGAAATTAGAGATCCAAAAATCGGTAGTAAGAAAAAGGTTCCGTTGGTTGTTGAATTTATTAATAAACCTGAAAAAGGTCAATTGATTCCTGTAATAAAACAGGTGAAAAAACAAGATCCAATGAAAGAGCTTGAAAATCTGGAAAATAATGAAATTCTTAATGAATTATTGGATGCGTTAGATGCAGGTAAAGCTATTAGTAAAGCAGATCAACAATTTGTAGATGAATGCTTAGATAGAATTTCTGAATTAATGGAAGAACTTGGCATTGAAGACGAAGATGAAAGTGAAGATGATTTATACCGCACTTTCGAGCGTATCGATATTAACCAATTTAGATAAGTTATGATTTGGCTATTTATTGTAGTTGCATTTTTCTTGGTGATTGGATTGTTTTTATATGCAATATATTTATTAAAACAGTTAAAAATCCAAAAGGAATTTATTACTAAAGCCAAGCATGCGCGCACTATACGATTAAAAGAAAGCATTGATGTTATTGCTCGAGCAATGCAATCTGGGGAATGTAATACTTCAGAAGGAGTAATCCGTCTTACAATGCTATTAAGGCCTTTTGGTAAGAATTTATCTACTTATCCTGCGATGGCTAACTTATATGAAGTTGTGCGTGATATGCCTACACATGATGCTCGTAAATCGCTTGATAAAAGAGAAAGAATGCGTCTCGATTTAGATCGAAAAAGTGCAGAAGTACAATTTGAACAAGATATTAAAAAAGAATTGTATATATTATTAGAAGATATTAAATCTATTGAATTAATGTAAATAGTGTGACTGTAAAGAAAAATGCGCTAAGTTTATCCTAGCGCATTTTTTTATGATTATTTTTGTTAACGATTTTGTTCAAAAAATAATACCGTTGCGGCAACGCGAGAATGTACATTTAATTTGCGCAATAAATTACGGATATGTACTTTCACGGTTTCTTCTGAAATAAACAGTTGTGCTGCGATTTGTTTATTTGATAGACCTGTCGCAATTTGACGAAGTACGCCCATTTCACGATCCGTTAGGCTGTCTAATGGATTTTCTTCATGAGTGCGTTCTAACAGTAAATTTTTAATAGAATCACTCAGAATGACTTCACCTTGTGCAATGCGCTTTATTTGATCTAGCAAAGTATCTGGTTCCGTATCTTTTAGCAAGTAACCATCTGCACCTGCATCAATCAGAGTATAAATATCATTTTTTGCATCAGACACTGTTAAAATTAAGATTCGTGCGTCGACGCCTTCTGCTCGTAATCCTTTGAGTGTATCTAACCCAGAAAGTCCTTTCATGTTGAGATCTAAAATGATCACATCAGGTGATGTTTGTAATGCCACAGAAATCCCTTCTGTGCCGCTGCCTACGTCAGCCACCACTTCAAAGTTATCGTCTAATTCTACAAGTTGTTTAATGCCACGACGCATTAATGGATGGTCGTCAATCAATAAAACTTTTAGTTTTTCTTGCATAATTTCCCCTTTAGTGGCAAAAGTCCACTTTAAAAAACATGATATTCTATAAAGAATTCAATTCTATGCCAATCTAGAATAGAAAAAAATTTGATTTATCTCACAAAGTTACTATTTGAGGTTGATTGATGGATAGAAAAAGAGCGGTAGAAAAATAGATCATTTTTTACCGCTCTTTTAAGATAAGAAAGATTAAATGGTCGACTCTAATGCCCAAAGTTCTTGTAAGGTTTCTCGACGACGAATTAAATAGGATTTATCTCCATCTACTAGAACTTCTGCAGTACGAGGTCTTGAGTTATAGTTTGATGACATGCTTGCTCCATAGGCGCCTGCTGAGCATTGAGCTATATAATCACCTTCAGCAATAGAAAGTTCTCGTTGTTTGCCTAAGAAATCAGACGTTTCGCAAACTGGCCCCACAACATCATAAATGACTTTTTCTCTTGCTAAAGTGCGGTCAATTTCTACGATATTCATATAAGCCTCATATAATGCAGGGCGGATCATATCGTTCATTCCTGTGTCGGTAATAGCGAAATTACGACTTTCATTATTTTTTAGGTATTGCACTTTGGCTACTAAAATTCCCGCGTTTGCAGAAATTGCTCTGCCTGGTTCAAGAATAATTTCAAGTTCAGGATAATTTTGTAGTTTTTCTAACAATGCATTCGCGTAATCACTTGGATGCGGTGGTGTTTCATCCGTATAAGTCACGCCTAAACCACCGCCCAGATCGAGATGTTTTAATTTTATTCCATCTTCTTTTAATTGTTCCATTAGGACAATTAAGCGATCTGTTGCATCTAAAAATGGTTGTAATTCAGTGAGCTGTGAGCCTATGTGGCAATCCATCCCTGTTATTTTTATGTTTGGTAGCGTTGAGGCTAATTTATATACCTCTCGAGCTTCATTTACGCTTACACCAAATTTATTCTCTTTTAATCCTGTTGAGATATAAGGGTGCGTATGCGCATCAACATCTGGATTCACTCGTAAAGAAATTGGTGCAATTTTTCTCATCTCGCCTGCAATCTGGTTAATGTGTTTGAGTTCAGAAACTGATTCCACATTAAAGCAACGGATTCCAACTTCTAGTGCACGAATAATTTCTTCTCGGGATTTAGCAACGCCCGAAAAGACTACTTTTGATGCATCGCCACCCGCTGCAAGTACACGCTCAAGTTCGCCTTGCGAGACAATATCGAAACCTGAACCTAGTTTTGCCATGATATTTAATACGCCGATATTCGAGCAAGATTTCACAGCAAAGCAAATTAAGTGAGGATGCTTACCGAAGGCTGAGTCAAAAGCATGCCAATGGCGTTCAAGTGTTGCGCGAGAATATACATAAAGAGGTGTACCGAATTGTTCAGCAAGTTGTTGAACCGGAATATCTTCAGCATAAAGCTTATTATTTTTATATTGGAAGAAATTCATGTTGTGTTCCTGTTTTTTGGGGGATTGTAATTGGATAATCGCTTATTTGGTTTGTTGTGCTTGTTCTTTTTCTGGGAAATATAAAGGGCCTTTTACGCCGCATCCTGTTGCTAGAATGCAAATTGCACTAAGCACTAAAATTGATAGTAGTTTTTTCATTTTTCTCTCTCTTACTTATCGGTAAATCCGCCTTTCACAAGCTTAAGAAAGGCTTTATAATTTGCCGCATTCTATCAGATTTAAACAGGAACATTTTATGAATATTGCAGAATTTCACCAAAATATTGAACAAGTTTGGCAAAAAATTGAAGAAAAATTGGAAGAGCAAGGTGCGGATGTAGATTGTGAAACGCAAGGTTCAGTATTTACAATCACCTTTGATAATCGCACACAAATAGTGATTAACAAGCAAGAACCATTACTTGAGCTTTGGATTGCGAGTAAATTAGGTGGTTTTCATTTTGCTTTTAAAAATGGTGACTGGGTTTCTAACGATGGAAAACGTTTTTGGGATTGTTTAGTAGAAGCTTGTGCTACACATGGCGAGAACGTGCAGTTCTAAGATGCTTGATTCTCCTTTATCACCAAAAATAATAGAAAAACCGACCGCACTTTCTGTTTTGAAATCGGTTTTTGGTTATCAATCTTTCCGTAAAGGGCAAGAAGAAGTCATCAATGCCGCGTTAAACGGACAAGATGCTTTGGTGGTAATGGCAACAGGGAATGGTAAATCGCTTTGTTACCAAATTCCCGCGCTTTGTTTTGCTGGTTTAACTTTAGTAATTTCTCCGCTGATTTCCTTGATGAAAGATCAAGTGGATCAACTTCAAGCTAATGGAATTGAGGCGGATTTTCTTAATTCTAGTCAGACTTTAGAACAGCAGCAACAAGTACAAAATAAGCTTATTTCTGGGCAACTTAAACTGCTTTATGTGTCGCCAGAAAAAGTGATGACGAATAGTTTCTTTCAACTTATTTCTTATAGTAAAGTCAGCTTTATTGCGATTGATGAAGCTCACTGCATTTCTCAATGGGGGCATGATTTTCGCCCTGAATATACCCAGCTTGGTGGTTTAAAAGCTAGTTTCCCTCATGCGCCGATTATGGCGCTCACCGCGACAGCCGATTATGCGACTCGCCAAGATATTTTGACTCACCTCAATCTAGAAAATCCACATAGATATATTGGTAGTTTTGATCGACCAAACATTCGTTATACTTTGGAGGAAAAATATAAACCAATGGAGCAACTGACACGTTTTGTGTTGGCTCAAAAGGGCAAGAGTGGGATTATTTATTGCAACAGCAGAAATAAGGTTGAGAGAATTGCGGAAAGTTTACGCAATAAAGGCGTCTCTGCTGCTGCTTACCACGCTGGAATGGAAACGGCACTTCGTGAGCGCGTGCAACAGGATTTTCAGCGTGATAATGTTCAAGTGGTAGTCGCAACCATTGCTTTTGGAATGGGGATTAATAAATCCAATGTACGGTTTGTTGCCCATTTTGATTTACCTCGTAGCATTGAATCTTACTATCAGGAAACAGGGCGAGCGGGACGTGATGATTTGCCTGCTGAGGCTGTTCTGTTTTATGAGCCAGCGGATTACGCTTGGTTACAAAAAATTCTCTTAGAAAAGCCAGAAACGCCACAGCGTCAGATTGAGCAACATAAATTAGAAGCTATTGGGGAATTTGCTGAAAGCCAGACTTGTCGCCGTTTAGTTCTTCTCAATTATTTTGGTGAGCATCGGCAAACACCATGCAATAACTGTGATATTTGCCTCGATCCTCCTAAAAAATATGATGGTTTAGTCGATGCGCAAAAAGTAATGTCTACTATTTATCGAGTGGGGCAATGTTTCGGTGCACATTATGTGATTGCGGTATTGCGTGGAATGCATAATCAGAAAATTATTGAACGCCAACATGATAAACTTTCAGTGTATGGTATCGGAAAAGATAAAAGTAAAGAGCATTGGCAGTCTGTTATTCGTCAGCTTATTCATTTGGGGTTTGTGCAACAAGTCATTAGTGAATTAAATCCAACGTTACAACTTACTGAAAGTGCGAAAGCGATTCTGAAAGGTGAAGAACCATTAGAACTGGCAATGCCTCGTATTTCTTCAATCAGTAAAATTGTCCATAATCCACAACGTCAAGGTGTTGCAAATTATGATAAAGATTTATTTGCACGCCTGCGTTTCCTACGCAAACAAATTGCCGATAAAGAAAATATTCCGCCATACATTGTCTTTAATGATGCGACTTTGCAAGAAATGGCACAATATATGCCAACAAGCAATATTGAAATGTTGCAAATTAATGGCGTGGGCTCTATCAAATTAGAACGGTTTGGCCAGCCTTTTATGGCATTGATTCAAGAACATAAAGCAATTTTGGCGAAAGCGCAAAATAATGAGTAAGTATCGAAAGTGCGGTTAAAAATCACCGCACTTTTTGTTATACTTGCGCCAATTTTTTCAGTTCTTAGAATCTAAGGTTAAACAATGCGTACAAGCCAATATTTATTCTCCACCCTTAAAGAAACGCCAAATGATGCTCAGGTAGTGAGCCACCAATTAATGTTGCGTGCAGGTATGATTCGCCCAATGGCATCAGGTTTATATAACTGGTTGCCAACGGGTATTCGCGTATTGAAAAAAGTAGAAAAGATTATTCGCGAAGAAATGAACAAAGGCGGCGCAATTGAGGTATTAATGCCTGTTGTGCAACCTGCAGAATTATGGGAAGAGTCTGGCCGTTGGGAGCAATATGGTCCTGAACTTCTTCGTTTTGAAGACCGCGGAAACCGTAACTTTGTACTTGGGCCAACTCACGAAGAAGTGATCACCGATTTAGTACGTCGTGAAGTCTCTTCTTACAAGCAACTTCCGCTTAATTTATACCAAATTCAAACTAAATTCCGTGATGAAGTGCGCCCTCGTTTTGGTGTAATGCGTTCGCGCGAATTTATTATGAAAGATGCGTACTCATTTCACACTACACAAGAAAGTTTACAAGAAACCTATGATGTGATGTATCAAGTGTACAGTAACATTTTTAACCGTTTAGGCCTAGATTTCCGTGCGGTGCAAGCGGATACGGGTTCTATCGGTGGTTCGGCTTCCCATGAGTTCCAAGTGTTAGCTTCAAGTGGTGAAGATGATGTTGTATTCTCAACAGAATCGGATTTTGCCGCGAATATTGAGCTTGCTGAAGCGGTAGCTATTGGTGAGCGTCAAGCGCCAACCGCAGAGATGACATTGGTTGATACACCAAATGCGAAAACTATTAATGAACTTGTAGAACAATTTAATCAACCAATCGCTAAAACTGTGAAAACGTTGATTGTGAAAGGTGCAGACGAAAATCAACCGCTGGTTGCTTTAATTATTCGTGGTGATCATGAATTAAATGAAATTAAAGCACAAAAACACCCATTAGTAGCAGATCCTCTTGAGTTTGCAGATGAAGCTGATATCAAAGCGAAAATTGGTGCGGGTGTTGGTTCATTAGGTCCTGTGAATTTAAATATTCCAGCAATTATTGACCGCACTGTAGCGTTAATGTCTGATTTTAGTTGTGGCGCGAATATCGATGGAAAACATTACTTCAATGTAAACTGGGAGCGCGATGTTGCAATGCCAGAAGTGTTCGACTTGCGTAACGTGGTGGAAGGCGACCCAAGCCCAGATGGTAAAGGCACTCTTCAAATCAAACGTGGGATTGAAGTGGGACATATTTTCCAACTTGGTAAAAAATACTCTGAAGCAATGAAAGCAACAGTTCAAGGTGAAGATGGTAAACCTCTTGTGATGACAATGGGTTGTTATGGTATCGGCGTAACTCGCGTTGTGGCTTCAGCGATTGAACAGCATCATGATGATCGCGGTATTATTTGGCCTTCAGATGAAATTGCACCATTTACTGTAGCGATTGTGCCAATGAACATGCACAAATCTGAAGTCGTGCAAAAATACGCTGAAGAACTTTACCGAACTTTACAATCACAAGGCGTAGATGTGATTTTTGATGATCGTAAAGAACGCCCAGGTGTGATGTTTGCAGACATGGAACTCATTGGTGTACCGCATATGGTTGTAATCGGTGAGAAAAACCTAGAGAACGGTGAAATTGAATATAAGAACCGCCGTACTGGCGAAAAACAGATGATTGCGAAAGAGCAGTTGTTAGCGTTTTTGAAAGAAAATGTGAAGGCGTAATATATTTAACGGCTAGGCTTTGCCTAGTCGTTTTTTTATCCAAAAAAAGGGGGAGATATGAAAAATAGATGGAAAACACTGATGCTTGCAATGCTGCTTACAGGATGTGCAACAAAAGAAATCATCAATCCTCAAGAATATGACGCAACAAAACATGCCCGTATCCGAATCTTTAATATAGGAAAGGATGGAGAAATCAATGTAAAAATCATGGATTGTGAAAAAGATAAGAAAGGAATACATCTTCGCCCTACCGGATGGTTTGGCGGTGGGCAACATCGAATAGGTATGACTCAAACCGAGGACTCAGATATTGCCCAGAAGGAAAATTATACGTTTAGAGAATACGTCATTCCTACGGATAAAATAATCAATCTCACCCCATCGCATCAAATCAGTAAAGCTGTTTGCCGCGTTGCGGGAAAACCTTGCCAGACCGAAACAACACAATTATGTCAGTACGGTCCAATTGCGGGCTATGATACTATTCGAAAATTTCTGATAAAAACCATTACTTTGGGTGCTACCGATGGAGGAGAACGCCGAGATGATCGTGCATCATTTATCCCTAAAGCCGGGCATCAATATGAAATTAAGCCAATGGGGTGCTCAGTTGTTTTGAAAGATATTACTGAGGAAAACATCACAAACGTTTCACTTTCCCCATACTACAAATGTCCCACAAAATAACAATGAAAAAATTTTATCTTATTTTAATTTGCTTGCTCACGAGTTGCGTTATCTATATTAACAAGCCCATAAAAACCACAGAAAAAATTTATGCCTTTATGATTGAAAAAAATAAAATTTATCTGATAGGTGAGCAGTCGGACTATCTTTTACAAAATCAAGATGTTGAAGCAATGCAACATTTCTTGACTAGCCCTTATGCAAAACAAACACTCTTTTTTACAATGAAATTAGATAGCCTTGATAATGAGGTCACTGGCGAATACACCGTTTATTTAGACGAAGGCAAATATAGTAAAGAGGAAAAAGAGCAGTTGCAAAAGCAATTTTGGTTTAATCCTATTAGCTATATTCATTCGGATTTCTTATCAGCAGTAAAACTTAGAAATCCGAACTGGAAAGCTAATCAGCCAGCATTAAAACGGCAATACAGAGCATTTGGAAAGCGAATTCGCTTTAATAATAGAAATGAAATAATCAGTAAATTTTCAATGCCTGAACCAATCGAAATTTCTTTAGTGCGAAGAACATCACATAAAGAAGTTATAGCCGATGATATCGCCTTAGAACTGACAACTATAACGTTATTTACGCCTGTTTATGTAGCTTATACAACATTAACTACTGCATTTGTTGTACCCATTGCAGTAACACAAGGTATTATTTATATTTTAAATAAATAATCTAAGAAGTAACCTACAAAAAAACCGATCAATCGACCGGTTTTCTTTTTAATTTTGCAATTATGCAAACACTACTTCAACGTCAATTAGGAAGGTAATGCGGCAATGTCAGCAATGTTCGACTTACTCAACCAAGATGTGGCGAAAATACGGGAAGAAAAAAGCCGTTAAAGAAGAGTGAGAAAGTGGCATATGTCAAAGACACCAAGGTTAGTAATACTGACCACCGACAGTGGTTATATGCTCCGAGATAACAAACCGAAAGGGTTCTTTTATCTTGACCATCGTACGGTCGATGGTCAGCACGGGATTATTTTAGATACCTTGGTCTGAGAGCGGCCAAAAATAGCCGCTCTTTTTGTAGATTTAAAGTTTATATTGAACAATGTTTAATCCAAACTAAATGCTCGAATATAAGGTAGTTTTCCTTTTTCTAGCATTTCTTGAATACCGCTTTGATGGTCATTGGTGCCTAAGCCTCTTAATTCTAAGGTTACGCCAATGCTATTATCGTAAACGACTTCATTATGCTTTTGATTTTGGTGGCTTGTGACATAGCGTCTAGCACCGACACCAACCGCCCAACAACAGCTGTTATACTGGACGCCAATATATTGTTCTACTGGTTTTTGTAAGGCGAGATCTTGATAATAGCGTCCTACAACAGCCCAATTATTGGCAATTTCCCAGCCTACAACCAATCCCACTTGTTGGATATCTTGTTGATATGCGTTAGCCGATTTACCCAAGTTTTGGTCAATATATTCTTGGTTCGCATATCGATAATTTAACTGAATTAAATTATTTTTTTCAGGATTATATTCTAGTGATGTATTTGCTAATGATGTTGAATTGGTATGAGTATCAAATTGATAGCTACCACGCCAATGCCATTTATCACTCATTTTCCAATTAGATTCTAATGCCCAAGCTGATGATGAAGTCGGTGTTTTATTTGCTGGGTTTTCATCAATACGAGAATTACTTAAGTAATAAATTTGACCTGCAGATAAATTAAAGCGTTCTTCACCACCAATATCATAAAAACGCGTTGTGCCACCCAAGGTAACTTGATTCGCCGATGAAATTCGGTCTAAACCACTATAACGGCGATCACGGAATAGCGAATAGTAATCTTGTTGTACTAATGCTGAATCGTAACCAAATCCTAAATATTCATTATTAAGTTTTGAACCAATATTGCTTTGATTTCGGTAAGGACGATATAAATACTGCACGTGTGGTTCGAAAGTTTGTGTATAGTCTTTTAAGAACGTTGTATCGCGTGCTAATACGCTTTGTAAATCAACTTTAAATTGTGGAATAACTCGATTTACCGTTTTTTGCACGTCTTCTGCATTTTTTCCTGAACCTTTTTTCTGATCGTAGCGAGTCGCATAAAGTTTAGTTTCAATATTCAAACTACCGTATTTATTTGACATTAAAGAATTTAAGCTAGGCTCTGAATGGAAACGCCATGCAGTTGGCATTAATTCGCTGTCATTATCAAAACGAACAGCTTGTGAATGTAATTTGAAATTCAACCATCCATTAGCCAAATCATGTTTGTAATAATTGAAATCTAATTGTGGCATTGCACGATAAGGGCCGATGTTCACCTCATCGAAAATCTGGAACTGTCGTGCAGAAAGAGAAAAATTATAATTTGGTTGATAATAAGCTACGCGAGCATATTGGTTTGCGTAGCCATCAGTACTGCGACCATAAACGGACTCAAAATCACTGAAATAACGTTTATCACTTACTCGGGTATAATCAATATTTAAGCGCCAATTTTGCAAAAAGCTAGAATTGTGATTCCAATAGAACAAATGACGTTTTCGATTATCACTAGAATATTCAGAGTAACGATCCTTTCCTAAATATTCACCTGCGACTTTACCTTCGCCAATAGGGGTTAAATAGCGAAATTCCCCATTTGCTTGCCAACCACGGCGAGACATATATTTCGGGGTAAAAGTAAGATCGTAATTAGGAGCGATATTCCAATAAATTGGTTGTGCATACCAAAGACCATCTCGGCTAGATGTCCCTGCACTTGGAATCAATAAGCCAGAACGACGACGATCTCCAATGGGTAATTGTAAGTAAGGGGTATAAAAGACGGGAACACCATGCACTTTGAAACGAGCATGCCACATTTCAGCATATTCTTCTTTCACGTATTGACGAATTTCTGACGCATCTACAGCCCAAGCATTGTCACCTTGTAAACATGAAGTAAAGGTGGCGTTTTTCATTACGCGATAGTTATTACTTAATGTTATATCATCAGCCTTACCGCGACCCTGACGACCGACAAATTCATATTCTGAATTTGTTAAATTACCATCGTGACTATCTAAATTAAACGCCGCATCTTTACCCAACATATTGATCTGATTATCTTTATAATCAAATCCATTGCGGACATAAGCCATGCGTAGAGGCGTTGGCTGGTTTCCAGATTGTTTGACCTGCACAGATTGTGCTAACAAATGACGATTGCCTTGTTTCAAATCTACATTACCTTGATAGGTCGCATCATTTGGCTGATTAATTTCTGCATTATCCGCTTCAATATATACAGGCAGAGAATTCACATCACCAGTCACGATTTCACCGCTAAATTTTGGCACGCCCATTAGACATTGTTCATGCAAATCCGCCAAACTTTGTTGGCTATAAAATGCGGTCAAAATAGCAAGTGAAATTAAAGTGTGTTTTTTATTCATCGTCTTGTTTTAATTTGTCAGAAAATTGGTCAGATTATACTGGAAAAAGGGCTAGGCTAGTAATATTTTTCAATAAACTGTTGATGGGCAGATTTTATTATTTGCGGAGATTCAATGACTCAAATAATAAAAAAGTGCGGTGAATGTTCACCGCACTTTTTGGATTTATTAATGATGGGAAAATCCCATCATAAACGATTACGCTATTACCATTGGTAACCTACGCCAACTCCGGCACCGACATCACCACTGGTGTTTGCATTACCTTGAAGTTTTAAGATCACCTTGCCATTGTCGCTTGCACGAGAGTAACCTACAGCTAAAGCATTTTGTCCTTTGAAGGTACCAGCCGCTGCGGCAACCATTGATTTACCTGGTGTATAAACCTGTGGTAACGCAGCTGCTGCATTTGCACCAGCGATACCAGCACGGGCTTCTTTGCCATATTTATTAACTTTTCTGTCTAGGCGGTTAAATTCACCTGCATGGTTGTTAATAACTTGACTAAGATTATCAACTTTGCCTTCAACGCGATTAATATTCTGTGCATTTTTATTCACTTGAACATTAGTTGCATGTAATTGGCTGCCATTTACCGCATCTGTTGAGGTGTTAGACACAACACCAGCTGCAACATTTTGAATTTGCGCTTCGTTACCTTCGCTGCCTACGGAAACGACACGGGTGGCGTCGCTTGGTTGGCCGGCAACAGTTGCCGAAGGAGCCAGACTGTAAGCACCTGTATGTGCTTTACCTGCTTGCGCACCTGCTCCGATTGCGACAGAACCTTTGGCTGCTTCCGGTTTAACTGCGGCACCGTTGCCGATGGCAACTGCATCTTCAACGGCAGCGTTGCTGTTTCCGCCGATTGCCACGCTGTTTGGTCCGGTTGCTTTCGCAGCTTCGCCAGTAGCGTTTGCTTTGAAGTAGTCGTTGCCTACGGTTACGGTCATCTTGCCGTTTTTCACATCGCCTTTTACGGTAATGCCTGTATTTGGCTCTGCTTTAAAGTCAACTACATCCGCATTTTTCACAGGTGCGGCTTTGTTGTTGTCGGAGGTTGAAACAACCCAACCCAGGTTTTGTGCATCTTTGACGCTCAGCAAGTTGTCGCCGTCTGAATGGGCAAGGTCTGCCAAGCCGTCTTTTGCAGCTTCGAGCGGTTTGTCCGCTGCTGCCGGTACAACAGGGGTTTGCTCTGTAGCTGTAGCGGTCGGTTTACCGTTTTCCAGATCGCTTGGTTTGTAGTATTTACCATTTACATTGACGATTTGCTCACCCTTGTCATTATAGGCAATGGTATTTGCACCCTTAGGTAAACTTAATGCGCTGGTATCAACATCCACAGAAACCGTTGTGGTATCCACACCGTTAGCATCACGTTTAGTTACTGCTTTAATCACGGTACCTTTACCATTTACAAAGTTAACCACATCGTTAGGCGTTACTTTTTCAGATTTCGCCGGATCTTTTTCTTCTTTGTTTGCAGCGTTTTCTACGGTTGTTTTACCGTTTTGTTGGATAAAGAAGCCAGATTTGTTCACAGTTTGATCAAGTTGGTCTTTATTTACCGCTTGATCAGGATTTTCTGCCCAACCGACGTTATTTAATTGAACGCCGTCTTTACCTGCGGTAATCACATCTTTGTCTTTGCCAGTTTTTTCAGCTTTTTCCAATTCCGCAACTTGCTTCGCAGCTTCTTCTAATACTTTTGGTAAAAGTTCTTCCACTGTTGCAGTTGGATTCTCTCCTCGTACTTTTTCAATTGCCGCTGCCATTGCTTTATCTTCAATTGCTGT
The DNA here is from genome assembly GCF_000242295.1 of Haemophilus sp. oral taxon 851 str. F0397. Classification (NCBI taxonomy): domain Bacteria; kingdom Pseudomonadati; phylum Pseudomonadota; class Gammaproteobacteria; order Pasteurellales; family Pasteurellaceae; genus Haemophilus; species Haemophilus sp. oral taxon 851. The sequence continues at coordinate 13,407 of NZ_JH591081.1, forward strand.
GCGGTATGGATTTTTGCCCATATTTGAGTTGGCATCAGATAAAGTAGCGCCTGTTTTCACTGGTTTTTGAACTTCAGGGGCTTTGTTATTGGTCAATTTCACTGTGCCATCATTATTAACATCAGCCTCTTTATACCAGTTACCATCATTCGCTTGTTTTAGCGTATCGCCCGCGGCATTTTTCACGTTTACGTAATCAATAGGCAAATCGGTGTCGAATTTCACCACGGTTGTGGTTTGTTTGTCACCTTTAGCATCGATTTTATCAACAGTCGCAGTTTTTACTGTGATGCCTTTGCCATCTGCAAAACGAACTTCATCATTCGGATTAACTTTTTCATCCTTATCTTCGAATTTGTTGTTTGCAAGGGCATCTTTCGCTTTACCTACAGTCCAACCAGATTCTTGGATTGCTTTATAAACGGTATTGCCATCAACAAAGTTGCTGCCGTTATCCACGCCGGCTACTTCTTTCGGATTCGCTGCATCGCTGTTGTCCATAACTTTGCCGTCTTGTACAGCGTAGTTGGACGATGCTGCATCTGCTTTCGGCTTATTGGTTTTCGGATCGATACTGTCTTTGTCGTAAAGCTTGCCGTCGACATTGACGTAAGTCTTATCGCCGATTTTATATTCGCCGGTTTTGACCACATCGCTCTTTTCCAGCTCGATGTTGATGTTGCGGATGCCTGTAGTCTTATCGGTTTCGCCCGTTACTTTAATACCGTTTTTACCATTAAAACGAACTTCGTTTGCATTGGTTACTTTATCGGCATACCCCTTACCATCTTTACTATCAGCAGAAACTACCCAACCCAAGTTTTTCGCATCAGCGACAGTTAATGCATTAGACGCAACAGAATTTTTTAAATCAGCTAAGCCAGTTTTTGCTTCTTTCACCGGATCTTTCGCTGCAGCAACATTTGTTGATGGTGTCGGAGTCGCTGTTGCTTTCAATTTACCATTTTCAAATTGGTCTGGCGCATAATATGAATCACCTACTTTAACTAATGGATTACCCGCTGCCTCATAAGCAATAGTATTCGCACCCTGCGCCACGTTGGTCAGGGTTACGTTATCGCCGGCTTTGCCCGCTTCGGTGTTAGTAGGGTTGTTCATTGAAGCGATAACATTGGTTACGGCAGGATTAGAAGGTGTGCCATCTGCATTAAAAGTCGTACCTTCCGGGTAATAGTTGCCGTCAGGGTATTTCACGACTTTATTGCCTGCTGCATCGGTATAAACCACAGGGAAGGCATCACGCAAGCCGGAAGCGACTGCATAAAGTTGCGAACCGTTAATCGCATCGGTCGAGGTAGAAGAAATCTCGCCCGCTGCAACGTGTTTGATTTGGCGTTCGCCGTAAACGGTAGCGCCGTCTTTATCTGTAGTTGCTGCGCCGATAGAAACAAAACGGCCTTGCAATTCATTATCTGCTTTTTCAGCTTCAGAGCCGTCTGTTTTGGTTGCGCCCAAGTTGCCTTTGAAGCCGCTGTAAACCATTCCATTAACATTGGCAGAGTTGACTTTTTTCACCGTCGGCGCACCATCACTGTTGTTGCCTAATACAACGGCGTTTTCACGGTTTTCTTTGCGAGTTCCTATGCCATAGACTCTGACATTATTACCCAACACCATGACATTTTTTGCCCATACCCCGTTGTTTGAACCAACAACGAAAGAATTCTCTCCGGTTTGGCCTTCTTTAGGCGTGGCTGAAGCTTTATCTGCACCCGTAATCTCGTAATCCCATTCGCCAATTCTATTTTTAGTACCAAATGCACCTGCGTTTTTAGCTCTTACTATATTATCGTAACCGACTGCAGTAGAGTTTTCTAAAGCAACAAGGCTGTTTGAACCTACGACGGTTGCATTGGCTGCATCGGTCGTGAAGAATCGTTTAGCTCCGTCACGAGTAGTGTAGCCTGATTCACCAGCACGAGTATTAGTACCGATTGCCACTGCATTAGGTGAGACACCGTTTACTTTAGCCTTGTGGCCTACTGCGGTAGAGCTGTTAGATGCAGTTTCGGAAGATGCGCCGATTGCGATGGCATTGGTTGCATTTTTGCCGGCATAGCTTGTTTCAAAAGCTGTTTTAGCTGCATCGTGTGCGGCTTTACCGTCAGTTAGTGCTTTGGCTGCCGTTGCGGACGCAGTGTTTGCTTTTTCTAACTCGGTAATCTTGTTGCTCAGGTTTTTCGCCAAGGCAACAAGGTGGGCCAATCTTTCGTTTTGTCCGCCAACCGCTGTATTTTTGATATTGGCAATTTTTTCAATATCGGCTTTTTTGGCAATGATTTTTGCAATATTGGCATCTGAACCGTTTGGTTCTTTTGTAAATACACTGGTCAGCGTTCCCAGTTCGTCAAAGCTGAGACCTGCTGTTTGCAAGGCGGTTTTGAACTCATCTGCATGTTTATATAAAACGCCACTCTGCGTATAGTTATCATGGAATATTCTTAGATTGGTCGAAAGATCTGCAACGATAGTTTTGAGCGCACCGGCATTGGCTTTTGCATTTTCAGCCGTTTTGTCCAAATTGGCGTATGTCTCGTATGCCTTACGGTAATCCGCATAAGCTGTTTTGATGCTGTCAACAGATGCTTGCGCGACACCGGATGTTGCTCCGGTACCGAATGCGATATTGTTGTCGCCCGTGGCAATAGAGTTTGTGCCTACGGCAGATGAATTCTTGCCGATGGCCATTGTATTTTTCTTGTAGATATTTGCAGCAGATGCGTTGCCGCCCAAATCCTCAGAACCCAATGCCAATGCTTGCGCACCATAGCTGACGGCATTTTTACCAATCGCAGTAGAGCGGAAATTGCCGGCAAATGCATTGTATCCAACGGAAAGGCCGTCATCCGTTACAGTACGTGAATTGGCACCAACTGTAACCGCACGGTTTGCACTGTTCCAGCCGGACATTGCGCCATCACCGATGGTTACGGCATTATCCCCGCGGCTGAAAGCCCGATTACCTACCGTAACTGCTTGGCGGCCGACAGAGCTGGCGTGAAAACCCATTGCCATGCTGTTGACATTGCTTGCATTGGAGCCGGAGCCTACGGCCACTGTGCCGACGTGATTGGCATGAGCAATTGAGCCGATGGCGACACCGCCTTTGTTGCCGCCGCCGGATGCCATGGAATTGGTACCAACCGCTATCGCTTCAGGGGAGACGGTGCTAGCATTTGTGCCGATGGCAATGCTTTTTTCCCAGTCTGCTCTGGCTCTGTTACCGATGGCAACGATATTTTCACCCGTTTGATAAGTTGCGGCAGCCTGATTGCGCATAGAGCTTGCGTCCTGACCAATCACAATGGCATGGCTTGCCGTTGCAAGTGTACGCGTACCGATTGCAATCGAATTGTGGAAAGTGCTTGTGTCGGCGTTGCCGTTAACTTTTGGCTCGATACGCGCCTGCGCACCGATGGCAATACCATTTGAATTGTATGGTACTCCGGGTTGTCGCAACACTTCGGCGCTCGGACCGATGGCTACCGAGTTAGCGGTTTCTGCTTTTGCCTTTCTTCCGACGGCAATCGCATTGCTACCAAGCGCTTGCGGTTTTTCATCAGCCGGAACGGCAGCTGCAGCCGCATTATCTATGGCGACCAAGTCGTCCGCAGCCTTATGTGTGGCGGCTTGAGCCGTACCGCACGCCATGAGCAAGGCGGCAGAAATTGCCGTTAATTTGATGGATTTTGATTTGCCTTTGGCTGATGCCAATTCACCTACTGCAGTCCAAGTTTGGGTGGCATGATTCCAAATTACTTTGAAAATGTTGTTCATTCAGTTTTTCTCCTAAAATTGAATAGATAAATGTCAGTCCATTGCTCGACTTGTGAAAAATAATAGATAAACGACTAACTAAATATTATCTATACCTTGCTTAAATTGTCGCCGGGATTTTACAGGCTATCGAATTAAATAGAAAGTATCTTTACCAAACTTTACAAAGGTTTACATTAAATTTTTAATCTATTTAACCCCATTTTCCTGAAATATAGATAAAATACCTCAATGATGAAAGTGGGATACAATCTGCTCCGATCAGATCACTATTTAATAAGGAAAAAATATGCTATCAAAAGAACGTTTATCCCAGCTTGCGGAAATGGAAAGTATTTTAGATGAAGCAAATGGCTTTCTTACCGAGGCAGAGCAATTCTTGGAAAAATGGCAGGCGTTTTTGCCCAAAATGAAACGCTTAGAACATTATTACTTCGAAGGCGATTGGCGAGAGGATTTCGAGGCTTATGAAAATGGCGAAGTACCAAAAGACCAACCTTGTGGTGTACTTTCCGAAGACTTAGTTTTTAACGCCAGTGTTGCTCAACGGGGCTTGGCGATTGAGTATTTGAAAGTGGTGACGAAAATTCTCGATCAAACGAAATAATGGCAAGTCATTGGCAATACAGTTTGCTTGAATTCATAAACAAAGTGCGGTGAAAATTCACCGCACTTTTTTGTTATTCTAATTAACTAAAAATTAATTTTTCGCTGCTGCCGCTGCTTTTACAATTACTGCAAATGCAGGGGCTTTTAATGATGCACCACCTACTAATGCACCGTCGATATCTGGCTGAGTAAATAATTCAGCTGCATTTGCATCATTTACAGAACCGCCGTATTGAATAATCACTTGGTCTGCCACGGCTTGTGATTTTGCTGCGATATGGAGACGGATAAATGCATGAACTGCTTGTGCTTGTGCTGGAGTCGCAGATTTACCCGTACCGATCGCCCAGATTGGTTCGTATGCGATCACTGCACCGTTGAATGCTTCTACACCTAATGCGTTGATCACCGCATCAATTTGACGTGCACACACTTCTTCTGTTTTGCCTGCTTCGTTTTCAGCTTCAGTTTCACCGATACATAATACTGGCACTAAGCCTGCTTCTTTTAATGCACCAAATTTTTTCGCTACGAATTCGTCGCTTTCTTTGTGGTAAGTACGACGCTCAGAGTGACCGATAATGATGTATTTTGCACCAAAATCTTTTAACATTTCGCTAGAAATATCGCCAGTAAATGCACCTTTCACATTGATATCTACGTTTTGTGCACCTAATTGAATTACACTTTTACCGCCACAGCTACAACCACAACCAGAAAGTGCTGCTTCAGCCGTACCTAAATACATAACAGGGGGGGCAATTGCTACATCACAACCTGTTACATCATGTAATTCTGCTTTTAATCCCTCGATTAATTCTTTGGTGAACGCTTTGGAACCGTTTAATTTCCAGTTACCCATCACTAAAGGACGACGTGCCATTTTTGTTTCTCCATAGTTGATAAAATTAACTTGCTTACTATACCAAAATTTCGCCACGATTCTTTGCAGAAGATCATAAAATTAAAAAAATTCTCATAGAAAGATGATTATCTTGTGCTAAAAAGCTACAATTACCTGTATGGAACCAATAAAAAATAACCAATTATGAAACTTTTCAAAGCTGAACAATGGAATATTGATGTTCTTCTTCCTCTTTTTGAAGCCTATCGCCAAGCCTATGGACAAGCAGAGAATCCAGAACGCACCTTGGCTTTTTTAACTAATCGTATGCGTTTTAATGAAAGTCTGTTTTTTATTGCGGTGGACGAAAATGAAAAGGCTATTGGCTTTGTGCAGCTTTTCCCTCGCCTTTCTTCTTTACAATTACAACGCTATTGGCAAATCACCGATATTTTTGTGTTGGAACATGCGCAACAAACGGAGATTTATGCGGCGTTGATTTCTAAAGCAAAAGACTTTGTGCATTTCACGCAATCCAATCGTTTAGTGGCAGAATTAGCGCAAAATCAATATTCAATGTTAGAATCGGAAGGGTTTAAATTAAACCCGAAAGAACGTTTATTTGAATTGAGTTTGTAATGCTAACCGCGTTAAATCGTTATTGGGATTATTTGCGGATTGAACGCCAAATGAGCCCTCACACGCTCACTAATTATCAACATCAACTTGATGCCATCATCAAAATCTTAGCGCAACAAGATATTCACGCTTGGGCACAAGTAACACCCAGCGTGGTGCGCTTTATTTTGGCGGAAAGCAAAAAACAAGGCTTAAAAGAAAAAAGCTTGGCTTTGCGTTTATCCGCATTGCGGCGATTTCTTAGTTTTTTGGTGCAACAAGGCGAATTGAAAGTGAATCCCGCCACAGGCATTTCCGCACCGAAACAAGGCAAGCATTTACCGAAAAATATGGATGGCGAGCAAGTTCAACAATTGCTTGCCAACGATAGCAAAGAGCCAATTGATATTCGTGATCGTGCTATTTTGGAATTAATGTATAGTTCAGGTTTACGTTTATCTGAATTACAAGGCTTAGATTTAAACAGCATTAATACCCGAGTGCGGGAAGTGCGTGTTATCGGGAAAGGCAACAAAGAGCGTGTAGTGCCGTTTGGACGTTATGCGTCGCATGCCATTCAAGAATGGTTAAAAGTGCGGGCATTATTTAACCCAAAAGATGAGGCGTTATTTGTTAGCCAGCTTGGAAATCGTATTTCTCATCGAGCCATTCAAAAACGCTTGGAAACTTGGGGCATTCGCCAAGGCTTAAATAGCCATCTTAATCCGCACAAACTACGCCATTCTTTTGCAACGCATATGTTAGAAGCCAGTTCTGATTTACGCGCCGTGCAAGAATTGCTTGGGCATAGCAACCTTTCCACCACACAAATTTATACTCACTTAAATTTTCAACATCTGGCAGAAGTGTACGATCAGGCTCATCCAAGAGCGAAACGTAAAAAGTAGAAATACGGTGAAATTTCACCGCACTTTTGTAAGATGTTACCCCACCATTTTCTTTAACTGATACAAATACGCCAAGGCTTGTTTAGGGCTTAGATCATCAGGATCCAGTTTTTCAATAGCCTCTCTCAGTGCATCCGTTTCTTGTTCAAACAATAATTCACCTTGAGTGTGATTGGCTTCACGCAATGCCTGAATTTGCTGATCGGCTGAATGGCCTGAGGTTTTTTCTAATTGTGTCAATTTCTGTTTTGCCAGTTTAATAACGGATTGTGGCACACCAGCCAAAGCCGCAACTGCCAAACCATAACTTTTACTTGCGGCGCCATCTTGTACGGCGTGCATAAAGGCGATAGTGTTGTTATGCTCAAGGGCATCTAAATGAATGTTGGCGATGCCTTCTAGCTGTTCTGGTAATGCGGTTAATTCAAAATAATGGGTGGCAAATAATGTAAGCGAGCGGATTTTTTTGGCTAACCATTCTGCACAAGCCCAAGCTAAGGATAAGCCATCATAAGTGGATGTGCCGCGACCGATTTCATCAATAAGAACAAGGCTTTGCGCAGTAGCTTGATGAAGAATATTTGCCATTTCAGTCATTTCCACCATAAAGGTTGAACGCCCCGAAGCTAAATCATCAGATGCACCAATTCGAGTAAAAATACGGTCAATCGGCCCAATTCGCGCGCTGTCTGCCGGCACAAAGCTGCCGATATACGCCAGCAATGTAATTAATGCAGTTTGGCGCATATAAGTACTTTTACCACCCATATTTGGCCCAGTGATAATTAACAAATGACGATGGTGATTTAATTCCACTGGGTTGGCGATGAAAGGATCTTTCAATACTTGTTCCACGACAGGATGGCGGCCATTTTCAATTTTCACACTCACTTCATCACAGAATGTTGGCATAATGTAATTGAGGGTATCTGCGCGCTCGGCAAGATTGACCAATACATCCAATTCAGAAAGTGCAAGGCTCGCCAGTTGTAATGAACCTAAGTGCGGTAATAATAAATCAAACAATTCATCGTAAAGCTGCTTTTCTAACGCTAACGCTGCGCCTTTCGATTTCAGCACTTTGTCTTCATATTCTTTGAGTTCAGGAATAATGTAACGCTCTGCATTTTTCAGAGTTTGACGGCGAACATAATGGATTGGGGCTTTATGCGCTTGGCCTTGGCTAATTTGAATGTAATAACCATGCACTGCATTAAAACCGATTTTTAGTGTATCAATGCCTGTGCTTTCACGCTCACGTTTTTCTAGGTTTTCCAAATATTGCGTTGCACCATCAGATAACATACGCCATTCGTCTAACTCGGCATGGTAACCTTCAGCAATCACGCCACCATCCCGAATTAAAAGCGGAGGCGTTTCAATCAATGCACGTTGCAATAAATCGCATTGCTCGCCGAAATCGGCAATTTGGCTGAAAAGTGCGGTTAAAAATAGCGGTGTTTTTTGTTGAACAATCGTGCGTAATGCTGGAATTTGTTCTAATGCCGTGCGCAAGCGAGTGAGATCGCGAGGACGCGCTGAACGTAGCGCCACACGCGCTAAAATACGCTCCATATCGCCAACTAATTGCAAATAAGGTTGGAGTTCATCGACCAAATCAAAATTCAGAATTTCCGCAATCGCTTGTTGGCGTTGTTTTAATTTTTCCACATTACGAATAGGCTGGTGAATCCAACGTTTCAACAAGCGGCTGCCCATTGGCGTGACACATTTATCCAATACAGACGCTAGCGTATTTTCTGTACCACCCGCAAGATTTTGCGTTAATTCAAGATTTCTGCGCGTAGCGGCATCTAACTGAATACAGTCTTGATTTTGAATTAAGCTAATGCTTTGAATATGTGGCAATGCAGTACGTTGGGTTTCTTTTGCATATTGTAATAAACAACCTGCCGCACTTAAGCCTAGAGGGGATTTTTCCACACCAAAAGCGCGTAAATCTTTTGTGCCAAATTGGCGATTCAGTAACGTAATGGCGGTGCTAAGTTCAAATTCCCAAATAGGGCGACGGCGTAATCCCTTGCAATGTTCAATCGCAGCCATTTCATTAAATTCTTCACAATACAGCAATTCAACTGGTGCAATACGTTGCAATTCCGCACGCAATGTTTCTTTATCTGCAGGTTCACAAAGCTGAAAACGGCCAGAGGTCATATCTAAAGTAGCTAATCCAAATTTTTCTTTCTCTTGATATACCGCAGCAATAAGATTGTCTTGGCGTTCAGGCAAAAGCGCTTCATCACTTACCGTACCAGGCGTAACAATTCGCACAATTTGGCGCTCCACAGGCCCTTTGCTTGTGGCAGGATCACCAATTTGTTCACAAATCGCCACTGGCTCACCCAACTGAACCAATTTTGCTAAATAACCTTCCACCGCATGATAAGGCACCCCTGCCATTGGAATTGGTTGCCCTGCAGATTGACCTCGTTTCGTCAAAGAAATATCCAACAATGCCGCCGCTTTTTTCGCATCGTCATAAAACAACTCGTAAAAATCCCCCATGCGATAAAACAACAAAATATCTGGATTCTCTGCTTTGAGTTTTAGATATTGTTGCATCATTGGCGTATGTTGTTGGAAATTTTCTTCGGAAATCATCTAATTACCTGCTTTGAAACTGAATAAAGATAGGTTTTGTGGCGGTTATTTTAGGTGCCGAAAGGGGAAAAAGCTAGATAAAAAAGAGCGGTGAAAATTTGTTGAGATTTTTCACCGCTCTTTTCAGAGGAAGATTAACGTCTTGGGAGGTAACGTACTGGATCCACTGATTTTCCTTTATAGCGAATTTCAAAGTGGAGTTTCACGGTATTTGTACCAGAGCTACCCATTTTTGCGATTTCTTGACCAGCTTTGACTTCTTGTTGATCTGTTACAAGAATTTTGTCGTTATGCGCATAAGCACTTAAGAAATCATCATTATGTTTGATGATGATTAAATTACCGTAACCACGTAAAGCATTGCCAGCATACACGACGCGACCTGATGCAGCAGCTTTAACAGCTTGTCCACGAGAACCGCTAATATCAATCCCTTTGTTTCCGCCATCGGTATTGGAAAAACTTTGGATAATGTTACCTGAAGTCGGCCATTGCCATGCAACATTTGATGCGATTGGCGCAACAACATTGGCATTAATCGGTGTGCTATTGGTGTTATCTACTGGCGTAGTTGGTACTGATGGCGTTGTCGCAGGAGCAACTGGTGTTGTCGCAACCGGTACCATTGCTGGTGCGCTATTCGCTACACCTGCACCAGATTTAATTGGTCCAATGATTGTGCCATCCGATCCCATTTGCGTACCATTTGCACCGGGCGTATAGGTGACTGCAGGTTCTGCAGGTTCTGCAGGTTCTGCAGGTGCTGTCGGTGCAACCGCAGTAGTTGTTGTCGTTGCTGCTGCAGGTTGTTTTACTGGAACCGTTGTTGTCACTGTTTTTGTACCACAATTAGAGATTTTTAAAGTTTGACCTAAGCTCAAACTATAAGGCTCTGTCATGTTGTTCAATGCAGCTAATTCTTTTACATCAATCCCCGCCAAGTAAGCGATTAAGAACATGGTATCGCCTTTGTTCACTTTATAGGTATTGCCTTTGTAAGAGCCTTTTTCAATTTGGCTATAATCTGGTGCATTGGTATTTGGGTTGCGTGGAACATTAATATGTTGCGAGCCTACGCAATCAGAAACTGTTTTAGTGATGGTTTTTGTTTGCACAGCTGGCGCTGGAGCTGGTGTTGGCGCTGCTGGTTTTTGAGCCGGCTGAAATGCTGGCTGAGCAGGTTTGAATGCCGGTTGAGCAGGCGCTGCTGGCATGGCAGGCTGTTGATAGGTTGGTTGGAAATTTGGCTGTGGAGTTTGCACGCCTGTTGGTACGCCGCCCATCGCTGGTACCGTGTTTTTTTGAATTTCAGGTTGCCAAGAACCGCCCGCACTTTCACCATTGACTGGTTGCATGATGCCAGGGGAAAGATTGTCATCAGCATTACTAATTGGAGCGGGAGAATTAGAAGTACAAGCCGATAATACAACAAGACTCAAAGGGAGTAAGAGAAATGATTTTTTCATAGTAATTCCTTATTGTTCCTTTATTATTTAGTTTGCGCTGGCATTGTATTTTTTTGAATTTCTGGCATAAAGCTACCGCCAGCAACAGCGCCTGTGCCTTCTACTGGTTGCATGATGCCGTTTGGCAACGCATCTGGATCTTTTACTTGTTCTGAGGCACATCCAGCTAATACTAATCCAGTTATTAAAATAAGACCTAATTTATTCATTTTTTATCCTAGTTTTTCAATATAAAGTAAGCAATGACAGCCAGCACAACGACTGACCAACCAATAATTTCAATAGATTTTCGCAATTTTGCTGCGAATTTTTCACCGCCCCACGCGGCTAATTTTGCCACCAGCAAGAAACGCGCTAAACGTGAAACAAATGCGGTGATGGCAAAAGGGAAAAATGCCATTTGCATTACCCCAGAGCAGAGAGTAAACACCTTGTAAGGAATTGGGCTAAAACCTGCCACAAAGACAACTAATACGCCCCATTGCTCAAACCAATTTATGGCTTTTGCCCAATGCGCACCATATCCCCATTGTTGTACAATGTTTTCCACCCAGTCGGTTGCATAATAACCAATTGCATAACCAATAACCCCACCGATGACAGAAGCAATTGCTGTATAAAATGCAAATTTCACCGCACTTTTTGGCTTTGACATAGACATTGGGATCAACATCACATCAGGTGGAATAGGAAAAAATATAGCCTCGATAAAACTAACAAAAGAAAGCCAGAAAGTCGCAAAACGGTGCGTTGACCATTGCATGGTTTTATCGTACATCGTGCCGAAAATTTTCATATTTCTTCTCTATTTGGTAAAACGCGCCATTATTCCTGCTCTAACCAATCTTGTAAAGCCGAAAGTGAATGATGTGCAGTAAGATCTGCTTGAATTGGCGTGATAGACACATAACCATTTTTCACCGCATGGAAATCTGTTCCCTCTCTTTCATCCTCAGGTAATGCTGAAGGACCAATCCAATAAATGGTTTCATCACGAGGATCCTTTTGTTTAATGACTTCTGCAGACGACGCACGATAACCCAAGCGACACACCTTGTAACCCTTTAATTCTTCAAAAGGTAAATCTGGCACATTGATATTAATAATTTCACGAGGATTTAATAATTGATGATGTAATTTTGGAATGAGATCACACACCACTCGTGCTGCTGTTTCATAATGTTGACGACCATCTAACGAAACCGCAATAGCAGGCAAGCCTAAATGGCGACCTTCAAGGGCTGCGGCTAATGTGCCTGAATAAATCGTATCATCGCCCATATTACAACCCGCATTAATACCTGATACCACTAAATCTACTTGGCCAGATAAAAATCCATTTAATGCTAAATGCACACAATCTGCTGGTGTACCATTCACACAATAATCGCCAGTGTCTAAATGGCGTGGGCGTAGTGGCTCCACTAATGTGAGCGAGCTTGATGCCGCACTTCGATTACGATCAGGTGCAACAACAATGACTTCTGCAATTTTTCTTAATTCTGTTGCTAAAACTTGAATGCCTTCCGCATGAAAACCGTCATCATTACTGACTAAAATTCGCATTGTACTTCCTTATGCTTCTGTATAATTTACTAACTCACGAACTAATGCTGTGGCATAACTGCCCGCAGGCAAATAAAATTTCAAACGCAAGCCCTCAGGCTCAAATGCCCAAGAAAACGCGTTTGCTTTCATTAATAATGGACGACGCGCTGCCTTCATTCTCTCTTGTTTCATTAAAGGATCGAAGACAGAATGTTGATTTACGATTTCATTTTCAATATCGCTTGCGGCCAACACATCTTCGCCAATTAAAGGGGCGGTGAGTAAAATATCTTGATTTTCTAACCGCACTTTTAAGGCATTTAAGTCTTCTTTTTCATCCGCTTTGAACCAACTGTGCGAACCGGCTAATTGCACAATATCATTTGGTAAAACTTGATTTGTTGCGCCCTTTGCAATACGCGCAGCCACAACCAGATTAAAAATCTCACTGCGCACGGCGGAAAGATAAAAACTGCGTTTTTTGCGATCTTTTACCGTTATTTCCCCTTGAGCCCAACGCAATGCTTGCGTGAGGTTATGACCATCTCGCCCAAAACGTTGTTCCGTAAAATAATTGGGGAAACCAAAATTTGCCACAAAATCTAACCGCGCTTTAAGCTCATCAGATTCTACTGCACCGCGTAATAAAATATCGAAATAATTTCCCTCAAGGCTACCAGTACGAATTTTTCGGTTATGTCGAGTAACCTTTAAAATCTCTACGCCATCTAATTCAAATAGACTGAAATCGGGCGTTTCCATTCCAGGCATTTGTAAACAAAACCATTGTTCTGTCACCGCTCGACGATCTTTCAAACCCGCATATCCCATATTGCGTTCAGAAACACCGGCAAATTTAGCTAATTTTTCGCCAACAAATAAGGTGTTGCAATCTGTTTTTCGTACATACAACGCAACAAACTCACCTTCACTTGACATTTCATAGCCTAAATGTTCTTTTACAATAAAATCCGCACATTCAGCCTTTAAAAGTGCGGTAGTTTTTGGCGGAGTTTTTAATGCCAAATAAGGGAGTTGTTCGAGCATAGTTAAGGGCTCTTTTTTATAGAAAATAATTGCGCGAAATTTTATGCGACTTTTGGTGATTTATCCACTAAAATAACCGCACTTTTGTTCTTGTTGAAGGATTTTATTATGTCAAAATTGGCTGAGTTACAAGCAGAAACCCGTGAAATTATCGCTGATTTACTTAACGATGGTAGTGACCCGGATGCGCTTTACATTATTGAGCATCATATTGCTCATCACGATTTTGATTTGTTAGAAAAAATCGCTGTAGATGCGTTTAAAGCCGGTTATGAAGTGTCCGAAGCGGAAGAATTTGAAGATGATGATGGTAAACCAATTTTCTGCTTTGACATTATCAGTGAAGTAGAATTAAAAGCGGAAATTATTGATGCACAACAAAAAGAAATCCTTCCGTTGTTAGAAAAACATAAAGGCATTTATGATGGTTGGGGCACCTATTTTGAAGATCCGAATGCCGATGACGATGAATACGGCGATGATGGGGAATTTTTTGATGATGAAGATGAAGAAGAACCTCGTGTGCATTAATTATTCTTTTGGACCGCACTTGATAAGTGCGGTTATTTTTTTAGGAGTTTCAATATGAAATTAAAATCGCTTTCCTTAGCATTATTAGCGCTGCCTTTTGCTGTGCCTGCCTTGGCGGATAATCCACAAAGTACGGTGCAAAATAATATTGTTTCTTTTAATGCTGAAGTTGAAAAAGAAGTTTCACGAGATTTGTTACAAGTTACGCTTTTTTATCAAGCGGAAGGTACTTCTCTTTCAACATTAAATAAAACGATCAATGAGAAATTAAGCAAAGCACTTTCTATCGCGAAAAACGAAAGTGCGGTAGAAATTAAAGATCATTTTCGTCATACCAGTGTGCGTTATAACAATCAAGGCAAGCAATCTGGTTGGATTGATCGTGTAGAACTTGTATTAGAAAGCAAAGATTTCCAAGCTATCTCCAAAGTGATTAGCGAGCTTGATGGTGTTATGGCAGTGGAAAGTACGAATGCACTTATTTCATCAGAAAAATTAATGAGTTTAGAAAATGAATTAACTCAAGCCGCATTGGATAAATTTAAAAACAAAGCCACATTAATTCAAAATTCGTTGAATATGAAAGACTATCAAATTTTAGATTTAGATGTCTCTTCCGTGAATGAACAAACCATGAGCCCACGACCTTATATGATGGCGATGGCAAAATCTGCCGATATGAGTGCGGTGGATTCTTCTGGCGATGGTTATCTGGAAAATGGTAAAGAGAAAATAAAAGCACGCATTAGTGCGCGAATTGCATTGCGCGCGGAATAATTTTCGCTACAATGGTACGACTTTTTTTAACCGATTTTTTTATAAGGAAAACATAATGAAAGTAGCAAAAAATGTAGTGGTGAGCATTGCTTACCAAGTTCGCACACAAGATGGCGTATTGGTAGATGAAGCTCCAGCGAATCAACCACTAGAATATTTACAGGGCCATAATAATTTAGTGATCGGTCTTGAAAAAGCGCTTGAAGGTAAAGAAGTAGGCGACAAATTTGAAGTACGTGTACAACCTGAAGAAGGTTACGGTGCGTACAGCGAAAATATGGTTCAACGTGTACCAAAAGATGTATTCCAAGGTGTTGATGAACTTGAAGTCGGTATGCGTTTCTTAGCGGATACTGACATTGGTCCAGTTCCAGTGGTGATTACTGAAATCGATGGTGATGAAGTTGTCGTTGATGGAAATCACATGTTAGCCGGTCAAGAATTACACTTCACGGTTGAAGTTGTCGCAACCCGTGAAGCAACGTTAGAAGAAATCGCACACGGCCACGTTCACGGTGCGCATAGCCACCACCACGATGATGACGAAGAAGGTCACGGTTGTGGCTGTGGCGGTCATCACCACCATCACGACCATGATCACGAGCATAGTGGATGCTGCGGCGGTGGTCACGGGCACGAGCACGAACATGGTCACGGCAGCTGTGGTTGCGGCGGTCATTAATTAAAAACAGTCGAAAACATTACCGCACTTTAGCAATGAAGTGCGGTATTTTTTATTAAAAACCCGACAAAATACGCTGTAAATATTGGATCCTAACGAACTTCGCGGTAGACTATACCGCAACTCAAAAATTTTAGCCCCTCAAAATGAAAAAAATATCGCTAAAACTCACCGCACTTTTTTTAGCATTAAGTTGCTTTCCCGCATTTGCTGAACAAACCGTTGATATTGAAGTTCAAGGTATCCGTGGTTTCCGTGCTGTTCGTAATACGGATCTCAATGTTCATCTGATTAATAAAGAAGAAATGGATGGTTCCGAACGCTATCAACATTTAGTCACTCAAGCTGTGGATCGTGGTTTGCGTGTGTTTGGTTATTATGAATCTTCCGTGCGTTTTGAACGAAAACAGCGTCAAGGCAAACGCGATTTATTGATTGCGCACGTTACACCAGGCGAGCCAACAAAAATTGCGGGCACTGATGTGCAAATTGAAGGGGAAGCCGCACAAGATGAAAATTTTGATGCGTTACGTAAAAAATTACCTAAAGAAGGGGTGTTAGTTGAACACCAAACTTATGATGATTACAAAACAGCGATCTCACGTTTAGCATTAAATCGTGGATATTTTGATGGGGAATTTAAAATTTCACGTTTAGAAATTAGCCCAGAAACCCATCAAGCATGGTGGCGAATGTTATTTGATAGCGGCGTGCGTTATCATTATGGCAATATTACTTTTAGCCATTCACAAATCCGCGACGATTATCTCAATAATATTCTTAACATAAAATCTGGCGATCCATATTTAATGAATAATTTGTCGGATTTAACCAGCGATTTTTCATCTTCAAATTGGTTTAGCTCAGTATTAGTTCAACCTAATGTTAATCATAAAAACAAAACTGTGGATGTGGAGATTATTCTTTATCCACGTAAAAAAAATGCGATGGAACTCGGTGTGGGCTTTGCCACTGATGGTGGCGTGCACACTCAAATTGGTTGGACAAAACCGTGGATTAATAGCCGTGGACATAGTTTCCGCACCAATCTTTATCTCTCTGCGCCAAAACAAACTTTAGAGGCAACTTATCGAATGCCATTGCTTAAAAATCCATTAAATTATTACTATGATTACTCTGTCGGTTGGGAAGGTGAAAAAGAGAATGATACCAATACGAGAGCGCTTACATTGTCCGCATTACGTTATTGGAACAATGCGCATGGCTGGCAATATTTTGGTGGACTTCGTGCGCGATATGATAGTTTTACACAAGCCGATATAACCGATAAAACATTCCTCCTTTATCCAACGGTCGGATTTACTCGTACCCGATTACGTGGCGGTTCTTTTGCAACTTGGGGCGACGTACAAAAAATCACTTTTGATGTGGGTAACAAAGTTTGGTTATCGGAAGCGTCTTTCGTAAAAGTGCAAGCCTCTAGCGCATGGATTCGTACTTATGCAGAAAATCACCGTATCGTTGCTCGTGCTGAAGTTGGGTATTTACATACAAAGGATATTGAAAAAATTCCGCCCGCACTTCGTTTCTTTGCTGGTGGCGATCGCAGTGTGCGCGGTTACGGCTATAAAAAAATTGCGCCTAAAAATAAAAACGGAAAATTGGTTGGTGGCTCGCGATTACTTGCGGGTTCTTTAGAATATCAATATCAAGTTTATCCGAATTGGTGGGCGGCTACCTTCGCAGATAGCGGATTAGCAGCTAATGATTACACGACTAAAGAATTGCGTTATGGCGCAGGCGTTGGTGTCCGTTGGGCATCACCAGTGGGCGCAATTAAATTTGATATAGCCACCCCGATTCGTGATAAAGATAACAGCAAAAATATTCAATTTTACATCGGACTTGGTACAGAAATTTAAGGTGAATTTATGACAGAACAAATACAACCATCAGAAACTTCACCAAAATCACCTGAGCAACCTAATAAAAAACATTGGGTACGCAAGGCTGTTTGTATCGGAAGTGCGGTCATTTTGGTGCCTATTTTAGGTGTTGCTGGGGCGCTTTCTTTCGATGAGGGGCAAAGAGGTTTAATTCAACTTGCCGATAAAATGCTTGATAGTTTTTCCGTTGAGCAAATTGAAGGCGGACTACAAAATGGCTTGGTGTTAAATAATGTTCGTTATCAAACCGCTGGGATTGATACTCATATTGCACAAGCACGTTTACAGCTTGATTTCGGTTGTTTGCTTTCACGTGAGGTTTGTTTACGTGATTTCACCTTAAATAAACCGACGATTGCAATTAATACAGCATTACTGCCTCCATCAACGCCTGATGATTCAAAGTCTGGCCCGATGAAACGCATTTCCTTGCCAATTGGTATCAATGCCGAAAATTTGGTTGTGCAAGATTTATCTGTAAATATTGATCAGACTAGTATTACGCTTGGAAATTCTAAAAGTGCGGTACATTTAAATAATGAAAAAGGCTTAACTATTGCGCCGACTGAAATTAACGATATTTCAGTGATTGCAAAAAAATCGCCCGAAGCTAAACCTGAACCGCAAGCCACTAATCAGAATAAGACGAATAAACCTGTAGATTGGGATGCGATTGAGCAATCTTTAACGCCTGCTTTTTTAGGCAATGTATCAGAAATAATTCTTCCTTTTGATTTACATATCCCTGCGATTAAAGGCAAAAACTGGAATTATCAAGCGGTGAATGAAAAAGGTGAAACACTTCAATCTATTGAAATCCCAAGCCTGATTGCACAAGCGGATACTGTCGATAACCAACTGCAATTACAAAAATTAGCGGTAGAAAGCTCGTTGGGTAATTTTTCTTCACAAGGTAAATTACAACTCGATGGTGATATGCCGCTAGATTTAACTTTAAAATCTCATTTGGAGCCGTTGAAATCCGATGGAAAAGAAATTTTGCCAGCGAGTGATGTTGATCTTACGCTTTCGGGATCATTGAAAAAATCCACCGCACTTTCTTTAAAAACAAAAGGCGTATTAGATGCTGAACTGAATGGCGAAGTGCAATTAGCGCAAGACAAAATGCCCTTAAACCTCACATTAAATGTGGCAAAAGGACAATACGCTTTTGTAAACACAATGGCGCCACTCAAAATTAATGATGTAACACTTAAGCTCACGGGGGATTTACTGAATTATCACGCTGAACTTAAGGGTGGCGTAGATGGAATGGATTATATTCCAGCATCTAAAGTGGACCTTAATGCCGACGGCAAACTTTATGAAGTAACCGTCAATAAATTGGGGATAGCTTCGTTAGATGGTAAAAGTGAATTTGTGGGGACTGCAAACTGGAAAGAGGGCGCAAACTGGGATGTACAAGCCGATTTAGAAAAAATGAATATCGGTTTTTATGTACCTGTCATGCCTGCAACATTATCTGGCAAATTGCATTCACGTGGTTTTGCAGGCTCTCAAGGCTGGCAAGTGGAAGTGCCAGTAGCCGATTTAAATGGAACACTGTCTTCAAACCCCATCAGTTTAAAAGGCTCCGCAACACTTAATCAAAATGTACTTCTAACAGTACCTGATTTGCAGGTTAGATATGGTGAAAATCATCTTAACGCAAGAGGTGTATTAGATGACCATTCTGATTTTGTATTAGATGTTGATGCACCCAATTTGCGTGGTTTATGGTCTGATTTAAGCGGTAATGTGAAAGGGCATGCGGCTATTTCTGGTCAGTTTACCAGTCCAAATCTTGATCTTGACTTAACCTCGTCTAATTTACACTTGCAAGGTTTCCAATTATCTAAAGCGAGCGCGAAAGGGAATATCAAAAGCGATCCTTTAGCTAAAGGACAATTCAATATTAAGGCAGAGCAACTTCATTATGGTGAAAGTGTTAAACTCCGTTTACTTGATCTCGCTTTATCTGGCGATGAACAAAATCATCTGTTAACGCTTAAATCCCAAGGTGAGCCTGTTGCCGCAAATTTACAAATTAACGGCCATTTTGACCGCACTTTGGAACAGTGGAAAGGCACACTTTCCCAAGCAAAATTCGATACACCTATTGGTGATGTAAAATCCAACCAAGCTATTGCGGTGTCTTACGATAACAAACAAACACAAGCCAATATTGCTGCACATTGCTGGCAAAATACAGATGTAGAATTATGTTTTCCACAAGCATTCAATGTGGGCAAGCAAGGGAATATTCCTTTCCAATTTAAACGTGTTAATTTGGATTTAGTGAATAAACTTATCGAACAAGATAGCCTCAAAGGCAATTTACAAGCGCAAGGTAATGTTGCTTGGTTTACGGATAAACCATTCCAATTTACCGCCAAAGTAGATGGCAATCACTTAGCTTTCTCTCAAAAATTGGATTACCGTACGTTTAAATTGGATATTCCAAAATTAACCCTTAACGCTGACATTCAAAATAATAATTTGGTTTTAAAAACAGACATCAATGTGCATAACCAAGGCAGAGTTGTTGGCGATATTCATTTAAATGACCTGGCTAAAAATCGTCAACTTGGCGGAACCCTTGCAATAGAAAGATTAAGCCTGTCTATCGCAAATCATCTACTTACTAGCGGTGAATCAGTGAATGGTGAGGTAGTCTCGAAGTTGAGTTTCGGCGGGAATTTAGAGAAACCATTATTAAATGGCAACTTCAATATTCGCAATATTCGTACCAAATTAAAATCTATGCCAGTCAATATTACTGATGGCGATATTGCCGTACGTTTCCACGGTAATAATTCCACCTTACAGGGAAAAATTGAAACTAGCGATAGTCGTTTGAATTTAACCGGCCGAGCAAACTGGGCGAATATTGAACATTGGACAACAGAATTAAACGCTCAGGCAAATAATTTCAACGTGGATATTCCATCTATGGCGAAACTACGTTTCAGTCCAAATATCACGGTAAAAGCCAATCCGAAAGAATTGAATTTAAGCGGAACAGTGGATATTCCTTGGGCGCGTATTAGAATTGATAGCTTACCAGATACTGCTGAGCCAGTAAGCGAAGATGAAGTTATTTTAAATGGCCCTCATAAGAGCAAAGAAGAACTGATTAAACGTGAATTTGCGGCAAAAACAAAATCAGGAATGGATATTCGTTCTGATTTACGCATCAATATTGGTAAAGACGTCAGCCTTGATGCCTATGGTTTGAAAACCAATCTTGATGGTTTACTTTCTGTCAAACAAGACAAAGGTAATTTAGGTTTATTCGGTCAAATCAATTTAACCAAAGGTCGCTATGCTTCTTTCGGACAGGATTTACTGATTCGGAAAGGGCTTATTAGCTTTTCTGGGCAAGCGACACAACCTACGTTGAATATTGAGGCTATTCGTAATCCTGACGCAATGGAAGATAGTAAAATTATTGCTGGTGTGAGAGTAATAGGTTCAGCTGATAGACCTGATGTCACCATCTTTAGCGAACCAAGTAAACCACAAGATCAAGCACTTTCCTATTTGTTAACGGGTCGCTCATTAGAAAATAGTGGTGAGGCAGGTTCTAGTGGCTCTGTGGGGGCGGCATTGCTTGGCCTAGGACTTTCAAAGAGCGGTAAATTAGTGGGAAGTATTGGCGAGGCTTTTGGTATCCAAGATTTAAACCTTGGCACATCGGGTGTGGGGGATAAATCCAAAGTGACCGTCAGCGGAAACCTCACTAACCGCTTACAAATAAAATATGGTGTAGGCTTATTTGATGGCTTAGCAGAAGTAACCTTACGTTACCGCTTAATGCCACAACTTTATTTTCAATCCGTTTCTAGTACAAACCAAGTGTTTGACTTACTTTATCAATTTGAATTTTAGGAATTTTATGAATCACCCTATTTTAGAACCCCAGCACCGCAGCGATGTACGTGAAATCGCGGCGATTGATCTCGGGTCAAACAGCTTCCACATGATTGTTGCGCGTATTGTGAACGGCTCAATCCAAGTACTTTCTCGCTTAAAACAAAAAGTGAAACTCGCGGAAGGCTTAGATGAAAATGCGGTGCTTAATCAAGAGGCTATCACGCGTGGTGTAAATTGCTTAGCCTTATTTGCCGAACGTTTACAAGGATTTCCTGTTGAAAATGTCAATGTGGTTGGTACTTATACGTTACGAAGAGCGGTGAATAATGATGAATTTTTACGTCAAGCGGCCAAAGTTTTCCCCTATCCCATTAATATTATTAGTGGGCAAACTGAAGCTAAAACCATCTACGCTGGCGTATGCCACACTCAACCAGAAAAAGGTCGTAAGCTCGTTGTGGATATTGGTGGTGGCTCGACAGAAATGATCATCGGCGATGATTTCACGCCACTTGTGGCTGAAAGCCGTCACATGGGGTGCGTGAGTTTTGCGACTCAATTTTTTACCGATGGTGTCATTTCTCCAGAAAACTTTCAACGCGCGCGTCAAAGTGCGGTCAATAAAATCGAAGATTTAGGCTTTGAATATCGCAAATTAGGTTGGCAATCTGTGCTCGGATCATCGGGCACGATTAAAACTGTTGCACAAGTCATTACGACTAATCTTGATCCAAATGGAACCATTACAGCCGAGCGATTAAACGCTCTAATTGAGCAAACCCTACAATCTAAGCATTTTACAGAACTCAATATTAACGGTTTAAACCAAGACCGCGTAGATGTTTTTGTTCCCGGTTTAGCGATTTTAAGTGCGGTGTTTGAAGTTTTTCATATTCAACAAATGCGCTATTCTGACGGCGCATTGCGCGAAGGCGTCATTTATAGCCTAGAGAAAAACTTCCAAGTTGCAGATATTCGAGCACGCACAGCTTGGGGATTAAGCGAACAATTCAATATTGACCAAGCTCAAGCTCACCGCGTTGCAGATAGTGCTAATTTACTCAGTGCACAATATCAAGATTGGCAATCGACAGAATTTATTGAAGAAATGCGCGAAATCCTGCTTTGGGCAGCGCGCTTGCATGAAGTAGGCATTGTGATTAATCACAAAGGTTTACAAAAACATTCGGCGTATATCTTACAAAATATGGAACTACCTGGGTTTGATCGCGAACAGCAACGTTTGCTTACAGCGTTAGTGCGTTGGCATATCGGCACGCTTAAACCTGCTGAATTTTTTAAATTTGCACGTTATAGCGAGCAAGATGTGATGGTTTTAATGCGATTGCTTCGTCTTGCGGTTATTCTCAATAAATCCCGTCAAGCAACAGAAACTGCAAAAAATTTCACCCTTGAAACGCACCGCACTTTGAATGATTGGACATTGAATTTTGAAAGCGGATACTTAGATCGTAACCCATTAATTTGGAATGAATTGCGAGCAGAAAGTAATCTTCTGAAAGAGTTTGAAAGCAGTTTAGTTTTTTATTAAGTATCTTTCTGCTCAATCTTTATGGGAGAAAAATTTAGGGTAAGCTAAATACTTGTCCTATTTTTATAATTTGACGGTATGAAATAACGCTTTTATTTCATCCAATGATAATAATCTAAATGATCCATTCGCTAATCCATTAATAGATAATGAGCCCTGACTTACTCTCACTAATCGTAAAGTGGGGAAACCAATATGCGCAGTCATTCTCCGCACTTGACGGTTGCGCCCTTCACTAATCTTAATTTCTAACCAGCTTGTGGGAATATTTTTTCTCTCTCTGATAGGTGGATTACGTTCCCATAAATTTGGCTCTGAAATTAACCGCACTTGAGCGGGTTTTGTCATGCCATCTTTGAGTTCTACACCTTTTCTGAGTTGTGCTAAATCGGTTTCTTCAGGGATGCCTTCCACTTGCACCCAATAGGTTTTTTCTGTTTTAAATTTGGGATCGGCCAAACGATGTTGTAATTCGCCATTATTAGTTAAAATCAGTAATCCTTCACTGTCTCTATCTAATCGACCTGCCGCATAAACATTTGGAATTGAGATAAAATCTTTTAAGGTTGCGCGTCCTTGTTCGTCGGTAAATTGCGTGAGTACATCAAAAGGTTTATTGAATAACACAACTGTGGTTTCATCCAACGACAGCGTTTTAGGTTTTGATTTTGGTTTAAAAGTGCGGTGAAAATTAATCGCACTTTTTCCTTTAGACGGCAATTTTCCTGCTGAAAAATTTTTCTTCATTGAATTTGATTTCTACTTTGAAAGATTTGCAACATCATAGCAAAACTTCAAGCTGTAGTAATGATGATTACTTGAGTTAATCTAAAAAACTAAAAGGGCTAAGCCAGTAAAAACTGAGCTTAGCCCCCAAACTAAAATTTTAGAATCGATATTAAATCGATCTTTTTAATGGAAAATTATTTACCATCCCAAGCTTGTACTGCATCTAAACGAGCTTTGATTTTGCCTTGTGTATCTTTTTTGAAATACCCATCAGCTAAACCGCCTTCCCAGCCACCGTAGTTTGCGTTAGGTAACATGATGAAAGTTTTACCAAATTTACCTTGGTTTTGATCAACGAATGCACGACGATCTGCGTTTAATTTGCCATATACAGTATCACCGAAGTCATCTAAGTTATCGCCTACATAAAGTACGATTTCATAGCCTTGTTTTTCAATTTCTGCAAAACGAGCTGCTTTAGCTGATTTGTCTTTTTTCAAATAAAATGCAGATTCTTCCACGCCATTGAAACCTAAGCGTTTCATATCATCGATAGTGCCTGCTTTTTCAGTGCTATCTTTGCGGTTTGTTACGTAGAACATTTTACCTTTGTGGCTGTTTACGTAATTATTAAATTCTACCGCACCCGGAACTGCACGAGATTGACGCGCGTCTACCCAACGAGTCCAATCTTTACCATCGAATGGTTTGTTATTTTGAACTTGCCAGCCAGCATAAGGGCTGTTATCTAACATGGTTTCATCTAAATCAACCACAACCGCTTTTTTCTTACCTTTTGCCACTTTTGCGTGATCAAATGCAACTTTTGCCGCATTGTAGGCTTGATAAGCTAATGCTTTATATTCGCCAGAATCTTGCATCCAGTTTAAGCCAAGCACCGCTTGTTGTTGCAATTGCATTTTTGCGTGGTCTTCTGATTTCATTTGGTGTGAACCACAGCCAGCTAAAACAAAAGCAGAAAGAGCCGCAAGTGCGGTCATTTTTAACGTTGTTTTCATGTTATATTCCTTTTAAATTTAGGGTTAGTAAAAACGAGGAGAGTATAGCAAGCCTTTTTATTTTTTGGGGCGTTTTCTTGGTAATTCTATTAAATTTGTGATGTTCGTCACATTTTTAACGCGAGATTTAGATGTAAAACTTACTGCACTTTCTTTTTTTATCCTATCGCCTTTCCCCCCTTTTCACGGTAAACTAACCGCAATTTTATTCATCACCAACATTTTTATGCGACTTCTTATTCTCATTCTTTTTGCCGTATTAGCTTTGTTTCAATATGACTTATGGTTTGGCCGTAATGGTTTCTTCGATTACCGCGACACTGCCGCAAAGATTGTAGAAAACCAAGCGGAAAATGAAAAACTGTCTCAGCGCAACCAGCGTATTAATGCGGAGATTCAAGGACTAACTAAAGGCTTTGAGGCTATTGAAGAACGTGCGCGAATGCAACATGGCATGGTGAAAGAAAACGAAGTGTTTTATCACATTGTGAAAGAGAATAAATAATGACTCGTTCAATTATTGCGGTATTGCCAGCAGCTGGCGTGGGCTCACGAATGCAAGCGGATAAACCGAAACAATATTTAACGCTACTCGGCAAAACACTGCTCGAACACACACTTGATGTTATGCTTTCTCATCCTGCTGTCTCTAAAATTATTTTGGCGGTGAGCAAAGATGATCCTTATATTGCTAAGCTATCACTCCCTAGTAAAATTCAGTTAGTAGAAGGTGGCGCAACACGTGCCGAATCGGTATTAAATGGTTTAAACGCAATTGAGGAAAAAAATGCGTGGGTGCTTGTTCATGATGCTGCTCGTCCTTGTTTGCAACACGCCGACATTGATAAATTGCTAGCCATTGAAGATGAACATGGTGCTATTTTGGCAATTCCAGCGACGGATACGATTAAACGGGCGGATAATCAACAATGTATTGTGAAAACAGAAGATCGTCGTCAACTTTGGCAAGCGATGACACCACAGTTTTTCCCAGTAGATATATTAAGAAATGCGCTTTCCACAGGGATTCAACAAGGTGCGAATATAACGGATGAAGCATCAGCAATGGAACTCGCAGGATTTCGACCGCACTTGGTAGCTGGGCGTAGCGATAATTTAAAAGTGACTCGTCCAGAAGATTTAGCATTAGCAGAATTTTATTTAACAAGGAATAAATTATGATCAGAATTGGACACGGTTTTGATGTTCATGCGTTTGGCGAAAATCGCCCATTAATTATCGGCGGAGTAGAAGTGCCTTATCATACAGGGTTTATTGCGCACTCTGATGGCGATGTGGCATTACATGCCTTAACCGATGCAATCTTGGGCGCCGCCGCTCTAGGTGATATTGGAAAGCTTTTCCCTGATACCGATATGCAATATAAAAATGCTGATAGCCGTGGGCTATTGCGTGAAGCATTTCGTCAAGTGCAAGAAAAGGGATATAAAATAGGTAATGTCGATGTCACTATCATTGCACAAGCACCTAAAATGCGTCCACATATTGATGCTATGCGTGCCAAAATAGCTGAAGACCTACAATGTGATATTGAGCAAGTCAATGTGAAAGCAACGACTACCGAAAAATTAGGCTTTACAGGAAGACAAGAAGGGATCGCTTGTGAAGCTGTTGCCCTTTTAATCCGACAATAATTATTTATTCTTAAAAGTGCGGTGAAATTTTTCAAAGAATTTCACCGCATTTTTATTTTTGTGATCTAGATCACAGTTTTAACCTAGGAAAAGGCATACCATATTCTTGTACAGTGAGTTTGTAGCTGATAACACAGACTATAAATGAAAAGATTTAGGCGCAAGAATGGATGTTTGTGCCATTTGGCATTGCGCTGTGCACTTTGCCTATTGGGTTTGGCGGGCTGTTGTCTGACATTCCCGATTGTCCCTAATCAGTGATAATGGCAGTGGGTGATAATTCACCTTTGTTATTAAAGTGGCCATTGGTGAGAGGAAACGTCCATTTATGGACGAGGGAGCAATGGAGGGCTTCAGTTCGCCTTTTTGCTCACCAACCTTGTTGTTAGGTGCTATGTTGTTAGTTGACGTTGACTAATGGAATATGTACGTTTAACGCAGATATTCCATTAGTTAAGCTATTTAGCGTGCTTAATTTTCTAAAATCCAAAAATCTTGTCTTATTACTAACTCAACCGTTCTTATTTATACGTTTAACCAAAACGTAACTGGGCCATCGTTTGTTAAACTCACTTGCATATCCGCTGCAAATTGCCCTGTTGAAACAGGTAATTTCTCACCGCACTTTTGGATAAAGTATTCATATAATTCATTAGCCAATGCTGGGGGGGCACCTTTTGAAAAGCTTGGACGCAAACCTTTTTGTGTATCCGCCGCTAATGTAAATTGAGAAACAATAAGTAATTCACCTTGTGCTTGTTGAACATTTAAGTTCATTTTGTCATTTTCATCACTGAAAATTCGATAATTAAGCACTTTTTCAGCAAGTTTATCCGCTTTTTCTTGATTATCTTCTTTTTCTACACCAAGCAAAACCAGCAAACCTTTGCCAATTTTCCCGATTGTTTCACCGTTTACATCAACTTTCGCTTGGGTGACACGCTGGATTAAGGCAATCATTTTAATCCCTCAATAAAGCTCGGTAACCATGCTTCAGCATAGCCTTCTTGATCATCCACGTTTAACACGTCAATTTTTAAAGTCTCGCAAATTTTGACCGCATTTTTTTCTTGGAGAGTTTGCTCTACTTTGTCCGCTGCATAGCAAAAAGTATCATAATCAGAATTACCCAATCCAACAACCGCAAAGCGAACATTTGAAAAATCGCTTTGATTTTTAGCTAATTCATCAAATAGAGGTTTTAAATTATCTGGAAACTCGCCCGCACCATGAGTTGAAGTCACAACAAGCCAAATTTTTTCATTTTCGATGTCGGATAAACTTGGTCCGTGAAAAAGAGCGGTGGAAAAACCTTGAGTTTCTAAAACATCGTTTAAATGTTCGGCAACATATTCTGCGCCACCTAAAGTGCTGCCAGAGAGAATGCAAATGTGCATTTGATTATCCTGTATTTATTTTTCTTCCCTCATTCGAGGGAAAAGTAAAAAGAATATTTTTGAAATGATTAAAATAAAAAGGCTTAGATTTTCTAAGCCTTTTATTACGATTAAACGTTATCGAATTTGCCAAGCAATGAACGAATATGTTCTTGCCAGTTGCGGTGTTCGTTTTTCAGTTGTTCGTTTTCAGTTTGTAAACTTTCGATATTTCTGTGAGATTCTGCGTTTTTCTCTTTTAATTCTTCAACTTCTAATTGAAGTAATTGGATAGTTTCTACCGCTTGTTTAATTTTTTCTTCAAGCTGGTTCAAAATTTCTAAAGACATAATGATTTCCTTTTAAATATGGGTAAGTTTGAGAGTATTTTACCCAGTAAATTTGCCTTTTTAAAGCGTTGTAGAAAAAATTATTATGCAAACGATTACGCAGTGATAAAATAAAGGCATTTTGCCATGATCTAGAAAAGTAAGCAGAAGGAGAATAATGATGAATCGTGCATTGGCTATTGAATTTTCACGTGTGACTGAGGCAGCTGCGTTAGCGGCTCATATGTGGCTTGGTCGAGGGGATAAAAATGCAGCTGACGATGCAGCAGTGAAAGCCATGCGTTATATGCTGAACTTAATTCATATGGATGCTGAAATTGTTATTGGTGAAGGGGAAATTGATGAAGCGCCAATGCTTTATATTGGTGAAAAAGTCGGTTCTGGCATGGGAGAATTGGTTTCTATCGCAGTTGATCCTATTGATGGCACGCGTATGACCGCAATGGGTCAGTCTAATGCTATTTCTGTCCTGGCTGCCGGCGGCAGAAACACCTTTTTAAAAGCACCAGATATGTATATGGAAAAATTGGTGGTTGGCCCCGATGTTAAAGGCATGATTGATTTAACTTTACCTCTAGAACAAAATCTTCGCCGTGTCGCATCTAAGCTAGGAAAATCCCTTTCTGATCTCACCGTAATGGTATTGGCAAAACCACGTCATGATGCGGTAATAAAACAAATGCATAACTTGGGCGTGAGAGTGATGGCAATTCCTGATGGTGATGTGGCAGGTTCCGTATTGTGTTGTTTACCTGATGCCGAAGTCGATCTTCTTTACGGAATCGGGGGTGCACCAGAAGGTGTGGCAGCTGCAGCAGCAATTCGTGCATTAGGTGGCGATATGCAAGCTCGTTTACTTCCTCGTAATGAAGTAAAAGGTGATTCTGAAGAAAATAAAAAAATTGCTGCCGATGAAATTCAGCGTTGTGAAGCATTAGGCGTAAAAATCCATGAAGTGTTAAAACTTGAAGATCTTGTGCGTGATGACAATCTAGTGTTTACCGCAACAGGTATCACCAATGGCGATTTGCTTAAAGGTATCTCTAGAAAGGGCAATTTAGCCAGCACTGAAACAATTTTAATTCGTGGAAAATCTCGCACAATTCGTAAAATCCAATCCATCCATTATCTAGATCGTAAAGATTCTGAAATTTATAAGATTTTGAATATTTAGTTGGGACAAACAAAAGTGCGGTGAATTTTCACCGCACTTTAGGTTTAAAAATAAAAAAACCGACTTTACATTCACAAAGTCGGTTTTTAATTTGGTCTAATTCAGTATTAACCTGCAACAGCGATACGTTTCATATCTGTCATATAACCACGTAATTCTTGACCGATTAATTCAACAGGGTGGTTACGAATTGCATCGTTTACATCGCGCAAGGTGATGTTATCAATTTCCGCTGCTGGAGTAGGCTCGCCCAAGTCACCTTTTTGAAGGTTAGGGATAATTTCTTTTGCAAGAATTGGGGTCGCTACGTTAGAGAATAAGTAGTTACCATATTCTGCAGTATCAGAGATTACTACGTTCATTTCATATAAGCGTTTACGTGCGATTGTGTTCGCAATTAATGGTAATTCGTGAAGTGATTCGTAGTAAGCTGATTCTTCATAAATACCGCTTGCAACCATTGCTTCAAAAGCTAATTCCACGCCAGCTTTCACCATTGCGATCATTAATACGCCATTATCAAAGTATTCTTGTTCGCTAATTTTGCCATCATATTTTGGTGCATTTTCAAAGGCTGTTTTACCTGTTGCTTCACGCCATGCGAATAAGTCTTTGTCTCCATTTGCCCAGTCAGCCATCATTGTTGCAGAGAAGTGACCGCTGATGATGTCATCCATGTGTTTGTAATATAAGAAACCAAGGCTTTCTTTGATTTGTTCAGCTAGTTCAAATGCACGTAATTTTGCGCTGTTTGATAGGCGATCCATCATTAATGTGATACCGCCTTGTTTTAACGCTTCGGTAATGGTTTCCCAACCGTATTGGATTAATTTACCTGCGTATGCTGGATCTTTACCGTCTGCCACTAATTTGTCATAACATACGATAGAACCTGCTTGTAACATACCGCAAAGGATAGTTTGCTCACCCATTAAGTCAGATTTTACTTCTGCCACGAATGAAGATTCTAAAACACCCGCTTTATGACCGCCTGTTGCAGCAGCCCATGCTTTTGCGATCGCCATGCCTTCGCCTTTCGGGTCATTTTCAGGGTGAACCGCGATTAACGTTGGTACGCCGAAACCACGTTTGTATTCTTCACGTACTTCAGTGCCCGGACATTTTGGTGCAACCATCACCACTGTAATGTCTTTACGAATTTGTTCTCCAACTTCAACAATGTTGAATCCGTGTGAATAACCAAATGCAGAGTCTTTTTTCATTAAAGGCATCACATCAGCAACTACTTTAGAATGTTGTTTATCTGGCGTTAAGTTTACGACTAAATCTGCAGTTGGAATTAATTCTTCATAAGTACCAACTTTAAAACCATTTTCAGTTGCGCGTTGGAATGATGCACGTTTTTCTGCAATTGCTTCAGGGCGTAAGGCATAACTAATATCTAAGCCAGAATCACGCATATTCAAACCTTGGTTTAAACCTTGCGCACCACAGCCCACGATAACAATTTTTTTGCCTTTTAAGAAGTTTGCTTCATCTGCAAATTCTTCGCGATCCATAAAACGACAACGACCTAATTGGTCTAATTTTTGACGTAAATTTAATGTGTTGAAATAGTTAGCCATTTTGTTGTCCTTAATTGTGTAAGGTGAATAATTGTATGATATTGTGTTTGCATATTTTTTTGTTGTGGTTTGATTATAGGATTTTTTGTTGTTGCGTAAAGTGATATTATGGGAATGTAATGTTGCGATTTGCGCAATTATTTTGAATTTTGTTTTTTTGTGAATTAGCATTGTATTTCGCTCGATAAGCGACCTACTTTTTCTTTGCTTGTGTAAAGTAAAAGTAGGCAAAAAGAAAGCACACTCTGCTTTGCCTTATTTCCTGAAAAATTGAAACAAAGCAAAGATCAGCGATTTAACTGGGGTGTATTTTTCCTTGCTTACTTTCTTTTGTACAAGCAAAAGAAAGTAAGTTGCCGTCAGGCGAAACCCTGACTCAAATAAAATAGATATCATTATGGACTTCAACGATCTCAACTTATTCATCAAATTATCAGAAACCCAAAACTTCGCCAAAACTGCCACCCAAAACCATATGTCCCCTTCCACCCTTTCCCGTCAAATTCAACGGTTGGAAGATGAGTTAGGGAAAACGCTTTTTATCCGTGATAATCGCCAAGTCAAGCTTACTGAATATGGCGAGAGATTTTTGCAATTTGCTAAAACAGAATGGCAAAGCTGGCAACAATTTAAACAACAGCTCAAGGATGAATCCGATGAACTTTGCGGTGAAATTAAACTTTTTTGCTCTGTAACCGCATCTTATAGTCATCTTCCGCACGTACTTAAAGAATTTCGCCAGCGTTATCCTAAAGTGGAAATTCAGCTGACGACGGGTGATCCTGCGCTTGCATTAGAGTTGATTCAAACACAACAAGTTGACCTCGCTATTGCGGGTAAGCCGAATAATCTGCCATCGAGTGTGGTATTTCATAAAATTGATGATATTAGCTTGTCTTTAATTGCACCGCGTGTGGCTTGTTTGGCAACACAATTACTGCAAGAAAAACCAATTAATTGGCAGCAAATGCCTTTTATTTTCCCTGTTGAAGGGCATGCTCGGCAACGGATTGAGCAATGGCTACGGGAGAAACATATTAAACATCCGAAAATTTATGCCACCGTTGCGGGGCATGAAGGGATTGTTCCGATGGTTGGATTGGGATTCGGATTAGCGATGTTGCCTGATGCGGTTATTGACAATAGCCCAATGAATAACCAAATTTCCCGACTTAATCTCGATAAGCCTATTGAGTCTTTTGAATTGGTTATTTGTACCCAAAAAAGGAATCTCGAACAATCCTTAATCCGTGCATTTTGGGCGATGTTAGAATAGAATGATTGGCTGTTTAGAATAAGGATTTCTTATGTTTAAAGGTGTTCTCGTTTCATTACTTGCCTCATTTTTATTTGGCTATATGTATTATTTTTCTACGCTGCTGAAACCTTTGAGTGGCACGGATATTTTTGGTTATCGGATGATTTTTACGTTTCCCTTTGTTGTCCTTTCCGTGTTTATGTTTAAGCAGAAAAATGCATTGATTCATCGCTTAAAACTCATCAAAAAACAACCGCACTTGGCATTACCCTATTTGTTTTGT
Organism: Haemophilus sp. oral taxon 851 str. F0397; assembly: GCF_000242295.1. NCBI lineage: Bacteria > Pseudomonadati > Pseudomonadota > Gammaproteobacteria > Pasteurellales > Pasteurellaceae > Haemophilus > Haemophilus sp. oral taxon 851. The sequence continues at coordinate 45,622 of NZ_JH591081.1, forward strand.
GGCTTATTAATGGGTTTTCAAATGTGGCTTTTTCTTTGGGCGCCGAATAATGGCAGTTCGTTGAGTGTGTCTTTTGGTTATTTACTTTTGCCTATTGTGATGGTGGCGGCAGGTCGCTTAATTTTTAAAGAACGCATTTCAACGTTCAAATTTATTGCAGTCGTGATTGCCGCATTGGGGGTGATTTCTAATATCGTGCTAAAAGGTGGGCTTTCTTGGGAAGCTATTGTGATTTGTGTTGGCTATACCACCTATTTTTCTGTTCGAAAAGCATTAAAAAATAGTGATCTCGCTTCTTTTTGTTTAGAGATGTTGAGCCTAATCCCAATTAGCATTTATTTTGCCTTGCAAACAGATTTCACTGTGGTTGAGCAAAGTAATCCTAATATTTGGGGGCTGCTTGTATTGCTTGGATTAATTAGCGGCACGGCATTGATTGCTTATGTGATTGCTAGCAATATGCTACCAATGAATTTGCTTGGCCTACTTGGCTATGTGGAAACCATTATGATGATTTTCGTATCGTTTTTTATCGGTGAACAAATTGACGCCGAAAGTTATCCGCTTTTTATTTGTTTAGTGCTCGCTATGATTCTTGTTGTGATTGATGGTGTGTACAAACAGCACGCAAAAGGAAGTTTATAAATGTCATTTAAAGAAATTACGCCACAACAAGCGTGGGAAATGGTTCAGCAAGGGGCGGTGTTAGCCGATATTCGCGATGATGCCCGCTTTACCCACTCGCATCCTAAAGGTGCTTTTCATTTAACAAACCAAAGTTTTTTGCAATTTGAAGAGTTAGTCGATTTTGACTCCCCCATTATTGTGAGTTGCTATCATGGCGTGAGCAGTAAAAATGTAGCGACCTTTCTAGTGGAACAAGGCTATGAAAATGTGTTTAGTATTATTGGTGGATTTGATGGATGGTGTCGAGCAGAATTACCAATTGATACGGCTTATTAAGGTGTTTTGTCGAAAATTAATTTGATGAAAAAAGTGCGGTGAAATTTCACCGCACTTTTGTGTTTCTTAGCTTACCATTCGTAGCCTACGCCAACGGAGCTCACTACATCGCCTTGAGTATTGGCGCTACCACTTAAACGGAATAATACTTTTCCGTTATCGCTGGAACGACTATACCCTACGGCAATAGCATTTTGCCCTTTGAAATTTCCTACGCCAGCGGAAACCATTGCTTTGCCATTACCTCGAACTTGCGGCAAGCCAGCTATTGCTGCCGTTCCTGCAATACCAGCTTTCAGCATTTTGTTATCTTTATTAACTTTTTGTGTAAGAGCATCAATGCGTTGATTAGTAGCAGCTGATTCTTGTTTAACTCTATAAAGCTGCGAACCATTTACTGCATTTTTTGATGTTTCTGTTACTTTACCATCAGCCACATTACTCACTATTTTATTACCAGCATTAATTCCGTCTTTAGAAAAAGACACATCGCCAGTTTTCACTTTATTTAGTGAAATGTCGTCATTTAGTTTTACTGTGAAACTACCAGTACCACCAGTTACTGAAATATTCTTATTATCACCTGAAATATTGACGTTCCCGATTGATGGTGCAGTGCCAGAGCCACCAGTTGTACCACCCGTTGTGCCACCTGTTGTGTTACCAGTAGGATTTGGGGTGTTAGCTTGCAATTTCTTCAAGATTTCTATGACGGAATAAAGCTGAGAACCGTTAATGGCATCAGTCGATATATTTGATATTCTCCCTGCTGCAACATTGGTGATTTGGCGTTCTTTACCTTCATTGCCTACGCTAACGGTTGATGTAGGAGTTATACCAGCAAACGCATAAGTTGTGCCCTGAATAGTGATGTTTTTTACAGGTATCGGTTCGCTAGGTATAGATTTATCACCTAATACAACTGCGCCATCAAACCCTTTATTCACGGTAACATTATTACCCAACACCATTACATTATTAGAAAGCACAGTGTTGTTTGAACCTATTGCCACGGAATTATTCCCTGTTACTGTATTTTTTGTACCAATAGCAATGGCGTTTTCTCCACTCGCAAAGGCATTTGTACCAGAGGCGATAGCGTTTTCACCTTTTAATTTAGCAATATCTAGCTCTTTTAGCTTTTCTTCTAGTGCTTTTAGAGCTTCTTCTTTTTTCACTTTATCTTTTTCAAGCTCGGCTTTTTCAACTTGTTTATCTGCAAGTTCTTTTTCTTTTTTATTTTTTAATTTAGTAGCGTTTTTTTCATCCTCTGTTAACGCTAAGTTGTCGATTTGTTTAGTAATATTGTCAATTTCCTTTTGTTTATTATTTACATCATTTTTTGCTTTATTTAGGGCTTGTTTAAGTTCTTCTGCCTTGGAATTTATTCCTTGAATGATTTCATTTTTTTCATCATAGAGTTTTAGTTTTTTTGATAGTTCTCTTAATTTTTCAGTAGCTTTATCAGCGTATTTATTCCATAACTCAATGACTTCTGGTTTGAAATCGAATTCAATACTGCCATAATAATTTTTAATATCATCCTTTTCTCTTACTATTTCTGTGTAATGTTTGATTACTTCTATTTCTTTATTTGAATCTTGAGGTGAGGCTGATAACTCATTATAGGAAGTGACAAATGCTTTTAGTTTTTCTGCAAAGCCTGCAACTTTATCAATTTGAGCAATAAATTTTTCTTTATTGAATAACCATTTTTCTTCAGGAGCATTGCGATCTATTTTTTGATAAAAATCAAAGAAGTTAGATAATATATTGTTTAATTTATCTACATCTATTTTATTAAAATTAGAGTTATTATTTAAAGAGAATATTTTTGAAACATAATGATAAAATGAATACTGATTAGAAGTGTCTTCAGTATTTACATATTCTCCCTCTTTGATTGGTGGTAAATAAAATATTTGTCCAACACTATTTGAGTTACGAGTATAATACCCCCTATTATAGTAATTCTTTGTTATGTTAGATAAAATATTACTATCTTTATGTATTTCTAGTGCTGTAAAATAAGGATCATTATGATCTCCATGTTCCTCACCAACTTCAGCATGGATAGATGGCATAAAGTCATCTGTTTTTATAGAGGGAATCGATTGTATTTTTGGTGCAAAGAATTCTGAATCGTTTGTTAGCTTCTTTATAAAAAAATATGCATAGTCATCAAAAAGTGATTGTTCTATGTATTTGTTAGCATCTTTTTTTAATTCCTCAATAATTCTATTTTTATTATTTTCATAAGCAGTGAAGCCATTTTTATACCCATAAATAATTTCCTCATACTTATTTATATCCCATTTTATTAAATCTGGATAATCTGTTTCAATTTTGCTTTTTAATTCTTTTGCAACTTCGCTATAATCTAATGTCCCATCATTATTTTTCTTTATTTTATTCCAATTAAGTTTGGCAAGCTGGTCTTTAAAATTTATCCAAATCGTTTTATCTCCCGTACCAGAAGTACTTGTTGCATTACGTTTGGCTTCTTCTAATGCTTTATTTAATTCAGCTAATTCATTATTTTTATTCGATAACTCAGTATTTAACGAGTTGATTTGATTTGTTTTGTTGCCAGTTCGATTAATTAAATCTGTTAGCGCATTAATTTTATTATTAAGATCATTTTGTGTTTTTTCATTTACTTCAATGCTTGTTTTTACTTTAGAAAGTGCATTTTCTGCCGCTGTTTTATCCGCAATAGCTTGTTTGTTGTCTTCTACTGTTTTCTCAAATTCTTCACGACTTTTATTATCGCCAGTTGCAACAGAATTATTACCTTGCGCTAAACCATTTGTAGCCGTTACAGTATTATTGTAGCCAGTTGCGACACCATTTGTGCCAGTGACAAGATTGCCTTCGCCAGTAGTAGAAGGGGAAGAATGTGCAATAGGTGAATAAAGTGGCAGTGTAAATAATAAAGAAACGGCTAAATGTTTAGATGTAAATAGAAATTTTTTCAAAATATCCTCCGTTATTGTTTAATAAAAGGTGGGGGATTATATAGGTTTTGATTAAAAAATCAACAAAAATGTCTTTTAACTAAATTTTGTTCTGTTTTATATATTCTGTAGAATACGGTTTATTTGCGTTAAATTAAGATGTATTTAAACAATGATTGTATTTAGTAATCTGTCCTTAAAACGAGGACAAACAGAACTTCTCGAAAATGCTTCTGCTACGATTAATCCCAAGCAAAAAGTCGGCTTGGTGGGTAAGAATGGTTGCGGTAAGTCGTCTCTTTTTGCCCTATTAAAAAAAGAATTAACGCCAGAGGGTGGCGAGGTCACTTATCCATCCAACTGGCGGGTATCTTGGGTGAATCAAGAAACGCCTGCATTGGATATTTCTGCGATTGATTATGTGATTCAAGGGGATCGTGAATATTGCCGCTTACAACAAGAGCTTAATCTGGCAAATGAACGCAATGACGGTAACGCCATTGCGCGTATTCATGGGCAATTAGAAACCTTGGATGCGTGGACAATTCAATCTCGTGCTGCGTCTTTATTGCATGGTTTAGGATTTAGCCAAGAAGAAACAAGCCAGCCAGTGAAGGCTTTTTCGGGCGGTTGGCGGATGCGTTTGAATTTGGCACAAGCTCTGCTTTGTCCGTCAGATTTATTATTACTGGATGAGCCAACCAACCATTTGGATTTGGATGCAGTTATTTGGTTAGAACGATGGTTAGTTCAATATCAAGGCACTTTGGTATTAATTTCTCACGACCGTGATTTTCTCGACCCGATTGTGACAAAAATCCTCCATATCGAAAATCAGAAGCTCAACGAATACACGGGCGATTATTCTTCCTTTGAAGTGCAACGAGCAACCAAATTGGCACAACAAACGGCGATGTATCGTCAGCAACAACAAAAGATTTCTCATTTACAAAAATATATTGATCGCTTTAAAGCCAAAGCTACCAAAGCCAAACAGGCTCAAAGCCGTATGAAAGCATTAGAAAGAATGGAGCTGATTGCGCCTGCTTATGTGGATAATCCTTTTACTTTTGAATTTCGTCCGCCGCAATCCTTGCCGAATCCATTAGTGATGATTGAGCAGGCGAGTGCGGGCTATGGTAGTGGAGAAAGTGCGGTAGAAATTTTAGGTAAAATTAAGTTGAATTTAGTGCCGGGGTCGCGGATTGGTTTGCTAGGGAAAAATGGTGCGGGAAAATCAACCTTGATTAAACTTTTAGCAGGAGAACTGACCGCACTTTCAGGTACAGTGCAGTTGGCAAAAGGTGTTCAGCTTGGTTATTTTGCTCAACATCAGCTTGATACCTTACGTGCGGACGAATCCGCTCTCTGGCATATGCAGAAACTTGCTCCCGAGCAAACGGAGCAACAAGTTCGAGATTATTTGGGCAGTTTTGCGTTCCATGGCGATAAAGTAAATCAAGCAGTGAAATCCTTTTCTGGTGGTGAAAAAGCTCGGTTAGTGTTGGCTTTGATTGTTTGGCAACGCCCGAATTTGTTATTACTTGATGAACCGACTAACCATTTGGATTTGGATATGCGTCAGGCATTAACCGAAGCGCTGGTGGATTACGAAGGTTCTTTGGTGGTAGTGTCTCACGATCGTCATTTACTGCGCAATACCGTGGAAGAGTTTTACTTGGTTCACGATAAAAAAGTGGAAGAATTCAAAGGCGATTTAGAAGACTATCAAAAATGGCTGAGTGAACAAAACAGCACGCCTGAAAATAAAGTCTCAGAAAAAGTTGGCGATAATGAAAATTCGGTTCAAAATCGTAAGGAACAAAAACGCCGTGAAGCAGAGTTACGCCAACAAACTGCGCCATTGCGTAAAAAAATCACGCAATTAGAAGAAAAAATGAATAAATTTTCTTCTGAGCTTGTGAACATAGAAAATCAACTGGCAGATGCCGAATTATATAGTGCTGAAAATAAAGAAAAATTGACCGCACTTTTGGCACAGCAAGTGGATGTGAAGAAAGCATTAGATGATGTAGAAATGGAATGGATGACCGCACAGGAAGAATTGGAAGAAATGCTTCAAGCATAAGGATAGATTATGAATCAAAGCTTTTTTCATCATAGCAAACAACAGGAATATTGCCCTCAATGTGGTGCGCCTTTGCAAATTAAACAAGGCAAAAAAGGGCTGTTTTTAGGTTGCTCTGCTTATCCTGAATGTGATTATTTGCGGCCTTTGCAACGATCGGAGCATAAAGTATTAAAAACACTTGATGAAATTTGTCCGAAGTGCAGTAATTTATTGCAGTTGAAACAAGGCAATTTTGGGATGTTTATTGGTTGTAGCCATTATCCTGAATGTGATTTTGTGGTGCGGGAAGAATCTGAATCTGAGGAAAAAATTACTTGTCCTGAATGTAAAACTGGACATTTGATTTCTCGTCGAGGTCGCCAAGGAAAAATTTTTTACGGCTGCGATAATTTCCCTAAATGTAAATTTTCTTTGCCTGCCAAGCCTTATATCGTACCTTGCCCAACCTGCCATTTTCCACTTTCTTTGTTAAAAGGCGAAGATGGGGAAAAACAAATTTTCCAGTGTGCAAATAAAACTTGCCGTCATATTTTTGAGCAATAAAAGTAAAAGAGTGAAATGAATAGAGAACAAATCGCCGAGGCCCTTCGACAAAATCAAGTGGTCGCTTATCCCACTGAAGCTGTGTTTGGCTTGGGCTGTAATCCGCAAAGTGAAAGTGCGGTAAAAAAATTACTTGATTTGAAGCAACGCCCAGTGGAAAAAGGATTGATTTTAGTGGCGTCTTGCTTGGATTTTTTCCGTCCTTTTGTTGATTTTGAGCAGATTAACGATGAACAGCTTTCTCGCCTGCAAGGTAAATATGAACGTCCAACTACTTGGATTGTGCCCGCAAAATCGACCACCCCGCATTTTCTCACAGGCAAATTTGATAGCATCGCGGTACGTTTGTGCGATCACCCTTCCGTAAAAGCCTTATGTGAACTGACGGGGTTTGCATTAACTTCGACCAGCGCCAATCTGACTAGTGAGCCACCTTGTCGCACCGCCGATGAAGTGCGGTCACAATTCGGTGCAGATTTTCCTGTATTGGATGAAATGGTTGGCTGGGCGCTCAATCCATCCGAAATTCGAGACTTGCGCACAAATCAACTTTTTAGACAGGGATAATTTATGGATCTTTATGCTGTGTGGGGGAATCCGATTGCGCAAAGTAAATCGCCATTGATTCAAAAAAAGTTAGCCGCGCAAACGCATCAAGCCATAGAATACATCGCCAAATTAGGCGATCTTGATGCTTTTGAACAACAGCTTTTGACATTTTTCGATGAGGGCGCGAAAGGTTGCAATATTACTTCGCCTTTTAAAGAACGAGCTTATCAGCTGGCAGACGAATATAGCCAACGAGCAAAACTGGCGGAAGCCTGCAATACGCTAAAAAAACTCGATGATGGAAAACTTTATGCGGATAACACCGATGGGATTGGTTTGGTAACGGATTTACAACGTTTGAATTGGCTTCATCCAAATCAACGCATATTAATTCTAGGAGCAGGCGGAGCAACAAAAGGTGTATTATTACCACTTTTACAAGCTCAACAAAATATTCTCCTTGCCAACCGCACTTTTTCGAAAGCCAAAGAATTAGCCGAAAGATTTCAGCCTTACGGCAATATTCAAGCGGCCTCAATGGATTCTATTCCGCTACAAACTTATGATTTGGTGATTAATGCAACTTCCGCTGGATTAAGTGGTGGAACTGCCCCAGTTAATGGTGAAATTTTAAAATTGGGCTTGGCTTTTTACGATATGCAATATGCGAAAGGCGCAGACACGCCATTTATTGCATTATGCAAAAGTTTGGGTTTAACCAATGTTAGCGATGGCTTTGGAATGCTGATCGCGCAAGCAGCACATTCTTTCCATTTATGGCGAGGCGTAATGCCAGATTTTGTCGCAGTTTATGAGCAGCTTAAAAAGGAGATGTTATGATGACTCGATGCCCTTGGGTTGGCGAACAGCCTATTTATATTGATTATCATGACAAGGAATGGGGAAAGCCTGAATTCGATAGCCAAAAGCTATTTGAAAAAATTTGTTTGGAAGGGCAACAAGCGGGGCTTTCATGGATTACGGTTTTGAAAAAACGTGAATCTTACCGTGCAGCCTTTCATCAATTTGATCCGAAAAAAATTGCAAAAATGACCGCACTTGATATTGATGCTTGCATGAAAAATGCAGAATTAATTCGCCATCGAGCCAAGTTAGAGGCCATTGTCAAAAATGCGAAAGCTTATTTGGAGATGGAAAAGTGCGGTGAAAATTTCAGTGATTTTATTTGGTCATTTGTGAATCATAAACCGATCGTCAATGATGTGCCTGATTTGCGATCTGTGCCAGCTAAAACAGAAGCATCTAAAGCTCTTTCTAAAGCCTTAAAAAAACGTGGTTTCGTCTTTGTTGGCGAAACCACGTGCTATGCGTTTATGCAGTCTATGGGATTGGTGGACGATCATTTAAATGATTGTCTTTGCAAAACTCGCTAGTGTTTATGCTGATCGCGCTCCCATAAATCGGCGTATTTTACAAAGGTAGAATGCGCTGATAACACCGCTAATAAAAATCCTTGTTTGCTATCTAAAAAACCCGCTTTTAACAAATACATCTTCACAAAACAACCGATCGCGTGGATGATTCCTTGCCAAAGTGTCGCTTTTTTTCCTTTAGCTTGGCGTTGATCTGCCCAGGCTTTTGCATAACCCGCTGATTTCACTAGATAATGATGAATGCTTTTATAAGTGAAATGCTCTAAATCACCTGTCAATTTTTCTACTTTTGTCCCAGCTGGAAATTCCACTTTTTCATGTACAAGTGAGCCGTTATATTGCGCATAGTTTGTACGATAGAGACGAACCACATAATCGGGATACCAGCCTGAATGGCGAATTTCACGTCCAAATACTTCACTCACTCGTGGAATTTCATAAACGGTATTTTCTCGATCATTTTCAACCGCACTTAAGATAGCCTGTTGTAGTTTGGGTGTAACGCGTTCGTCTGCATCTAACCAGAGTACATAATCACTGGTTACATATTGTTGGGCTAATTGGCGTTGTTTACCAAAGCCCGGCCACTGGCTATTTTCATAGAATTTAGCCCCATAACTGAGCGCAATTTCTTTAGTGTTATCTGTGCTGCCAGAATCTAGAATGATAATTTCATCCACCCAATCTTTTATGGAGTCTAAGCAATTGGCGAGGTCCTGTGCTTCATTTTTTACAATCATCGCAACGCTAATTGTAGGCATATTTTCAATCCTTTTTTTGCTATACTAGCCGAAATTTTTTCAAGTATAACCGAATTTCATTTATGTGGCGTTTTTTTTATACGAGCTTGCTTTTAATTTGCCAGCCGTTGATATTGTGTTTTATTGGCTTGCTCAGTGTTAAATCTCCACGTTATCGTCAGCGTTTGACTGAACGTTATGGTTTTTATGGCAATGCGCCTTGTCCACCACCACAAGGGATCTTTATCCACGCGGCCTCCGTAGGGGAAGTGATTGCTGCGATACCGCTGGTTCGCCAATTGCAACAAGATTATCCGCATTTATCCATTACTTTTACGACTTTTACCCCCACAGGTTCAGAGCGCGTAAAAGCCACTTTTGGAGATAGTGTTTTTCATTATTATTTACCCTTTGATTTACCTTTTTCGATCCATCGTTTTATTAATTTTGTACAACCTAAATTATGTATCGTGATGGAAACAGAACTTTGGCCTAATCTTATTCATCAATTATTTTTGCGCAATATCCCATTTGTCATCGCTAATGCACGTTTATCTGCGCGTTCTACGCATCGTTACGGAAAAATAAAAGCACGCTTACAAACAATGTGGTCGCAAATTAGCTTGATTGCAGCGCAAGATCATATTAGCGGAAAACGCTATGCCAGTTTGGGGTATCCAAAGGAAAAATTGAATATCACGGGCAATATTAAATATGATCTCAACACGAATGATGAACTATTACGTAAAATCGATTCATTGCGCACGCTTTGGAAACAAGATCGCCCAATATGGATTGCCGCCAGTACGCATAACGGAGAAGATGAAATCATTTTAAAATCTCACCACGCTTTGTTAGCAAAATACCCAAATTTATTGTTATTGCTCGTTCCGCGCCATCCAGAGCGTTTTAATGTGGTGGCTGATTTACTCAAAAAGGAAAAATTCCAATTTATTCGCCGTTCTACAAATGAGTTACCAAATGAAAACACCCAAGTGATTTTAGGCGACAGTATGGGCGAACTTATGTTGATGTATGGCGTTTCTGATATTGCTTTTGTGGGTGGAAGCCTTGTGAAACATGGTGGACATAATCCGCTTGAACCTCTTGCGTTTAAAATGCCAGTGATTACCGGCAAGCATACTTTCAATTTCCCTGAGATATTCCGAATGCTGGTGGAAGTACAAGGTGTGTTGGAAGTTAATTCAACCGCAGATGCCTTAGAACGTGCGGTAGAAGCCTTATTAAATTCAAAAGAGGCGAGCGAACGTTTAGGTAATGCTGGCTATGAGGTGCTGATGGAAAACCGAGGGGCATTACAGCGTTTGTTAGATTTATTAAAACCTTATTTGGAGCGCAATGTATGACGAGCGTGATTTATCCTGGCACTTTTGACCCGATTACGAACGGTCATTTAGACATTATTGAAAGAAGTGCGGTGATTTTTCCTTGTGTTTTAGTGGCGGTGGCGAATAGCCCAAGTAAAAAGCCACTCTTTTCTTTGGATGAGAGAGTGAAGCTTGTTCGTCAATCTGTTTCGCATTTATCCAATGTGGAGGTGTTTGGCTTTTCTGATTTGTTGGCCAATGTGATTAAGCAGCACAATATTTCCGCCATTATTCGCGGCGTACGCACAACAACAGATTTTGAATATGAACTTCAATTGGCTGCCCTTAATCGTTTACTCACAAAAGGCGTAGATAGTCTGTTTTTCCCTCCAGCAGAAAAATGGGCGTTTGTTTCTTCCACCATTGTGCGTGAAATTTATTTGCATGGCGGAGATGTTGCTGAGCTAGTTCCTGTGCCAGTGTTTAATGCGTTAAAAGCACGATGATAAAAATCTTTATTTTTTTTACCTCACTTATCGTTTTGTCTGGTTGTGGTTCTGTGGTCAAACTTATCGATCCAACAGAAAAATATACCGCCTATGCAGGGGCGGCTTATGATCTTGAAATGGCCCAACAATGGGGTTTGCCAATCTTAGATTTGCTCCTCTCATTTTTATTAGACACCGTATTACTGCCCTATGCGTGGGCCCAATAATTCTTATGAAACTCAATCCTCAACAACAACAAGCCGTTGAATATGTGACAGGCCCTTGTCTTGTGCTTGCTGGCGCAGGCTCTGGCAAAACTCGTGTCATTATTAATAAAATTGCTCATTTAATTGAAAAGTGCGGTTATTCTCCGAAACAAATTGCGGCTGTTACTTTTACTAACAAAGCGGCTCGTGAGATGAAAGAGCGTGTGGCCCATTCCATTGGCAAAGAACAATCCAAAGGCTTGCTCGTTTCCACTTTTCATACGCTTGGTTTTGACATTATTAAGCGTGAATATAAAGCGTTGGGCTTTAAATCAAATATGACTTTGTTTGATGAGCATGATCAATTTGCATTGTTAAAAGAGCTAACCGCTGATGTGTTAAAAGAAGATAAGGATTTATTGCGTGAGTTAATTTCAGTGATTTCTAATTGGAAGAACGATTTGATTTCGCCAAAACAGGCGTTTGCGTTAGCGCGTGATGCTAAATATCAAACTTTCGCAAAATGTTATGAGCGTTATGCCACACAAATTCGAGCTTACAATGCCCTTGATTTTGATGATTTGATTATGCTGCCGACGTTGTTGTTCAAGCAAAATGAAGAAGTGCGAGCAAAATGGCAGGCAAAAATTCGTTATTTGTTGGTGGATGAATATCAAGACACCAACACCAGCCAGTATGAACTGATTAAACTTTTAGTGGGTGAGCGTGCCTGTTTTACCGTGGTGGGCGATGATGACCAATCTATTTATTCGTGGCGTGGTGCACGACCAGAAAATATGGTGCGTTTACGTGATGACTTCTCTCGTTTGCAAGTGATTAAGCTAGAGCAAAATTACCGTTCAACCCAACGCATTTTGCATTGCGCCAATATTTTGATTGATAACAATGACCACGTGTTTGATAAGAAACTCTTTTCAACCATTGGAGAAGGGGAGAAATTGCTTGTTATCGAAGCAAAAAATGAAGAACACGAAGCCGAGCGGATTGTCGCCGAGCTAATCGCCCATCGTTTTAGCCGGAAAACCAAATATAAAGATTATGCGATTTTGTATCGAGGTAATCATCAATCCCGATTACTCGAAAAAGTACTGATGCAAAACCGTATTCCTTACAAAATTTCGGGCGGTACTTCTTTTTTCTCCCGTGCAGAAATTAAAGATATGATGGCATATTTGCGCTTGGTGGTGAATCAAGATGATGACTCAGCATTCCTGCGTATTGTGAATACACCGAAGCGTGAAATTGGCACCGCCACCTTACAAAAACTTGGGGAGTTGGCTCAAGAAAAACACATCAGTTTGTTTGACGCTATTTTTGAGTTTGAACTTATTCAACGCATCACGCCAAAAGCCTATGATTCATTGCAAAAATTTGGCCGTTGGATTGTGGAACTTAATGATGAAATTCAACGTTCTGAACCAGAACGAGCGGTACGTTCAATGTTATCCGCGATTCATTATGAAGAATATTTATACGAATACGCAACAAGCCCTAAAGCGGCAGAAATGCAAAGTAAGAATGTCGCTACGCTGTTTGACTGGGTTGCAGATATGTTAAAAGGCGATGAAACCAATGAACCGATGAACCTTAATCAAGTGGTAACCCGCCTGACATTACGTGATATGTTAGAGCGAGGCGAAGACGATGATGACAGCGATCAAGTTCAACTGATGACATTACATGCATCTAAAGGATTGGAATTTCCTTATGTTTATTTGATCGGTATGGAGGAAGGCATTTTGCCCCACCAAACCAGTATTGATGAAGACAACGTGGAAGAAGAACGCCGCTTGGCTTATGTGGGGATCACAAGAGCACAAAAAGAACTCACTTTTTCCTTATGCCGTGAGCGCCGTCAATATGGTGAATTAGTTCGCCCAGAACCGAGCCGATTTTTAGCTGAATTACCCAATGACGATGTGTTATGGGAACGCGATAAACCAAAACTAACCACCGAGCAAAAACAAGAAAAAACACAAAACCAACTTGATAGATTGAGGGCGATTTTGAAAGGGTGATAAAAAGATCTTATAGGTAAGGGAAAATAGTAATTAAGCAAGGTTTAATTTGTTTATAGAAAAGCAAACGTTATCCTTTTTCTAAATAAGAAATAAATATAGAAAAATGCGAACTGAATCACATCTTTTTGCTCATTTTTTGTTAGAATGATTAACCTTTTTTACTTGACAAAGGAAAATCCATTTATGAAATTCAAAGCCAGCAAAAAAATAAAGCTTAATTTTTTCTTGATTACAGTTGTTTTGTTTGTTCCTCGTTTTAGCTTTGCTGATGTTGATAAACCTAATAACTTTGCTGATATTCATGAGCCTGAGTATATTACAGAGTATTTCAAGAATAATGGAGTTATCTATTATCTGGATGGGAGTGCTTCCTCACCAAGTTATTCATTAGAGGATATGTTAAACCCAAAATCTATAGCTTGGAGCCGTATTCCTGAAAAGGTTATTGATTATCTAAAGGAGCCTAAGCCAGGCTGTTTTCATTGTGATTTCGTTATTCTCGCCGAGAGGAAATGGAACTTAAATGGTTTGGTGAACGCAGATAATCTATATGGAGTTGCCGGTCCAGAACATGAAAATAATGATTTCAATAGGCCATACGCCAAGCATTTTACTAGAATTTTTGAAGAAAAACAGAACTATCCTTCTGGTTCTTATCTAGGATATATGAATATTTTATATCAAACTTTTCTATATAGTCTTTATGATTTGGCAGATAACAGAAGTCGTCCTAAAGAGGGTGTGATTGATGGGAAAGTATATGATGTTAATATACTTGCCATTGACAACTATCGTTTTAAGTTTCCAGATGAAACTAGAGGCTTAACACTTACCGTGAAAAACCAAAGTGAAGTACGTGGTGCCACCCTTCAGTTATTAAAAATGGTTTTACAAGATTCTCTTTGGGAGCCGCGTTTTGACTCTGATGTACATCATTTAGAGACACAAAATGCCAATATTCGCTTTAATAGCACCAATACAAGATTAACCGTGCATGAAAATTATCAGGGTGACGGCTCTCGCTTTTTAATTAAATTTAATCCAAAAGAAGCAACTCAACCTGTTTTAACCTTTGATAAAGATGTGACAGGAACGTCTAACATTGTTTTTGAAAAGCCAATAGACGATTTAAAAAGCCTAGATGGACATCAAATTATCAAAGTAAACGGCACAGCAGATAAACACGCATTCCGTCTTTCTGGCAAACACCAAAAGGGAATTTATACACTCTCTTTACAACAACGCCCAGAGGGCTTTTTTACCAAAGTGCAAGAACGCGATGATATTGCGATTTATGCACAACAAGCTCAGGCGGCTAATACCCTATTCAATTTGCGTTTAAATGACAAATATAGCGATATTTTTGACCGCACTTTACCACGCAAAGGCTTGTGGTTGCGTTTAATTAGCGGTCACTTAAGCCAAGATGTACAAGGTAAAACCGCGCCAGTAGAAGGAAATCGTAAAGGTATACAACTTGGTGGCGATGTTTTTTCCTTAAAAAATCAAGACTATCAACTTTCCGTTGGCTTAATGGGGGGACAAGCAGAACAACGTAGCACTTTCCGTAACCCAGATACAGACAATGTTACAACAGGAAGTATGAAAGGCTTTGGTGTGGGCATTTACGCCACTTGGCATCAACTTCAGGACAAACAGACAGGTGCGTATATTGATAGCTGGATGCAGTATCAACGTTTCCGTCATAACGTCAATAGTGAAGATGGTACAGAACGCTTTACTTCAAAAGGTATCACCGCCTCAATTGAAGCAGGTTACAATGCTTTATTAGCAGAACACTTAACGGGGAATGGGACTCAAATTCGTTTTTACCTACAACCACAGGCACAATTAACCTATCTTGGTGTAAATGGCGGCTTAACCGATAGTGGCAATAGTAAAGTGAATTTACTTGGCTCTCGCCAATTACAAAGCCGAGTGGGCGTTCAAGCTAAAGCACAATTTGCTTTCACTAATGGAGTCATTTTCCAACCATTTGTTACCGTCAATTCAATTTACCAACAAAAACCTTTCGGCGTGGAAATAGATGGTGAACGTCGAGTGATAGACAATAAAGCGACAATTGAAAGTCAATTAGGTGTAGCAGTGAAAATCAAATCTCACTTAACTTTACA
>NZ_JH591081.1:61272-69907 GCF_000242295.1 Haemophilus sp. oral taxon 851 str. F0397
AGGAAATTCTCTGCCGATTTTTTTATTCTGAAAGTGCGGTCATTTTTCGTTTGATTTCCCGGCATTATGTAGCAGTTGCACAAAGATTTAATGCTTTGTTTCTGCTACATTTTCTTATCTTTTCTATTAAAGGTAAGAATAATCAATGGAGAAATCAAAATCAATCTTAGAAACTGCGCTTGAAGAAGAAATTGCTTTAATCGAAGAAGAAAAGAAAGAGATAGCAAATCAAATCAAGCAACTCAATAAGACCTTGAAAGATGTCGAACAGAAACTTTTAGATTATCGTGTCGTGTTAAATCACACAAAATCGCATCAGAATCAATCCCAACCTGCAAACCCAAAATTTAGGAATCTTCGTTTTCAAACTTCACCTCAACAATTAATTGCTCAAATACTTAAACAAGAGCCATCAAAATGGTTGAATGTGAGGGAAATTACGCGTCAGGCGATGAAATTAGACGGGCAAGAAGTTGAAGATGCGTTACCGTATAAACAATCACAAACCATTGCTTGTTCATTAAACTATTTGGATAATAAATCGTTGGTGGAAAAACGCTTAATAGAGGGTACGGTTCATTGGCGATTAAGAACATTTGAATAAAGAGTAAATAGCGGTAGAAATACCGCTATTTGTGTTTGAGTCGCCATTTTACATCAGTTACCCCCATCCCTAACCGCTCGACTACGTCTTTTGTTAGCCAATGCTTTAATGCCCCACGCACGGAAACAGTATGTTGTGGACGGATAATAGGTTCTTGTCCGTCCTTGATTAGAACAATTTCGGTGAGTTCATTGACGGTGAAATAATGATCGGGTTGAGCCTTGAGTACCGCTAACACCATTTGTCTTAATTTACCATTAAATCTGTGCTTGTAAGTGCGGTAAGTATAAAGTTCGGTATCGTATTCATTAGTCAAAGCTTCGGCTTCCATCACTTCTAAAGCATCTTGGAGCTTTTTGATTTTGTTATCAACCAATTCAAGATGTTCTAATACTTGCTTTCGCTCACGCTGTAAGAGGTCGATTTTCGCCTGAATTTGACTAAGGTAAATTTTCTTTGCCATTACATTATGAGCCTTTCTGCTGGGCGGTGATTACCCTGCCAATAGCCTTGCCAGTCGGTTGTGTTATCCGTTGAAAGGCATTGCTCTAACGTGCTGTTGAACAAGCTAAGGTTATCAACACGACGATTATCTTCACGATAAGCACATTCGTTGGAGTAATTATCGAGATATTTGTTACTAATTTTGTGATGCGTGCCAATAATCATACGTTTGAAACGGCTGAAATAGCTTTCGGCAAGATTGTTCGTAATACCTTCATCGCTGCGATACTCTTTTTGGTGGTTTACGCGATGCAAATCGTAGCGAACCATTAACTCGTCATAAGCGGAATTTTCGTCTGCGTGAATGCGACTACCTGCTTTAATGTAGGTGGTGGCAAGTTTATTCACGACTTGGGTATTTTCCGATAAAATCTGAAACGTTAAGGTTTTCTTCGCACCAATTAAGTGCGGATTTTGAGCCGTTTCCGCTTCACTATAACGGTTTCGCATCACCAAAATAGAACGTTTATTCGGATTTGCATTCGCTTTTAAACGTCTATCAACACGTTCATTTTTCTTATTTTTAGGGCGTGGAGCGGAATGGACGTAAGTACCATCAATGTGAATTTCACCAGACAATGGGAAAAGCTGTTTTTGAATTTGCAGACTTTCACGGATTTTGTGTGCAAGCGTGAATGCGGTTTTATATTGCACGTTTAAATCACGCGAGAGCTGGCAAGCAGATAAGCCTTTGGCGGCATTTACGAATAAAGCAATGGCGTAAAGGTAAGTCTGAATAGACAATTTGCGGTCGGCAAAAATAGTGCCTGATGTCACACTAAAGGTATGATGGCAATGTTTACACCGCCATTGATTACGGCTGGCAATGCGATAAGCAACATGTTGTATGCCACATTTCGGACATACGACATTTTCCTCACTTCCCCAACGGATTTGGTATAGCAGAGAACGAGCTTCGCTATCAGATAGCTGTGCCATCTTGATAGGCGAAAGCGTGCGGGCTTTGCTGGAGAGGAGAAAATGTTGAGTCATTGCTTCGAAAAATGTATAATATGGGTATATAAGATGATTTAATCATACTCGAGAATTACATTAAAGTCAACATGGAATACAAAAATGGGTATAAGTAATCGTTTAAGAGAAGTTATGGAGTATAAAGGGGTGAATATCAAAACCCTAGCTGAATTACTTAATATGCCTTATCGTACGCTTCAAAACTACTTACTTAATGAGAGAACTCCTAGTGCTGAAGTTTTAATCAAAGTTAGAGATATAATGAATATAGATTTAAATTGGTTAATGTGTGGAGAAGGAAACATGTTTCGTAGCTCTACTAGTGAAAGTAAACTGAATGAAAAGGAAAAACAGTTAATCAAGTGCTATCGAAAAATGCCGAGAGATATGCAAGTCGCTTTTGAGATTTCTTTTAATTTCTTATCTGAAAAGTAAAATTAAATTAGGCGTAATGGAAAAACATGAAATTTTCCATTACACCTTAAATTATTATATATAAATTTTCACAACTCTTTGAATACTAACTAAACAAGCAAATTTCCATTAAAATAATAAAGCTAGTATCTCTTTTATCTAATATTTCACTCAATCACCCAGTTTTTCTTGTAACTTTGAAGTAAGCTTAGGTAGTAATTCTTTATTGCTCTGAACATAATCTTTTAAAAGATCCTTTAATGACTTTTTTGTGAACCTTTTATGATGATTTTGATTCAAACACGAACACATTTTGTTAGCAATAAAAGTTAAGCTCTTATGATTTAAATTGCATAAATCTATATGTAAAGATTTTAGATTGTCATCAATGGTATCTCCATCTGTCTTATCAAGAGATATATCATTTTCTTTTAAAATATCTTCATTCTTTTCGAAATATACTATATCCAAAGCACTCACATCTTCACTTTTAGGACTCGTTAGTAATGCTAAAATAACATTTTTTAGATCAATATTATTTTCTAAAGTAGAGTTATCATTAATATCTGATACTTCCCAAAAAGATAATGAGTTTTTTGATGTTCTTAGACATGATGTAATAGCATCTGATGATAACTTATTAATCTCTAACTCTTCAAGCCCTTCGGGATCATTCGAGTTTTTCCATTTAGATTTAGTTATTTTTCTAATAAGAAACGACATATTAATTTACTAAACTAGGATTTTTCTTAAGATCTTGAATTACTGATTGTTTATAATCTTCTAGCCATTTTGGTGAGATTTCTGCAGTATTTTCAAGAATTTTTAATGACGCGGAATCTCCCCAAGATTCAAAAACTCTAATAGCAAAATCCTTCACCTCTACATCTTTATTGGATAATAAAGCAGCTATGCAGATATGAGTATTAGGAAGTGTATCATGTTTCAATTTAGCTAGGATTTTTAGTAAATTTACTAACATTCTTGGTTTATTGATGAAATCTGTGAATAGCTTAGAAAACCATTGACCAGTTACATATGAGTTTCTATCAAAGTAATCTAATAAATCTAACTCTATTGAATTAGAGTAATCTTCAACAACCTCTTCAAACATCATGAAATTTATAAATTTACTTTGGAATTTAGAAATTAATTCATTTTTAAAATTTTCATTGTTTAAATACTCAATAGGAACATCAGATGATGTAAATAAATTAATATCATAACTTATATTACTAGAAAAAGATTCTCTTACATAAGTCGTTCTAGGAATAAAAGTTTTTAAGCTTGACTCTAAATGGTCAGAATAAAATAAATTCTTCTTCAAAGAGTTCATTCTTATCCCTCCAGAACAGATTCAATTTCATTTAAAAATAATCCAATTTCTTTAACACCAAATCTAGGATTTAAATTTGATGTTAGAGTATTTATATCATCAAGTATATGAATGCCTGAAAAATTAGTATTTCCTATCATGGCATCTAAAGAATACGTTTTTGATTTAACATGGTTTATAAGCTCTCCTAGTCTTGAACTTTTTTTTCTAAGACCTAAACGAATAGTTTTTTCTATAATCTCATTTTTACATACGTTTTCGTTAGGAAAGCTTGTATTTTCTCCTATAAAATCTTGACTATTTTCATCTATAGCATTTCGAACAAAACCTAATCTAATGGACTTATCAAAAGAAATCTCTGCTGATATTTTAGTAATTAAATTTAAAACATCATTACGAAAATCACCTAAAGAATAGGTTTCATTAGTGGAGTTATGATTATAAGCTAATAAAATTTGTCTAGGTTTAAAGTCAATACTCCACTTATTGTCAAGAGAGCGTAAATCAATGCTATCAATAACGTTCTGAGTAAGCTTATTATCTTTAACTTCAAATTCAATACCTTGATTCCTTTGTGGCAAGAAATCAGTAAAGCTTCTTAGAAACGATAATGATTTCTCATCATTAACACTAAGGTGAGAAAAATCATCGTTAAATATAAAAAGCTGATACGATAGAAGTGTCATGGTGCTTTTATTCCTTTGAATATTAATTTACAGGTGTATTGTAGCAAAAATTTATCAAAAAAGTAGAGTACATTGTTCTTTTAATATACAAAAGACAAACAACACAGAAGCATGATATCATTTAGCTCATCATATCAAACCATTTAGACTAGATGTTAGAACATATGAAATCAAACGATTTTGTGGTTATTTAAGGTATATAAAAATCAATATTTACTTTATGGCTTCGGTTTTGTTGCTAGCAATAACTGCTTTAGTCCGTTAATCTCATTATCCTTCTGTTCAAGTAACTTATTCAATAACCCTTCCTTTTCTCTAGCGTGAGAAAGCTCCAACTTCAACCGCTCAATTTCAATCAGCATTTGAGTCTCCCCACAACCTTGATAGACTGATCCTAGTGGCGATTCAATTTGGAAACAGATATTTTTACCATCAGACTGCATCAGCTCCACAACATCAATATCAAACACTTGGGCAATTTGTTCTAGTTTGTCTAAATATAGCTTTGTTTCGCCGCGTTCAATTTTAGCATAGCCATTTAATGACATATTCAGCTTTTCAGCCATTTGCTCTTGCGACCATGTTTTAGATTCTCTGACTTTTCGGATTTTTTCGTTCACACTCACCGTATCACCCACTATCAGGTTAGCTTACCCACAACGAGGGAAGGTAATAGACACTACCTGTTGCTAGTTAATTTATAAGTCAAATTCTATCATAAAACAACTAAATTACACACGCACAAAACCATATCTTCACTCAAATTTAACCTATCAAATTAGGCATTTAAGTACAAATTATGAAAGAAATCATCTACTTTTATCTCATCGTTGGCTGCTACGTTGCTCACCGTAAAACCGCTGGGCTTGACGTTAATTCTCCCGATTTTCTCAAAACTTACTTAAAGATAGTATGTACATATCCGAAAGACTTGTTTGCAAAATTTAGTAAGAAACAATACGAAAAAAGCGATAAACCGCAACAAACAGGAGAATAATCATGAATTTTAACAAATTTGGAAAATTCATTTTCCCTACTGTTGCCACACTTTGCACGTTAGATGTTTTATCGTCGGTATATAATGACATGTCCTATTATGATCTTTCTTATCGAGAATCAGGAAATTTAGATGAAGCTGGATTTCCTAACAACATAAAAAATATGTGTCGTTCAGATGTAGAAATGATCTCTGCTAACAGCATGCTAAGTCGTCATGAATATATGGATTATTTTGTTGAAAATAAGATAGATCTGAGAAATAGTGAATATTTTCCTAGATATGATTGTAACAACGATGATTCATTAGAGCGTAAAAAGGCGGAAGCCACAGAGTATTTAGAGAAAAATTTTGAATCATTGCAGAGTGATTATAAGAAACACCTTGATGATGCCAAAAAATATTTGCTTTCCGAAAGATCATATGAAATTGAAAATGCTTATGCTCCAAATATTGAATATGAACACGCCCTTTATAAAGATAAAGGAAGAGTTAAATTAGATTTAAAAAATTTAATTTCATCTTTTAGCATTGAAGAAGCGGGTGGTAAACCTTTCGATCAATTAATGTTTTATATAGAGCCTTCACAGAAACAAATAGATTTAATTTCTAAGTTAGAGGATTTCTCAGAAAAAGCCTTTTACAGGGTGAAAATGAATTTAAAATTAGATAGTCTGAAAGACTTTATGCGTCATGGTTGCAATGTAAACACCACAACCTATAGAGGTTCTTTGGGTTTACTTAATGGAACTGTGGTTAGTTCTGATTCTGCATGTATAGCAACAAAGTTAGTTGATGCTGAAATTAAGATTGTAAAATATGATAGTGTCAAGAAAGAATTTGAAAATAAAGATGAAAGACCTGATATATTCTTGCATTATGGTAATGATGATAAAGTACGTTGGAAATTAGTGGATTCTATACCAATAAAATGGGAATAAGAAACCTATAATAATCTTCATCTTACAGTCTAAGCAACCTAGTAATAGGTTGCTTTTTATTGAAAAAATACTCTATTTGATTAACTCTAGTTTTGTATGCAGAAGCTGTTTACCAAATCCCTTACAGATTACTAGAAAATCGCCTTGTGATGTTATAAATAACATATCCTATTAAAAGGGTGTCACTATGTTAAAGTTTATTATTGTCAATCTATTTAAAATTATTTATCCATTTGTTAGTAGAAAATTCAATTTTTCACCTAAAGTAGATAATCTTGTCAATACGGTATTTAAGACTAATTTTAACAATAGAAAAATTGACATTAAGACTGATAAAGCGATTTTACTTAAATTGCTTTCTCAAGCCGCCTCTAAAGAGGAAGCAGATAAAATAAGAAATGTCTTAAAAGAGCAAGACAAGAAGAAACAACTTCCAGCCAATTTGCTTGCGTTGGTTGGGGTTATTGCAATAATAGTGATTCCGTTCAATATGAACTCATCAACAGGTATTAGAGATGGCTTATATCTGATTGGTGCTATCATTATTGGTCTTTATCTATTTTATATGTCAAAGAGGAAGCAATACCAATGTCAATATTGTTTCATCACAAGCAAGCTATCTGAATATGAGAAACTTGATATGCAGCATACAGCTACACACCAAACAAGCACAACTCAATCGCGTTATTTAGGTCAAGATCAGTTTTCTCATTACTACACAACAGATGTACATAATACAACCACAGATTTTTATGACAGAAAATCTAAATGTCCTTGTTGTGGCTATGAACAGGTTATCAAGGTTCAACGAACAACTAGAACCTGATTATTCATACTTTAAAACAACCCCGAAAGGGGTTGTTTTACTTGACGGATCCATCATTTAGGATTACATTCAAATCTCATTCTTTAGGAAAAAATTCCCACCAAGAATGACTACAATTTGCCAACGAACCACTATTTAATTAAGCCTAACATTTCCTTATTGGAAGTAAGATGAACCAATAGGCGTAGAACCTTGCATTTATATCAAGATTCTATTTTAAGTTTGTCGCCATTTTTATTTGAAAATCCACAAGTTTCCTTGTGGTGTACTTAACGGTATTCTAGGCATAAACGCTTTGAGTCGACTTGAATTTTCAAGTGGACAATTTTTTATGTCTAGCGTTTAGCAAATCTCGAATGCCTTGTACTACACAAGGAAATTCACAATGGCTCAACATCACCTATTAGCAAGTAAATCCAAAAATATCAGACTAAAAGATATTTTCCGTTTAACCGAAAGCGAAGCCTTTCACCTGCTCAAAGTAAAACGCTGGGGCAATCCTGATAACATTCGCGATGTTTGTTGTCCGCATTGCGGCATTCGCCACCACGCCTATTTTCTCGAATCTCGCAAACGCTGGTGTTGCAAACATTGCCAACGTTATTTTTATATTACCACCAACACGATTTTCGCTTTTCACAAGCTCCCGTTAGTTGATATTCTTGCCACCACGTTATTGATGGTAAATAGCTCAAAAGGCATTAGTGCTATTGATATTAGCCGCCATCTCAACATCAACTACAAAACTGCTTTTGTACTTTGCCATAAGCTGCGTGAAGCCTTATTCAAAACGCGTGATTTACGCCCAATGCAAGGTGAAATTCACGAAGATGGAGCATGGATTAACTTCACGCTACGCAAGCCTAACTATCGCAAAAACACCTACAAACAACGCCAATACGAAAAAGGAAGGAAATTTCCTAAATTTAGACCGACTAAACGCTGTATTATCAGCCTAAACCAACGTTCTGCCAACGATGAACAAATGTGGGGTTCAAACCGTACCATTGTTGCAATGGATTACACCGAAAGTGCCAATACCGTATTCGCCTTAAACCAACGTTTCGTCACCGCTGGCAGCGATATTATGTGCGATGAAAACCCAGCCTATAACAACCTTGACTTTCATTACACACGCTGGTCTGTCAATCATCAAGAAGCCTTTAGTGCAAAAGGTATAAACAACAATCTCGCGGAATCCTTTAACGCACGTTTCCGCGATTTGCATCGTGGCGTACATCATAAAACTGATAATAAATATGCCCTGCATTACGCTAATCAAGCGGCATTTATGTCGGACAATCGTAGAAAATCAAATGGTGACTTATTCTCTGATGTACTTCAACGCTGTT
>NZ_JH591082.1:0-627 GCF_000242295.1 Haemophilus sp. oral taxon 851 str. F0397
GATACTGCATCCAGCTATCAATATACGCACCTGTTTGTTTGTCTTGAAGTTGATGCCAAGTGGCATAAATGCCCGCGCCAAAGCCTTTCATATTTCCCGTTGTAACATTGTCTGTATCTAGGTTACGGAAAGTACTACGTTGTTCTGCCTGTCCACCCATTAAGCCGACGGAAAGTTGATAGTCTTGATTTTGTAAGGAGAAAACATCGCCACCAAGTTGTATACCTTTACGATTTCCTTCTACTGGCGCGGTTTTACCTTGTACATCTTGGCTTAAGTGACCGCTAATTAAACGCAACCACAAGCCTTTGCGTGGTAAAGTGCGGTCAAAAATATCGCTATATTTGTCATTTAAACGCAAATTGAATAGGGTATTAGCCGCCTGAGCTTGTTGTGCATAAATCGCAATATCATCGCGTTCTTGCACTTTGGTAAAAAAGCCCTCTGGGCGTTGTTGTAAAGAGAGTGTATAAATTCCCTTTTGGTGTTTACCAGAAAGACGGAATGCGCGTTTATCTGCTGTGCCATTTACTTTGATAATTTGATGCCCGTCTAGGCTTTTTAAGTCTTCTATTGGTGTTTCAAAAATGATATTAGACGTTCCTGTCACATCTTTATCAAAGGTTA
>NZ_JH591082.1:822-2243 GCF_000242295.1 Haemophilus sp. oral taxon 851 str. F0397
TATTAAAGCGAATATTGGCATTTTGTGTCTCTAAGTTATATACATCGGAATCAAAACGCGGTTCCCAAAGAGAATCTTGTAAAACCATTTTTAATAACTGAAGGGTGGCGCCGCGCACTTCCCTTTGGTTTTTCACTGTGAGAGTCAATCCTCTTGTTTCACCTGGAAACTTAAATCGATAGTTGTCAATAGCAAGTACATTAAAATCATATACCCTGTTATTGATTAACGCATTTAATGGTCGGCTTGTTTTTCCTGCTTCATCGTTATCATATAGATAAGACTGATACAAAACGGGTAAACACCAATCGCAAGGGGCATTTTCTCGGAAAGAATTCATAAAATGTTTCGCATATGGTGCATTAAAATCATACCACTCCCCTTCTTGTTCTGCTCCAGATCTATTCTCCTCTAAATCTGTAAAGTACCATTTTCTTTCGTAAGTATTAGAGCCGAATAGTTTACAACCATCTTTAGGATTATCATTACAGTCGTCAGAATTTGCATAATCAATAACTTGTTTGGGAATACGACGCCAAGCCACCGAATTTGGATTTAGCATATCTTCTAATGAATAAAATACAGTTTCGTGAAATCCTTCACCTCGATGCAGAATTCCCCGCTCATTCCAATATTTTTCAAAAAATTCAGGATATGCAAAACTAAAACGAGGGATAAACAAACTAAATGTAATCAAGAAAAAAATTAAACTTTTGCTTGCTTGCTTGCTTGCTTGCTTGCTTGCTTCGAGTTTCATAATAAATTTTCCTTTGTCAAGTAAAAATAAATAGGGAGGGGGATTCTAGCATAAGACTGAACAAAAAATCTCATTTAGCTCACATTTTTCTCTATTTATTTCTTACTTATTAAAGGTAAACGTTTGCTTTTTGCTATTTTGTCAAGCCAGTTTGAAAATGTGTATAATTGCCCTCTTTATTCACAAAAATTTCTGGAAAAATGACCGCGCTTTCAGAATAAAAAAATCGGCAGAGAATTTCCTGCCGATTTTATTTTGTTACTACTAAACTTAAAACGTCCACTGTAAATTCAGCGCACCTTGTTTAGCCTGGTGATGTTTGCCTGTTTGGCGATTGAATGTTGCTTGTAAAGTTAAGTGAGATTTAATTTTTACCGCAACGCCTAATTGACTTTCAAGCGTATTTTTATTGTCTATCACTCGACGTTCACCATCTATTTCCACGCCGAAAGGTTTTTGTTGGTAAATTGAATTGACGGCAACAAATGGTTGGAAAATAACACCATTAGTGAAAGTAAATTGCGCTTTAGCTTGTGCGCCAACTCGAGTTTGTAATTGGCGAGAGCCCAGTAAATTCACTTTACTATTACCACTATCGGTTAAGCCGCCATTTACACCCAAATAAGTCAGTTGTGCCTGTGGTTGTAGGTAAAAACGAATTTGA
>NZ_JH591082.1:2434-131474 GCF_000242295.1 Haemophilus sp. oral taxon 851 str. F0397
ACGCACCTGTCTGTTTGTCCTGAAGTTGATGCCATGTTGCATAAATCCCGGCGCTATAACCTTTCATACTTCCTGTTGTAACATTGTCTGTATCTGAGTGACGGAAAGTACTACGTTGTTCTGCTTGTCCACCCATTAAACCAAAGGAAAGTTGATGGTCTTGATTCTGTAAGGAGAAAATATCACCACCAAGTTGTATACCTTTATGGTTTCCTTCTACTGGCGTTGTTTTACCTTGTACATGTTGGCTTGAATGTCCGTTAAGCAAACGTACCCATAGTGCTTTACGTGGTAAAGTGCGGTCAAAAATATCGCTATATTTGTCATTCAAACTTAGGTTGAATAAGGTATTGGCTGCTTGAGCTTGATAAGGATAAAGTTTAATGCTTTCCGGCTCTTGCCACATTGCCCAAAAACCATCGTGATGTTTTTGTAAAAGTAGACGACGAATACCTTTTTTATACTGGCCAACAAGACGAAATGCGTTTGTATTTTCCGTATTTACTTTTACAAGGTAATGTCCGCCGAGATTTTCAAAATTTTCTAATGCTTTTCCTTCAAGAATAATATCAGATGTTCCCGTTACGTCTTTTTCAAAAGTTAAAATTGGAGTTTCAGTAGACTTGTCTTTTAGATCATAAGATAAAATGAAACGACCTTGCCCACCATTATAATTTTCATGAACTACCAAACTTTCGTTTTTTGTATTGAAACGGATATCAGAATTTTCCGTTTTTAAAGAATAGATGTCAGAGTCCCATCTCGGTTCCCAAAGTGAATCTGTTAATGTAAGCTCAGTCAAATTAATGATTTGACCTGCAACATGAGATTTGTTTCTTATTTTAAAACGTAGTGAATAGTACATTGGATCTGCAGAAGCAAAGCTTTCTAGTTTACAATCTGGTGCAAATCTAGTTTCACAACTTTCTAAGTTAGGATATTCTGCTAAATATTTAGCATAGTTTTTACGATGATATCTTATATTATCAACTAGTAGTATTTCACTATTAACATCAGAATTATCAATATAAGCGTATCTTATATTTGTATTAGAAGATGAACCATAATCAGATACAACTCCTGATGCACTACTCCATTCAAAATGTTCATTACGCTTTTTGTCAGTAAACTTAAATGGCTCCTTAAAATCCTTAAGGCTATGCCCTTTTACTACGTCATTGTCATCAGGTAAAAGCTCTCCGTTGCTTTTACTCCCCCTTCCAACTGACGCCAATTTCATCGAGCCTCCTCCTGTCATTGCCCCATTTTCATCATAGAGAAAAAGTTGCCAATGTTCAGAATTTTTATTACGTAATTTTTCCCATCGCTCTATTTCCTCAGCGGAAAAACCATCATAAGAATAATCTACTGCGAATGCGTGAAGAGGAGAGCTGATTAAAATAAACTTTAAGAGAGTTAAATTAAATTTTGCTTTTAATTTCAAAATAATATCCTCAAGGGTTAAGGGCTAAAGGGGGCTAATTATATTCAATATTGAATAAAAAAGCAGCATTTTTATTATATTTTTCTGTTTTATTTTAGATATTATTTATAAAGCCCATTTTAAAACATGTATAATCGTGCTTTCACTCATTACTACACAAAAAATGACCGCACTTTATCCTTGGCTAATGCCAATTTATCATCAAATTGCTCAAACCTTTGACGAAGGTTTGGGGCATCATGCTGTCCTGATTAAAGCTGATTCTGGTTTAGGTGTAGAAAATTTATTTGATGCACTTGCACAGAAAATAATGTGTGTGGCTCAAGGCGATAAACCTTGTGGTCAATGCTATTCTTGTCATTTAATGCAAGCCCATAGCCATCCAGATTATCATGAATTGAGCCCTATTGATGGTAAGGATATTGGCGTTGATCAAGTACGCGACATTAATGAAATGGTTGCTCAACATGCACAACAAAATGGTAATAAAGTGGTGTATGTACAGGGTGCGGAACGTTTAACGGAAGCGGCTGCTAATGCGTTATTGAAAACATTGGAAGAGCCTCGTCCAAATACTTATTTTTTACTTCAGACAGATAGTTCAGCAAGTTTATTGGCAACCATTTATAGTCGATGCCAAGTGTGGAATCTGTCCGTGCCTAATGAACAAATAGCTCTTGATTGGTTGAAATCAGAAAGTGCGGCTGAAAATCAGGAAATTTTGACCGCACTTGCGATGAATCTTGGGCGTCCGCTTTTAGCATTAGAGACTTTACAACAAGGGCTTATTGAACAGCGTAAAAACTTCTTACGTCAATTTTGGGTGTTCTATCGCCGACGTTCACCATTGGAATTGCTTCCGTTGTTTGATAAAGAACGCTATGTTGAGCAAGTGGATTGGATTTTAGCTTTTCTTTCCGATTGTTTAAAACAGAAACTTGAAATTGATAGTCATCGACAAGTTGCCGATCTTGGCCGTGGCATCGAACAATTCAGCGATGAGCAAACCGCTCTTGGTTTATTACAAGCAATCAAAATTATGCAAAAAGTGCGGTCAGATTTGCTTACAATTAATGGTGTGAATGTTGACTTGATGCTATTAGATGGCTTGACGCGATTAGTCACAGAAGTATTTGAAACGCAATAAATTAAAGATATATCGTCTATGGCGTTCAAGCCTTAGGTATAAGGAAAAATAATTATGTTCATTGTTGACTCCCACTGCCATTTAGATGCGTTGGATTATGAAAATTTACATAAAAATATCGCAGATGTGGTGGAAAAAGCGCGCGCGCGTGATGTGAAACATTTGCTCGCGATTGGTGTAACCTTAAGCCGTTTTGAACAGGCTTATGAATCTTTACGCGAATTTAATAATGTCTCGCTTGCTTGCGGTGTTCACCCACTGGATTTTGAAGAGGAACCTTATGACGCAGAACGCTTATTGCGTTTGGCGCAAGATCCGAAAGTGATTGCTATTGGCGAAATTGGATTAGATTATTATTACAGCGCGGACAATAAATCGGATCAACAAGCGGTGTTTGGTAGCCAAATCGATATTGCAAACCAGTTAGATAAGCCTGTAATTATTCATACACGTTCTGCAGGTGATGATACTATTTCAATGTTACGCCAACACCATGCTGAAAAGTGCGGTGGCGTTATTCATTGTTTTACGGAAACTATGGAATTTGCGAAAAAAGCGTTGGATTTAGGCTTTTACATTTCTTGTTCTGGCATTGTCACCTTTAAAAATGCCGAAGCGATTCGTGAGGTTATTCGTTATGTGCCAACGGATCGCTTATTGGTTGAAACGGATTCGCCTTATCTTGCGCCAGTGCCTTATCGCGGAAAAGAAAATCAACCAGCTTATACGAGAGAAGTATGTGAATACGTGGCAACCTTAAAGGGCGTTTCTGCTGAGGCGTTTGCTAGAATCACCACGCAAAATTTCGAGCGTTTATTTAAAATTCGTGTAGAATAAATGCACAGTTCTGACAAGGAAAAAGTATGCGAAAGTTTTTTAAATATTTCTTATTTATTGTTGTTTTTTTATTCCACGGTTTTATGTTTTCCGTAGTGAATTATGTATTTCCCCATTACGATGTGACGCGTGTTACTGGCGTAGAAGTTAAACGTGTTGATAAAGATGGTCCCATCACAAAATCGAATCCAGCTGATGGCCCAACACGTGATGTGTATTACATCAATACGCAAAATGATGATGGCAAAATTATGGTGTATCGCAATGAAGATACACGTTGGGGGTTCCCATTCTACTTCAAATTTGGATCTGCCAATTTACAGGCTGAAGCGCAGGCTTTGGGTAATGACAACAAACTTGTGCAAATTAAATACTATGGTTGGCGTATTACAATGATGGATGAATATCGTAATGCAACCTCAATTAAAGAAATTACTGCTGATGACACGCCAAGTCATCCAATCGTTTCTTGGATTTTCTATGCATTCCTGTTAGCTACTTTATTCTTGTCTATTCAATTTGTTCGCGGCTGGTTTGACAGCGAAGAGTAATATCCTGAACGGCCGCAAAGTGCGGTCGTTTTCTTTCATATTTTTGAGTAATGATTATGGAATTATTTCATACTATTTTGGCGATTATTGCCTTAATTCTAATTAGTGCGGTTGTTTCTTCTGCAGAAATTTCACTGGCGGGTTCGCGTAAATTGAAACTACAAACCCTTGCGAATGAAGGGGATGTGCGCGCGCTTCAAGTGCTTAAATTACAAGAGCATCCTGGTCGTTTTATTACTGTGGTTCAAATCGGTTTGAATATGGTGGCGATTCTTGGCGGGGGAATTGGTGAAAGCGCACTAAGCCCTTATATCGCGGAAATTTTAAGCCGCTCTTTTGTGGGCGATTGGATTGAGCCAACCGCTTCTACAATCGCATTTGTGCTGGTTACTTGTTTCTTTATCTTATTTGCTGATCTTATTCCAAAACGTATTGCTATTACTTATCCTGAAATGGTGGCGTTGCGCGTTGTCGGCATTATGAATTTCAGTATGTTTGTGTTTAAGCCGCTTGTATGGTTTTTTGATACGATTGCTAATGTATTTTTCCGCTTATTTCGTATTTCCACTGTGCGTGAAGATGGCATGACCTCTGAAGATATTTTCGCCGTAGTTGAAGCAGGCGCAGAAGCTGGTGTGTTGAAAACTCAAGAGCATTATTTGATCGAAAATATTTTCGATATGCAATCCCGTACAGTGACTTCCACCATGACAACCCGTGAAAATATCGTGTATTTAGACCGCACTTTTTCTCGCCAAGAAGTCATGGATACGCTTTCTCGTGATTCTCATTCTAAAATCGTGATTTGTGACAATAGCCTCGACAAAATCTTAGGTTATGTCGAATCCCATACGTTACTAACCATGTATTTGCAGAATGAAAATGTGGTTCTCACAGATCCCAAACTACTCCGTAAAGCATTATTTGTGCCTGATACACTTTCTCTTTACGAGGTGTTGGAATTGTTTAAATCTACCGGTGAAGATTTTGCGATTATTGTGAATGAATATGCCCTTGTCGTTGGTATCGTTACGCTAAATGATGTAATGAGTATTGTCATGGGGGAATTAGTTTCTAACGAAGAAGAATATATTGTGAGTCGTGATGAACATTCGTGGCTTATTGATGGCGCAACGCCATTAGAAGATGTGACACGAGTATTAGATATTGAATCTTTCCCAGATGAAGAAAATTACGAAACCATCAGTGGCTTTATGATGTATATGTTACGTAAAATCCCGAAAAAAACCGATTCTGTGGTTTATGGAAAATACAAGTTTGAAGTAATTGATACGGAAAACTTTAAAATCGATCAGATTTTGGTGTCTTTAGTAAAAGAGGCGGAATAATTACCGCCCTTTCTTTAATCCCCTTCAGCCAGTATAATGGCGGCGTTTTATTAACTTTAATCAGGTATGACTATGTTTAAAAAAATCTCTGTTTTATTTTTTACGTTAATGTTGGCAGGTTGTTCTTCTTGGTCATCGGTTACCAACTATATTCCATTTATGGGGAACGATAAAAAAGTGATTGATTTAGATAAAGATAAAATCGATCAAAAATCTTATGCGGCTGCTTATGAAGCGACTGTAGCGACATATAAAGGTCGCGTGAATGAAAATTTCTTTGTAGATAATTTTGCAAGTGGGGCGAATGACTGGTATTTAGGCCGTATTTTAGTTCCTGTGAAACAAATTCAAGATAAACTTTACACCGGCGGTCATGATTCTGATGTATATGCTTATTATAGCGGCGTGTTACATGCGGAAGCATTGCAAGCTAATATTAAACGTTTGAACGCAAATTGTTGGGAAAAAGTGGATTCGCAAAGCATGACTCAAGGTATTTATGATGCGATGCGTGATTTGCAAAAAGGCAAAGAGCGCGGTGAAAATGATGAATATATTGCGCAAGGTAGTGAAGCACTGCTGAAAGCCTGTACATCTAAATAATTGTTTTTCAACAAGCTGCTGGTCGATTTATTTCACCAGCAGCTTTATTTTTAAATTATTAAGGAGCAAGAATGTTAGAACTTTCGGAAAGCAACATTCATTTAAATGCTAACGCAGCTGATAAACAACAAGCGATTGAAATGGCAGCGTCCGCATTAGTTCAAGCAGACAATGTGGAAAATGGTTACTTACAAGGAATGCTAGCGCGCGAACAGCAAACTTCAACCTTTTTAGGCAATGGTATCGCTATTCCTCATGGCACCTTGGATACTCGTTTGATGGTAAAGAAAACGGGCGTGCAAGTGTTTCAATTTCCTCAAGGCATAGAATGGGGAGAAGGAAATATTGCTTATGTCGTGATTGGTATTGCGGCGCGATCTGATGAGCATTTGTCTTTGTTGCGCCAACTAACCCATGTATTGAGTGATGAAGATACCGCAGCGAAATTAGCAAAAATAACGGATATTGCTGAATTTCGCGCGATTTTAATGGGTGAAACTATCGAGCCATTTGAAATTCCTGCTGCTAATATCAGTTTGGATGTAGATACCCAAAGTTTATTAACTTTAGTCGCGATTAATGCGGGGCAATTACAGGTGCAAAGTGCGGTAGAAAATCGCTTTATTTCTGAGGTGATTAATAATGCGGCATTACCGCTTGGCAAAGGGTTATGGGTAACGGATTCTGTCGTAGGAAATGTTAAAAATGCTTTAGCATTTAGCCGAGCCAAAACAATTTTTAGCCACAATGGCAAAGCAGTAAAAGGCGTGATAACTGTTGCAGCCGTCAGTGATCAAATTAATCCAACTTTAGCGCGTTTATTAGATGACGATGTCCAAACAACCTTGCTCAATGGTTATTCAACAGAAATTTTGACCGCACTTTTGGGTTCAGAGTGTGATGTTGAAACTCAATCTGTAGAAGGTGCTGTTGTGGGAACCTTTACGATTCGTAATGAACATGGTTTACATGCGCGTCCAAGTGCAAATTTGGTTAATGAAGTGAAAAAATTCACTTCGAAAATTACCGTGCAAAATCTTACTCGTGAAAGTGAAGTCGTGAGTGCAAAAAGTTTGATGAAGATTGTTGCGCTTGGAGTAACGCAAGGTCATCGTTTACGTTTTGTGGCAGAAGGGGAAGATGCAAAACAAGCTATTGAAGCATTGGGCAAAGCGATTGCTGATGGTTTGGGCGAGAATGTTTCTGCAGTGCCGCCATCTGAACCAGATACCATTGAGATTATGGGGGAACAAATTCACGCACCAGCGGTAAGCGAAGATCATAACTTGCCAGCAAATGCTATTGAAGCCGTGTTTGTAATTAAAAACGAACACGGTTTGCACGCTCGCCCAAGTGCGGTGTTGGTAAACGAAGTGAAAAAATATAATGCCTCTGTGGCGGTTCAAAATCTTGATCGTAATTCTCAATTAGTGAGCGCTAAAAGTTTGATAAAAATTGTGGCATTAGGTGTGGTGAAAGGGACTCGTTTACGTTTTGTTGCGACGGGCGATGAAGCGCAACAGGCTATTGACGGAATCGGTGCGGTGATTGAATCGGGTTTAGGTGAATAGTATGGCAAGCGTCGTAACAATTACTTTAAATGCCGCCTATGATTTAGTCGGGCGTTTAAATCGTATCCAACTTGGTGAAGTAAATACCGTAGAAACCCTTGGTTTATTTCCTGCAGGGAAAGGAATTAATGTCGCAAAAGTATTAAAGGATTTGGGCGTTGATGTCGCAGTAGGTGGCTTTTTGGGCGAGGATAATTCAGCTGATTTCGAGCAAATGTTTAATAAGCACGGTTTGGAAGATAAATTCCACCGTGTGGATGGAAAAACACGTATCAATGTAAAAATTACCGAAACTGAAGCGGATGTGACAGATTTAAATTTCTTGGGATATCAAATAAATCCACAAGTTTGGCAACAATTTGTGACGGATTCTTTGGCTTATTGTTTAAATTATGACATTGTCGCAGTTTGTGGCAGTTTACCTCGAGGTGTATCTTCTGAATTATTTGCTGATTGGTTGAATCAGCTCCACCAAGCTGGCGTAAAAGTTGTACTTGATAGTAGCAATGCTGCACTCACCACTGGATTAAAAGCGAAACCTTGGCTAGTAAAACCCAATCATCGAGAACTTGAGGCTTGGATTTGTCATCCATTAAATCGTCTTGAAGAAATTATTGCCGCAGCACAACAACTCAAAGCGGAAGGCATTGAAAACGTGATTATTTCAATGGGCGCAAAAGGTTCTTTATGGATTAATAATGAAGGCGTGCTCAAAGCCAAACCACCAAAATGTGAAAATGTAGTGAGTACGGTTGGGGCAGGGGATTCAATGGTAGCAGGCTTAATTTATGGTTTTGAAAAAGGTTTATCAAAAGCAGAAACCTTAGCGTTTGCTACGGCTGTGTCCGCTTTTGCTGTGTCTCAAAGTAATGTCGGTGTGAGTGATTTGAGTTTACTTGACCCCATTTTAGAAAAAGTACAAATAACGATGATTGAAGGATAGTATGAAGTTATTTTTAACCCAATCAGCTAATGTAGGCGATGCGAAAGCCTATTTATTACATGAAGTTTTTCGAGCAGCTGCACAAAAAGCGAATGTCTCTATTGTAGAAACACCAGACGAAGCAGATCTTGTTCTCGTATTTGGTTCTGTATTACCAAATAACCCTGCGTTAGTTGGTAAAAAAGTCTTTATTATCGGCGAAGCTATCGCCATGATTTCTCCTGAAGTAACGTTGGCAAATGCCTTAGCCAATGGAGCTGATTATGTTGCACCGAAAAGTGCGGTGAGTTTTACGGGTGTTTCTGGTGTAAAAAATATTGTTGCGGTAACTGCTTGTCCAACTGGCGTTGCACATACGTTTATGTCAGCCGAAGCGATCGAAACCTATGCGAAAAAACAAGGTTGGAATGTGAAAGTTGAAACCCGTGGTCAAGTTGGGGCTGGCAATGAAATTACTGCAGAAGAAGTCTCGGCGGCTGATTTGGTATTTATTGCAGCAGATATTGATGTGCCTTTAGATAAATTTAAAGGTAAACCAATGTACCGTACTTCAACAGGATTAGCCCTGAAGAAAACCGAGCAAGAATTTGATAAAGCATTTAAAGAAGCCAAAATTTTTGATGGTGGAAATAATGCGGAATCGAAAGAAGAAAACCGTGAGAAAAAAGGTGTGTACAAACACTTAATGACTGGTGTTTCTCATATGTTACCGTTAGTGGTTGCGGGTGGATTATTGATCGCGATTTCCTTTATGTTCAGTTTTAATGTAATTGAAAATACAGGAGTTTTTCAAGATCTTCCTAATATGTTAATGAATATCGGTAGTGGTGTGGCGTTCAAGTTAATGATTGCCGTGTTTGCCGGTTACGTTGCATTTTCTATCGCGGATCGTCCAGGGCTTGCAGTTGGTTTGATTGCTGGGATGCTGGCAAGTGAAGCGGGCGCAGGGATTCTTGGTGGTATTATTGCGGGTTTCTTAGCAGGCTATGTGGTGAAAGGGCTAAATGTGATTATTCGATTGCCAGCAAGCCTGACTTCATTAAAACCGATTTTAATTTTACCGCTCTTGGGTTCGATGATTGTTGGCTTGACGATGATTTACCTAATCAATCCACCAGTGGCTGAAATTATGAAAGAGCTAAGTAATTGGCTTACTTCAATGGGCGAAGTGAATGCGATTGTGTTAGGCGCAATTATCGGCGCAATGATGTGTATCGATATGGGCGGGCCGGTAAATAAAGCTGCATACACCTTTTCTGTTGGGTTGATTGCATCCCAAGTTTATACGCCAATGGCTGCGGCAATGGCTGCGGGTATGGTTCCACCAATTGGTATGACAGTGGCGACTTGGATTGCTCGCAATAAATTCACCGTTAGCCAACGCGATGCGGGGAAAGCATCATTCGTTCTTGGTTTATGTTTTATTTCCGAAGGTGCATTACCATTTGTGGCAGCAGATCCAATTCGAGTCATTATTAGCTCAGTGATTGGTGGTGCGGTGGCTGGTGCGATTTCAATGGGATTAAATATTACATTACAAGCTCCACACGGTGGATTATTTGTCATTCCATTTGTATCTGAACCATTGAAATATCTTGGTGCAATTGCGATTGGTGCTTTATCAACAGGTGTGGTTTACGCCGTCATTAAATCGAAAAACAATGCGGAATAATACCGCACTTTGAATGTAAAAAAGCCGATTCATTTGAATCGGCTTTTGTTTTGGAATAGATTTATTTTTCACGATCGTCGATAGTTTGTAGCAAATAATTTCCATCTGCATCAGCAAGACTGCGGAAACCTACATTTGTGATTTTGTAGGGATACTTTGTTCGATAAGTAAAGTTTTCGTGATGATGACCGTGGAATACTTGCTTAACCCCCATCTTCATTGCCAAATCATTAATCACTTGGAAACCCATCGGATGTGGCTTAGGGGCTTCGTGACAAATCAACACATCCGCTTGTTGGTTTTCTAAGATTTCAATATCCGATGGGAAAATTGACGTGCGATGACGTAAAGGCACACCGCCTCGCCAGATTTTCTCTTGTGGGCTATATTGACAATAATGAATAGGATCAAAAAACATGGGGCGATTTGGCGGCATCCAAATTTGCCCTCGGAATACACCGCCTAATCCCGCAATGCGGGTGCCTTGAATATCAACTACGCGATTGTGTAAATTCCGTGATTGCCATTCAGAACCCCAAATCGCATCAAAAGCACTAATTGTTTTGCTATCATGATTTCCATGAATAAACCAAATATCACAATGTTTAGCAAGTTTATCCAACTCATCTGTTGTCGTAAGCTGTAAATCGCCTAAAATTATGAGTGCGACATTTTCCTGTTCTTTCACAAAAGGGTAAATATGATCGTAGCTTCCGTGTGGATCACCGGCAAATAAGATCATTGATGTTTTCCTTTTATAACAAATGGACTATTTTGCAATTCACTGATTTCTTCTTCATTTAACACTTTCTCAATGACTGCTTTAACTTGGTTATAACGATCAAGATAACTTGGCGATTCAATCTCTATATAAGGAACTTTATATTTATCTAACAGTTTTTTGAGTAGTTGTTGAAATTGTTGGCGTTGCTTTTGTGAACCTAAACTGCGCAAGCCATCATCCACCCACTCAGTATTATTTTTAAGCAAAATAGTGACATCGAAGGGATATTCTTTAATCATCGAGTCTAAAAATGGATGGGCTTTTCCTTCGTATTGAATACAGAACGCTTGCGTGGTGATGAAATCCGTATCAATAAATGCAATTTTATGTGCATGGCGCACGGCATAATCAATATATCGTTGATGACCAAGAGCCATTTGCGGATAGTCAGAATATTGCATCGCTTGCTCATTACCACCCAGTTTTTCAAATACAAATTCACGTCCGTATTCCCACGCGGAAGTGGTATTAAATACGGCAGCTAACTTATTCACCAGCACACTTTTACCGCTACTTTCTCCCCCTAAAATAGCCACAGTTTTAGCAAAGAAAGGACGAACTTCTTTCGGAATAAATTTCCAATATTGGAATGGTGTGGTGCGAATTTTGGTGGCAGACACATTAAAGAAAGTGCGGTCAGGATCGACTAACGATACTTCTAAACCTAAGTATTTCTCGTAAGGTGCTTTATCTTGAGGTTCGCTACTAAATACGATTGAAGGTTTAAAATGTTTTTCATTAAATAGAGTTTTAACCGCTTCACTCCAAGATTGCCAGCCATTTGGATAACTTGGAATACCGTCTTCAACCAAATGATGAATAAAAATCTGATTTTTTTGATATTTGAAAATTTGCTGCATCCAACGTAAACGATCTTGCACGGTTGGCATACGTTTCATTTTACTATCGTAAAATAATTTCAAATCGCGTTCTGTATCACTACACACGATAACGTGTAGTTCATCGACTTTACTGAACGCTTCATAAATCATATTTATATGGCCTGTGTGCACGGGATAAAATTTCCCGAAAATGACACCGACTTTTTTCTCTTTTGCTTTTGACATAATCCGCTCTTAATAGCGTAAGAATTGAGTGCGTTTATTGTAGGCTAAATGAAAATATTTTTCACGTTCTGATTTAGTGCCTAGGTATTTTGCGCTATACTTAGTGAGCATTCTCAGGGCAGGGTGAAATTCCCTACCGGTGGTAAAGCCCACGAGCGTTTAAAAGTGCGGTCAATTTTTGGCAAATTTTTCTTGCTAAATTGCCCTAACTTTCACTTTTAAAGTCAGCAGATTTGGTGAAATTCCAAAGCCGACAGTAAAGTCTGGATGAAAGAGAATAAAACGAGTTGGGTTCCCAAATCGTTCATTTTATTTGCATTTCTCAGCCCTGATTCTGGTATTTAATTGAAATCTCAAATTAGGAAATTACTATGAATCAGTCAATTTTATCTCCATTCGGCAATACCGCTGAAGAACGCGTACTTAACGCAATTAATGCCTTCAAAAATGGAAATGGCGTATTAGTTTTAGATGATGAAGATCGTGAAAATGAAGGCGATTTAATTTTCCCAGCAGAAACAATCACGCCAGAGCAAATGGCAAAATTAATTCGTTATGGAAGTGGTATCGTTTGTTTATGCATTACCGATAAACGTTGCCAACAACTCGATTTACCGCCAATGGTAGAACATAATAATAGCGTAAACAAAACGGCTTTTACTGTAACGATTGAAGCCGCGAAAGGTGTTTCTACAGGCGTATCTGCCGCAGACCGAGTCACAACCATTAAAACAGCGATTGCTGATAATGCAGTTCCAAAAGATTTACATCGTCCCGGTCATGTTTTTCCACTTCGTGCAGCAAATGGTGGCGTACTTACCCGCCGCGGACACACTGAAGCTTCTGTTGATTTAGCACGTCTAGCTGGATTTAAACATGCAGGTGTGATTTGTGAAATCACGAATGACGACGGCACAATGGCTCGCGCCCCTGAGATTGTAGAATTTGCAAAGAAATTTGGTTATTCTGTGCTAACCATTGAAGATTTGGTTGAATATCGTTTAGCGCATAATATTTAGTATGAAGAAGCGCGGTGAAAATTTCTATGATTTTTCACCGCACTTTTTATATTATACCGTTCCACATTTTTATTTATTTTGGTGACTTTTATGCAGAGCACAGCACAACACAATTATGTCATTAGTTTAACTACTGAACAAAAACGCCGAAAACATATTACAGAAGAATTTGGTAAGCAGAATATTCCTTTCGCATTTTTTGATGCTATCACGCCTGACCTTATTGAAGAAACTGCTAAAAAATTTAATATTACATTAGATCGTTCTCCTCAAGCCAAGTTATCAGATGGAGAAATTGGTTGTGCATTAAGTCATATTGTCTTGTGGAATTTAGCCTTAGAGAACAATTTAAACTATATCAATATTTTTGAAGATGACATTCATCTGGGAGAAAATGCTAAAGAATTATTAGAAATTGATTATATTTCTGATGATATTCATGTTTTAAAATTAGAAGCAAATGGCAAGATGTTCTTTAAAAAACCACAATCTGTAAAATGTGATAGAAATATTTATCCTATTACGGTAAAGCAATCTGGAACTGCTGGATATACTGTTACAGCGAAAGGGGCTAAATATTTACTTGAATTAGTAAAAAACAAACCACTTGATGTAGCAGTTGATTCTCTTGTTTTTGAGGATTTTTTGCATTTTAATAATTACAAAATAGTGCAACTTTCACCGGGTATTTGCGTTCAAGATTTTGTGTTGCATCCAGATCATCCTTTTGAAAGCAGTTTAAAAGAGGGGAGAGATAGAGTGCATGGAAGTCAACGTGAGTTTTCTATTTTAGAAAAAATAAAAAATGAATTTGGCCGAGTGAAAATAAAAATGTTCGGAAAACAAGTCCCATTTAAATAACAAAAGAGCGGTTAAAAATCTCATTGAATTTTTAACCGCTCTTTTCGTTTATTTTACTTCTGGCAAATTTACTGCACCTTCGTAGCCTAATTGTCGCCAAGCTTCATAAACCGTTACTGCGACAGAATTAGACAAGTTCATACTGCGGCTATTGGCTGTCATTGGAATACGGATTTTTTGTTCCATCGGCATTTTATTTAAAATTGACATTGGAATGCCGCGAGTTTCGGGGCCAAACATTAAATAATCCCCAAGTTCAAACTTAACCTGGCTATGTGCTGGACTGCCTTTTGTTGTAAGTGCAAAGAGACGCTTGGGTTTTTCGCTTTCTAAAAAGGCTTCAAAAGTCTTGTGGCGTTTGATTTCTGCAAATTCGTGATAATCCAAACCTGAGCGACGTAAGCGTTTATCATCCCAGGTGAAACCTAGCGGTTCAATTAAGTGCAAGCGAAATCCTGTATTGGCGCAAAGGCGGATAATATTGCCCGTATTTTGGGGAATTTCTGGTTCATATAAAACAATATCTAACATAATTTTTTCTCTAATTTTGATATAAACGATAACTCACCATTCCTGTCGTTTTTTCTTTCAATAACGTCCAGTTTTGAGGTGTAATGAGTGGTTTATCTTTCTCTGTTTCTACGTAAATTAACGCATTGGGTTTTAGCCAATTATTTTCGCAAAGCAAGTTAATTGCTTGTTCTGCCAAATTAAAATGAAAGGGTGGATCTAAAAACACCACATCAAAGTGCGGTTGATTTTGTGGCTGTTTTAGAAAATCCAAACTACTTTGATTAATCACTTCGGCCTGTTCTGATGAGCATTTGAGCGTTTGTAAATTCTTTTTTAATTGATTGGCGACGATTTTATCTAGTTCTAAAAAAGTCACCTTTTTCGCTTGGCGAGAAAGTGCTTCAAAACCTAATGAGCCACTCCCCGCAAAGCCATCTAAACATTCAGACTGATGGATATAAGGCATTAACCAATTAAAAAGCGTTTCTTTCACTCTATCGCCAGTTGGGCGTAAGCCTTCTGAATTTAATACTGGAAGTTTTCGCCCTCGCCATAGCCCAGCAATAATGCGAACCTCGCCCTTTGCATTTGGCGTTTGTATTTTTTTCATAAAGATTCGATTTTTATTGAAAATTGTGCTTAGTTTAGACGATTTTTTGCTAGAATAAACGACATTTTTATCGGATTACAGTTAAGAGAGCATTTTATGGCTGAAGAAAATAAAAAAGGCGGATTTTGGGCATCGTTATTTGGGCGTAATAAAAAGCAAGATGAACCTAAAATTGAGCCGATAATTGAAGAAGAAAAGATT
This sequence comes from Haemophilus sp. oral taxon 851 str. F0397, assembly GCF_000242295.1. NCBI lineage: Bacteria > Pseudomonadati > Pseudomonadota > Gammaproteobacteria > Pasteurellales > Pasteurellaceae > Haemophilus > Haemophilus sp. oral taxon 851. Next base: position 17,607 of record NZ_JH591082.1, read on the forward strand.
AAAGATGTCGAGCCATCTATTGAAAAACTTGAAACTCATGATTTAGTTGAGGAACCGTCTGAATTAGAGGCAGTAGAAAGTGCGGTGGATTCTGAGCCGTTTTTAGCAGAAAGCATTGAGACGAATGAAATCGTTGAAGAAGAAAAAATACAGGAAATTTCAACTGCACTTGGGCCCGTCGGAGAAATCATCGAAGCGAAAAATTTAGAAGATGATCTTCCGATTACAGAAACCGTGGTTGAATCTGAAATTGTTGAAGATATTAAAGATGAGCTTCAGCCTGTTGTTGAAATTGAAACTCGCGAAAAGCCAAGTGAAGGGGGCTTTTTTAGTCGTTTAGTTAAGGGATTACTGAAAACTAAACAAAATATTGGCGCGGGTTTTCGTAGTTTTTTCTTAGGAAAGAAAATTGATGATGAGTTGTTTGAAGAATTGGAAGAACAACTTTTGATTGCGGATATTGGCGTGCCGACAACAAGTAAAATCATCAAAAATTTGACTGAACATGCAAGTCGCAAAGAATTACAAGATGCCGAACTTTTATATCAACAATTAAAAGTAGAAATGGCTGATATTCTTGAGCCAGTGGCACAACCGTTAGAGATTGATAGCACGAAAAAACCTTATGTGGTTTTAATGGTGGGCGTAAATGGCGTGGGTAAAACGACGACAATTGGTAAGCTTGCACGTAAATTTCAGGCTGAAGGAAAATCAGTGATGCTTGCGGCGGGCGATACTTTCCGTGCGGCGGCAGTTGAGCAGCTTCAAGTTTGGGGAGAACGCAATCATATTCCAGTTGTTGCGCAAAGCACCGGCTCTGATTCTGCATCGGTGATTTTTGATGCGATGCAATCAGCGGCTGCACGAAATATTGATATTCTTATTGCGGATACGGCGGGTCGTCTGCAAAATAAAAATAACTTAATGGCCGAGCTGAAAAAAATTGTTCGTGTTATGAAAAAATATGACGAAACTGCACCACATGAAATTATGCTTACGCTGGATGCTGGAACGGGACAAAATGCTATTAGCCAAGCGAAGTTATTTAATGAGGCTGTCGGTTTAACAGGGATCTCTCTAACAAAATTAGATGGTACGGCAAAAGGCGGCGTGATTTTTGCCATAGCCGATCAGTTTAAGTTGCCTATTCGCTATATTGGTGTAGGTGAGAAAATTGAAGATTTACGTGAGTTTAATGCCAAAGAATTTATTGAGGCATTATTCGTTAATGAAGAATAAAAAGAATAAGGAAAAATTGTGATTAAGTTCTCAAATGTTTCTAAAGCCTATCATGGCGCAACGCAGCCAGCGTTACAAGGCTTGAATTTTCATCTTCCTGTGGGAAGTATGACTTACTTAGTCGGGCATTCAGGCGCAGGGAAAAGTACATTACTCAAGCTTATTATGGGGATGGAAAAAGCCAACGCGGGTCAAATTTGGTTTAACGGACACGATATTACTCGCTTGTCAAAATATGAAATTCCATTTTTGCGTCGCCAAATTGGTATGGTTCACCAAGATTATCGTTTATTAACAGATCGTACGGTGGTGGAAAATGTGGCATTGCCATTGATTATTGCAGGTATGCATCCAAAAGATGCGCATACACGTGCGATGGCATCTTTAGATCGTGTAGGATTACGTAGTAAAGCGCACTATTTGCCACCACAAATTTCTGGCGGGGAGCAGCAACGCGTTGATATTGCACGTGCGATTGTGCATAAACCTCAGCTCTTACTAGCAGATGAACCAACGGGTAATTTAGACGATGAACTTTCTTTAGGCATTTTTAATTTGTTTGAAGAATTTAATCGTCTCGGAATGACGGTGTTAATTGCTACTCACGACATTAATTTAATTCAACAAAAACCAAAACCTTGTCTTGTGCTTGAACAAGGTTATTTACGTTATTAAGGAATAATCATGAGCCGACCAACGGATGCATCCTTTTTTGTTCAAACAGCCTATACTTTGCGTGCAGTATGGACGGATTTATGGCAACGTAAATTTGGCACACTACTCACGATTTTGGTGATTGCTGTATCTCTGACAATCCCAACCGTAAGCTATTTAATGTGGAAAAATTTACATTTAGCAACCACGCAATTTTATCCTGAAAGTGAATTGACGATTTATCTTCACAAAAATTTAAGTGAAGAAGACGCGAATTTAGTAGTAGAGAAAATTCGTCAACAAGAAGGGGTGGAATCACTGAATTATGTTTCTCGCCAAGAAAGTTTAAAGGAATTTAAAAGCTGGTCTGGCTTTGGCGAAGAATTAGAAATTTTAGATGATAATCCATTACCAGCTGTCGTTATGGTAAAACCAACGAGCGAATTTAATGTTTCAGAAAAACGTGATGAGTTACGTACCAATTTAACTAAAATTAAAGGGGTACAAGAAGTTCGCTTGGATAACGACTGGATGGAAAAATTAACCGCACTTTCTTGGTTAATCGCCCATGTGGCAATTTTCTGCACTGTATTAATGACGATAGCGGTATTTTTGGTTATTGGTAACAGTATTCGCTCTGATGTGTATAGTAGCCGATCAAGTATTGATGTGATGAAATTGCTTGGTGCAACAGATCAATTTATCCTTCGTCCTTACCTTTATACAGGGATGATTTATGCTGTATTAGGTGGATTAGCTGCTGCAATTTTTAGTAGTTTTATTATCAGCTATTTTACTTCTGCCGTGAAATATGTAACGGATATTTTTGCCGTTCAATTCAGTTTGAATGGATTAGGCGTTGGCGAATTTGTATTCTTATTAGTGTTCTGTTTAATTATGGGATATGTTGGTGCGTGGATTGTAGCAAAACGACATATCACGCTATTAGATAACCATCATTAATTTTAATATGTGAAGTGCGGTGATTTTTCTAGGTATTTTTCGATGAGAAAATACGGCGATAAATGACCGCACTTTTTATTTGCTTTGAATAAATCCCTTGCAATTTGTTTAACTTTTGTGTAGTATTTGTGAGCTTTCAGTATGAAAGCCGTTTAATGTAATCATTTATTAAACGAGCATGACGATATGTCACGCTAAACAATGTTTCCGATTTGGAGACTATATAACAGGTAACTTGCACCTCCTTTTCTATTTTGAAGTTAGAATTGTGATTGGTGTTGGTTTTTTATTAGCTAAATTTTATTGGAGCTCTGGTCTAATGCAGAACCAAAGAATCCGTATCCGCTTAAAAGCTTTCGATCACCGTTTGATCGATCAATCTACTGCGGAGATCGTAGAAACAGCTAAACGTACTGGTGCACAAGTTCGTGGTCCAATTCCTTTACCAACTCGTAAAGAGCGTTTCACCGTGTTGATTTCTCCACACGTGAACAAAGACGCACGTGACCAATACGAAATTCGTACTCACAAACGTTTAGTAGATATCGTAGAGCCAACAGAAAAAACTGTTGATGCATTAATGCGTTTAGATTTGGCTGCCGGCGTGGACGTGCAGATCAGCCTAGGTTAATTAAGAGGTTATTACAATGATTGGTTTAGTCGGTCGTAAAGTTGGTATGACCCGTATCTTCAATGAAGACGGTGTTTCTGTACCAGTTACCGTTATCGAAATCGAAGCCAACCGCGTAACTCAAGTTAAAACTCTTGAAAACGATGGCTATACTGCAGTTCAAGTTACTACTGGTTCTAAAAAAGCGAATCGTGTAACTAAACCTGAAGCAGGCCATTTCGTGAAAGCAGGTGTTGAAGCTGGTCGCGGTTTATGGGAATTTCGTACTGAAGGTGAAGAATTCACTTTAGGTCAAGAAATCAATGTTGACATCTTTGCAGATGTTAAAAAAGTAGATGTTACCGGTACTTCTAAAGGTAAAGGTTTCCAAGGTGGTGTTAAACGTTGGAACTTCCGTACTCAAGATGCGACTCATGGTAACTCTTTATCACATCGTGTACTTGGTTCTATTGGTCAAAACCAAACTCCAGGTCGTGTGTTTAAAGGTAAAAAAATGGCAGGACATTTAGGTGCTGAACGTGTAACTGTTCAATCACTTGAAGTTGTTCGTGTAGATGCTGAGCGTAAATTGCTATTAGTAAAAGGTTCTGTACCTGGTGCTATCAATGGCGATGTTATCGTTAAGCCAGCAGTTAAAGCATAAGTCTAGGAGATAGAGATGGAATTACAAGTTGTAGGTGCAAACGCACTAACTGTTTCTGAAACTACCTTCGGACGTGAGTTTAACGAAGCGTTGATCCACCAAGTTGTTGTTGCTTATGCAGCAGGTGCGCGTCAAGGTACTCGTGCGCAAAAAACTCGTGCTGAAGTGTCTGGTTCAGGTAAAAAACCTTGGCGTCAAAAAGGTACAGGTCGTGCTCGTGCTGGTGATATCAAATCACCAATCTGGCGTTCTGGTGGTATAACCTTCGCGGCTAAACCACAAGATCACAGCCAAAAAGTGAACAAGAAAATGTACCGTGGTGCTATCAAAAGCATTCTTTCTGAATTAGTTCGTCAAGACCGTTTGGTTGTTGTTGAAAAATTCGAATTAGATGCACCAAAAACTAAAGTTTTAGTACAAAAATTAAAAGATTTAGCAGTTGAAGATGCATTAATTATCACAGCAAGTTTAGATGAAAATCTATTCTTAGCAGCACGTAACTTATACAAAGTTGATGTACGTGATGTTCAAGGTATCGATCCAGTTAGCTTAATCGCTTTCGATAAAGTGATTGTTACTGTTGACGCTGTGAAACAAATTGAGGAGATCCTAGCATGAGTCAAGAACGTTTGCTAAGCGTGCTACGTGCACCGCACATCTCTGAAAAAGCAACTAACAATGCTGAAAAATCTAACACTGTTGTACTTAAAGTTGCTTTAGATGCGAACAAAGCTGAAATTGCTGCTGCTGTTGCTCAATTATTTGAAGTAAAAGTTGACTCTGTTCGTACCGTGGTTGTTAAAGGTAAAACTAAACGCCGTGGTAGCAAAATGGGTCGTCGCAGCGACTGGAAAAAAGCTTATGTAACTTTAGCCGAAGGCCAAAATTTGGACTTCGTGGACAGTGCAGAGTAATCGGAGGAAATTAGAGAATGGCTATCGTTAAATGTAAGCCGACCTCCGCTGGTCGTCGTCACGTTGTTAAAATCGTGAACCCTGAATTACACAAGGGTAAACCTTACGCACCTCTTCTAGATACTAAATCTAAAACTGGTGGTCGTAACAACTATGGTCGTATTACTACTCGTCACATTGGTGGCGGTCACAAACAACACTACCGTTTAATCGATTTCAAACGTAACAAGTTAGACATCCCAGCGGTTGTTGAGCGTTTAGAATATGATCCAAACCGTTCTGCTAACATTGCTTTAGTGCTTTATAAAGATGGTGAACGCCGTTATATCTTAGCTCCTAAAGGTCTGTCAGTAGGCGATCAAATCCAAGCTGGCGTAAACTCACCAATTAAAGTGGGTAACTCATTACCAATGCGTAATATCCCAGTTGGTTCAACAGTACATAACGTTGAATTAAAACCAGGTAAAGGCGGTCAAATCGCTCGTTCTGCTGGTGCTTATGTACAAATCATCGCACGTGAAGGCAACTATGTAACTTTACGTTTACGTTCTGGCGAAATGCGTAAAGTATTAGCTGAATGTGTTGCAACAATCGGTGAAGTTGGTAACTCAGAACATATGCTTCGCGTATTGGGTAAAGCTGGTGCTAACCGCTGGAGAGGCATTCGCCCTACAGTTCGTGGTACTGCAATGAACCCAGTAGATCACCCACACGGTGGTGGTGAAGGTCGTAACTTTGGTAAACACCCAGTAACTCCTTGGGGCGTTCAAACCAAAGGTAAGAAAACTCGTCACAACAAACGTACTGATAAATATATCGTACGTCGTCGTGGCAAATAATAGATTAAATTAAAGAGGATTAGCCATGCCACGTTCTCTCAAGAAGGGTCCTTTCCTTGACCTACACTTGTTGAAGAAGGTAGAGAAGGCGGTGGAAAGCGGGGATAAAAAACCAATCAAAACTTGGTCCCGTCGTTCAATGATCATTCCATCAATGATCGGATTGACCATCGCAGTCCATAATGGTCGTCAGCACGTTCCTGTTTATGTATCTGATGAAATGATCGGTCATAAGCTTGGTGAATTTGCACCGACTCGTACATACCGCGGTCACGCGGCAGATAAGAAAGCTAAGAAATAAGAGGTAAAGAGATGGAAACTATCGCAAAACATCGTTACGCTCGCACTTCTGCCCAAAAAGCTCGCTTAGTTGCCGATTTAGTTCGTGGTAAAAAAGTTGCGCAAGCACTAGAAATTTTAACTTTCACTAACAAAAAAGCAGCGGCTTTAGTGAAGAAAGTTTTAGAATCAGCTATTGCAAACGCAGAGCACAATGACGGTGCAGATATCGATGATCTTAAAGTTGCTAAAATCTTCGTTGATGAAGGTCCTAGCATGAAACGTGTTATGCCACGTGCTAAAGGTCGTGCAGATCGTATTTTAAAACGTACTAGCCACATTACTGTGGTTGTGTCAGATCGTTAATAAGTAGAGGAATAGCAATGGGTCAAAAAGTACATCCACATGGTATTCGCCTAGGTATTGTTAAACCTTGGAGCTCTACTTGGTTCGCGAATACACAAGACTTCGCTGACAATCTTGAAGGCGATTTCAAAGTACGCAAATTCTTAAATAAAGAATTAGCAAATGCTTCAGTTTCACGTATTACTATTGAGCGTCCAGCTAAAAGTATTCGTGTAACTATTCACACAGCTCGTCCTGGTATCGTAATCGGTAAAAAAGGCGAAGATGTTGAAAAATTACGTAATGCAGTGTCTAAAATCGCTGGCGTTCCTGCTCAAATCAACATTGCTGAAGTGAAAAAACCTGAATTAGATGCGAAATTAGTTGCAGATAGCATTGCTTCTCAATTAGAACGTCGTGTAATGTTCCGTCGTGCAATGAAACGTGCGGTACAAAGCGCAATGCGTTTAGGTGCTAAAGGTATCAAAGTTGAGGTTAGCGGTCGTTTAGGTGGTGCAGAAATCGCACGTTCAGAATGGTATCGTGAAGGTCGCGTACCTCTACATACTCTTCGTGCGGACATCGATTATAACACTGCAGAAGCTCACACAACTTACGGCGTAATTGGCGTTAAAGTGTGGATCTTCAAAGGTGAAATTCTTGGTGGAATGGCTGCCGTTGCGCAATCAGAACAACAACCTGCCGACAAGCCTAAAAAGGCTCCTCGCGGTAAAGGTCGTAAGTAAGGAGAAACGCTAAATGTTGCAACCAAAACGTACAAAATTCCGTAAAGTTCACAAAGGCCGTAACCGTGGTATCGCGGGCGGTACTGAAGTTAGTTTCGGTACTTACGGTTTAAAAGCAGTTGGTCGTTGTCGTTTAACCGCTCGTCAAATCGAAGCGGCACGTCGTGCAATGTCACGTGCAGTAAAACGTCAAGGTAAAATCTGGATTCGTGTATTCCCAGATAAACCAATTACTGAAAAACCATTAGAAGTCCGTATGGGTAAAGGTAAAGGTAACGTTGAGTACTGGGTAGCCTTAATCCAACCGGGTAAAGTGCTTTATGAAATGGATGGTGTGTCTGAAGAAGTAGCAAGAAACGCATTTGCATTAGCAGCTGCTAAATTGCCAGTTAAGACCACTTTCGTAACTAAGACGGTGATGTAATGAAAGCTCAAGATTTACGTACAAAAAGTGTTGAAGAGCTGAATGCTGAATTAGTAAACCTTTTAGGTGAACAATTCAAGTTGCGTATGCAGACAGCCACCGGTCAGCTTCAACAAACCCATCAGGCTAAGCAAGTGCGTCGTGATATTGCACGTGTAAAAACTGTATTAACCGAAAAGGCGGGTGAGTAATGACTGATAAAATTCGTAGCGTACAAGGTAAAGTTGTTAGCGACAAAATGGAAAAATCTTTCGTTGTTGCTATTGAACGTAAGGTAAAACACCCTTTATATGGTAAATTTATCCGTCGTACAACTAAATTACACGTACACGATGAGAACAATGAAGCCAAAGTTGGTGATACCGTAGAGATTCGCGAATGTCGCCCTCTATCAAAAACCAAATCTTGGACTTTAGTTCGTGTTGTTGAGAAAGCAGTTATTGCTTAATTAATAACAAAGCGTAATAAAATAAAAGCCAATAGTGTAAATCTATTGGCTTTTTGTTTTTAAAGTGCGGTTAAAATTAAATGAATTTTAACCGCACTTTTTCTTTCAGTAAGCCGATTTCGCAAAGAAGTATACTTCTTTTAGGTGTTATTGACATAACACCTAAACAAACACTGATAAAAATATTTTTAATAATGGTAGCGGAGAAGATTATGCCAAAAATTTCATTATCGAGTAAATGGTCTTGTGATGGGCGTGAGCTAAAACCTAAAGTTGGAGCAAATCAAAGTGATATTTGGATATATGATGGACGTGAGTTAAGACCTAAAGTTGGAGCAAAACAAAGTGATATTTGGGTATATGATGGACGTGAGTTAAAACCTAAAGTTGGAGCAAAGCAAAGTGATATTTGGGTGACAGAAGGGAATAAAATTAAGCCAAAAATTTCAGCTAACTATGATACCACTTATGAACTAAATGGTAACGCCATCTTAGTTGCATTTGGTCAAGTTGTTTTAAAACTTTGGTAATCTGGAGCTAGTTATGTCTAAACAAATTAGAAGTTGTGCAATTTATAAAGATTTAATTATTGAATCTGCTGAAGATTATACTGTTACTATCAGATGTCGTGACAGAAAAACACGAAGTATGTTAAGAGAAATTTCTGAAGATCTTGGCTTTGAATATTCTGATGAGTGGAATACTCGTTATTTTGGTCATAGATTAATTAATTTCATTAACGGAATTGATACCCGTAAGGAAACGACAAAATTAGCAGAGGATAAATTCCCGGAAGAACTTATCAATGATACAGATACTACTGAGAATATTTCTAATGAAGATTGGTAGTAGTGGTGTAGTTTATCTTATGTAATGAAGTGTGTTCTGTTATGGAATCTTAAAGATAAATTCCTTGAAGTTGATCGTAACTTAATTCCTGAATTGGATACGGAAAATAGAGATATTTCTATTTCAGTTGATCTTAACGATAGAAATACAGCTATTAGCTACTATGTAGGTAAATATTTAACTGGTCAGTATGATTCAGAACAAAAATATACCCAAGGAACGCTTACTTCTCTTATTATTCCGCAGTTTTATGATGTAGAAGATGATTTAGACAAATTATCACATATTAAGCAATTGTCATCATTATCACTTAGAAATAAAGATATAATTGTTCAAGGATATGTAACATCAATGATTGCTAGTATTCCTCAATTAGAAGAATTAGATCTTTCAGGTAATGATCTATTTTTATATTCATTAGACTCACTTAAGGATATTAAAAATCTTAAAAAGATCTATTTAGAGAAAGTAAAAATCCCATTCACAGAGGATTACTTTGGGGATAAAGAATTAAATGTAGTTAAAGAATTGCTGCCAAATTGCGAGATTATTGCATAGGAAAGTATTATTACCTGTCATGTGAATTTTATGAAACTATATAAAATAGTAAATTAAATATTTATGCTGCATGTTGGTGTAATTAATTATAGCCTATATAAACTTTAAATATTAATTATATATAGGCTATTTTTATTGTCCAATAAATTGGAGTTGGTTTATGATTAAAAATATTAGAAATTTTGCAGTTTATAATGAGTTACGTATAGAATTAGGCGGCGAAGATGTTAAAGTAATATATCGTGATACAGTTAAAATATTACGCGAAATTCTTGATAGATTGGGTATTGTCTATGGGAAAATGGAAAGTCCTCAATGTTTGAGTTACCGACTTATTTCCCATATAAATGGAAACTCTAATTTTTCAAAGGACGCTGATGGCTATGCTGAGTATGATGAGTTTTTAATTGAAAAAGTCAGTGGACATGTAACGGTGATGCATCGTAATCTCAAGTCTATATTAGACGAAATAGTAAAATCAGTTGGTTTTGAATTCGAAAATGAGAAAAACAGCAATGACTGTAACGAAGCTCTAATAAACTTTATTAATGCTCAAAAAATTGGAAAGATCAGCAAAATGTCAGAAGATGAGATTGCTGACAATGAGTTTATTTCTGATGCAGATTGGGATTGGTGGTGCCATTTATCTGATACAATGAAGTATATATTAATACATGATCTTCCTAATCAAGAAGAGGAGATTGGCATCAAAGAGTTTTACGATGAAAATGATTTTGATACAGAACCAGATATATATGATAGAGATACTTTTGGAATCTTATTAGGAGAATATGTAACAGGATTATATTTGTTAGATGATACTTTTATAGAGCCAGTGCTCGATAATATAAATATTCCTAACAATGTTTATGAGATTAATGATTTGGAGCCTTTAGTCTACTTAAATAATTATGTTTTATCTATTTCATTTAGAGATTGGAATGGCATGATTGGCGAGGTTATGTTTAATTCGATTATTAACTTTAATAAGTTAGAAAGTTTAGATCTTTCCTATAATCGAATAAATATTGATGAATTATATAAACTTAGTAAATTAAATCATTTAAAAGAACTTTATATAAGAGGAGTAATGGACTTTGATGATGAGCTTGTTGAGTTTAATGAGGCGGAATTCTCCAAATTAAAAGTTACGTTGCCTCATTCTGAAATCATGATGTAATGGCTTGATGGTATATAAAATCTATGGTTACGATTAGATTGAGTTAGACATTAGTTTTATAATGTGGAGAAAATGTGGAAAAATATTTACCCCCTAAACCCAGTGTTTCAGAAGTTAATAAACATCTTAAAGGATGGAAAAAACTTGAAAAATACACTTCACAAGAAAAAGCGTTAAATAAACTATTTTTAAAGTTATTACCTGAGAATCTTGAGATTAGTGATATTTTATTGAAAACATCATGCTTAAATGATTTTTATAGTACAAATATATTTGCTATTCATCATGTTGCAAAGCATATTTGGGGTATTAAAGATCTAGATAAACGTTTAAAATCTGGTGATATTGAATTAGTTCGTGAATTAGGAGAAGTAACAATTGGTGGTAAGGAGAAGTATTTTTACTCTTTTGCAACTAAATATTGTAGTCATCACAATCCAATTGCTTTCCCAATTTATGATAGCTATGTGGAGCAAGTTCTCCTCTATTTTAATAAAGTAGATAAATTTTCAGTGTTTAAAAGGAAAGATTTAAAAAATTACAGAAAATTTAAAGGGATTTTGCTAGATTTTCAAAGATTTTATAAATTAGAAAGATTTAATTTAAAAGAACTCGATAGGTATCTCTGGCTTTTAGGCAAGGATATTTTTCAAAAATCTAAAAACTAATGAATTTATCTAAGGTAAGTGTGCAGTTCATTTTTTCTGCAGTTTATTTTTCATTAGATGAGCTTTTGAGAATAATATAGGAGTATCTTACAATTCTAAAAGTGCGGTAAATTTTAACTGGATTATTTAGTAAATAGATCAATAAGAGGAAGGTAAATTATCATTGCCTTTCTCTTTTTCTTTTGATAAAATCCGCCACCTATCCGCCATTCTATTCGAGTAGTGCGGATGGGTTCGTCCCGAAAGGGTGTTTTTTTAATCTTAACGGAGCACTAATATGATCCAAGAACAGACTATGCTGGATGTTGCTGATAATTCAGGCGCTCGCAGCGTAATGTGTATCAAGGTTCTAGGTGGATCGCACCGTCGTTATGCTGCGATTGGTGACATCATCAAAATTACTGTAAAAGAAGCAATTCCACGCGGTAAAGTAAAAAAAGGTGATGTATTAAAAGCAGTTGTTGTGCGCACCAAGAAGGGTGTTCGTCGCCCAGATGGCTCAGTTATTCGTTTCGATGGTAACGCTTGTGTAATTTTAAATAATAACACTGAGCAACCAATCGGTACTCGTATTTTTGGACCAGTGACTCGTGAACTTCGTTCTGAGAAATTCATGAAGATCATTTCTTTAGCTCCAGAAGTACTGTAAGGGGAATGTAATGGCTGCTAAAATCCGTCAAAATGATGAAGTAATTGTTCTTACTGGTAAAGATAAGGGCAAACGTGGCAAGGTAACTAAAGTGTTACCAAACGGTAAAGTGTTTGTTGAAGGTATCAACATCATTACTAAACATGAAAAACCAGTTCCTGCATTAGGAAAAGCTGGTGGTTTAGTGAAAAAAGAAGCTGCAATTGACGCTTCAAATGTTGCGATTTTCAATCCTAAAACAAATAAAGCTGACCGTGTAGGTTTTAGATTCGAAGACGGCAAAAAAGTACGTTTCTTCAAATCTAACAATGAAATTATCTAACAAACTGGAGTAATGCGATGGCGAAACTGCATGATTACTACAGAGATCAAGTAGTAAGCGAATTAAAAAATAAATTCGGCTACAAATCTGTCATGCAAGTCCCACGAATCGAAAAGATTACCCTGAATATGGGTGTGGGTGAAGCATTGACCGACAAAAAATTGCTAGACAACGCAGTAGCGGACTTAGCAGCAATCAGCGGTCAAAAACCTTTAGTAACTAAAGCTCGTAAATCTGTTGCTGGCTTTAAAATCCGTCAGGGATATCCAATCGGTTGTAAAGTAACACTACGCGGTGAGCGTATGTGGGAGTTCTTTGAACGTTTAATTACAATTGCTGTTCCACGTATTCGTGACTTCCGCGGTTTAAGCGCGAAATCATTCGATGGTCGTGGTAACTATAGCATGGGTGTGCGTGAACAAATCATCTTCCCTGAAATCGATTACGATAAAGTAGATCGTGTACGTGGTTTAGATATCACTATCACAACTACTGCTAAGAATGATGAAGAAGGTCAAGCACTACTTGCTGCCTTTAATTTCCCATTCCGTAAATAAGGCAGGTTATAATGGCTAAACAATCAATGAAAGCACGCGATGTAAAACGCGTTAAATTGGCTGAAAAATTCTACGCAAAACGTGTTGAATTAAAGAAAATCATTTCTGATGTCAATGCCTCTGATGAAGATCGTTGGGATGCAGTGTTAAAGTTACAAACTTTACCACGTGATTCTAGCCCATCTCGTCAACGTAACCGTTGCCGCCAAACTGGACGTCCTCATGGCGTTTTACGTAAGTTTGGTTTAAGCCGAATTAAGGTTCGTGAAGCTGCAATGCGCGGTGAAATCCCAGGCCTTAAAAAAGCGAGCTGGTAATATACCACTTTATTTTGGAATCGGAGAAAAAGTACAATGAGTATGCAAGATCCAATCGCAGATATGCTGACCCGTATTCGTAACGGTCAAGCTGCGAACAAAGTTGCAATCAATATGCCTTCTTCCAAGCTAAAAGTGGCAATTGCCAACGTATTAGCTGCTGAAGGTTATATCGAAAGCGTAAAAGTTTTAGAAGGTGCTAAACCTGAATTGGAAATTACTTTAAAATATTTCCAAGGCAAACCAGTTGTAGAAAGCATCCAACGTGTAAGTCGTCCTGGTCTTCGTATTTACAAACGTAAAGATGAATTACCAAAAGTTATGGGCGGTTTAGGTGTTGCAGTTATTTCTACATCTAAAGGTGTTATGACTGACCGCGCTGCTCGTCAAGCAGGTTTAGGCGGTGAGATCATCTGTTATGTAGCTTAATAGAGAGGTAGGAAAATGTCTCGTGTTGCAAAGGCACCTGTTAATATTCCTGCCGGCGTTGAAGTTAAACTCGACGGTCAGCTATTAACAGTAAAAGGTAAAAATGGCGAGTTATCTCGCACAATTCATGAATCAGTTGAAGTAAAACAAGATAACGGACAATTTACGTTCACTCCACGTGAAGGTTTTGTTGAAGCAAATGCTCAATCGGGTACCGCACGTGCGTTAGTTAATGCAATGGTTATCGGTGTTACTGAAGGTTTCACTAAAAAATTGGTATTGGTGGGTGTAGGTTACAGAGCTCAACTTAAAGGCAATGCAATTGCATTAAGTTTAGGCTATTCTCACCCAGTAGAGCACACTTTACCGGCAGGTATTACTGCAGAATGTCCATCTCAAACCGAAATCGTGTTGAAAGGTGCAGACAAACAGTTGATCGGTCAAGTTGCAGCAGATATTCGTGCTTATCGCCGTCCTGAGCCTTATAAAGGTAAAGGGGTACGTTACGCTGATGAAGTGGTACGTATCAAAGAGGCTAAGAAGAAATAATTAAGGTAACACTATGGATAAGAAATCAGCTCGTATCCGTCGTGCAGCTCGTGCTCGTCATATGATGAGAGAGCAAGGTGTAACTCGTTTAGTTATTCACCGCACTCCACGTCATATTTATGCACAAGTTATTGCACCAAACGGTTCAGAAGTGCTTGCCGCTGCTTCAACTGTTGAGAAAGCAATTCGTGAGCAAGTAAAATACACCGGTAATAAAGATGCTGCTGCTGCAGTAGGTAAAGCTGTTGCAGAACGCGCATTAGCAAAAGGCGTTCAAGCTGTTGCTTTTGATCGTTCCGGTTTTAAATATCATGGTCGTGTCCAAACTCTAGCGGACGCTGCACGTGAAGCTGGTCTACAGTTCTAATGAGGTAAATTGAGATGTCAAACATCGAAAAACAAGTTGGTGAACTGCAAGAGAAGCTAATCGCAGTAAACCGTGTATCAAAAACTGTAAAAGGTGGTCGTATTATGAGTTTCACTGCATTAACTGTGGTGGGTGATGGTAATGGCCGAGTAGGTTTTGGTTATGGTAAAGCACGCGAAGTTCCAGCAGCGATCCAAAAAGCAATGGAAAAAGCACGTCGTAATATGATTAACGTTGCTTTGAATGAAGGTACATTACAGCATCCAGTTAAAGGTGTTCATACTGGTTCACGTGTATTTATGCAACCAGCAAGCGAAGGTACAGGTATCATCGCTGGCGGTGCAATGCGTGCAGTATTAGAAGTTGCAGGTGTACGTAACGTTCTTTCTAAAGCGTATGGTTCTACCAACCCAATTAACGTTGTTCGTGCAACTATTGATGCATTAGCAAACATGAAATCACCAGAAATGGTTGCTGCAAAACGCGGTAAAACTGTTGATGAAATCTTGGGGTAATGAATAATGGCTAAAACTATTAAAGTAACACAAGTTCGTAGCTCAATTGCTCGTTTACCGAAGCATAAAGCTACCTTGCGTGGTCTTGGTCTTCGCCATATGCACCACACTGTTGAGTTAATTGATACGCCTGCAGTACGTGGTATGATTAACCAAGTTTCATACATGGTTAAAGTGGAGGAGTAAGAGATGCGTTTAAATACTCTATCTCCGGCTGAAGGTGCAAAGCATAGCGCTAAACGCCTTGGTCGTGGTATTGGTTCAGGTTTAGGCAAGACTGGTGGCCGTGGTCATAAAGGTCAAAAATCTCGTACTGGTGGCGGTGTTCGTCGCGGTTTCGAAGGTGGTCAAATGCCATTATACCGTCGTTTACCAAAATTTGGTTTTACTTCAATGAAGGCTGCAGTAACTGCAGAAGTTCGTTTGAATGAGTTAACCAAAGTTGAAGGTAATGTAGTAACCTTAGAAACATTAAAAGCAGCAAATATCTTAACTAAGGATATCCAATTCGCTAAAGTAGTTTTAGCGGGTGAAGTGAAATCTGCAGTAACAGTTCGTGGTTTGCGTGTGACTAAGGGTGCAAAAGCAGCAATTGAAGCTGCTGGCGGTTCAGTTGAGGAATAATTAGCAAATGGCTAAACAACCAGGTTATCAAGCAAGAAGTACTAATAGCGGTAAAGGTGAATTAAAAAGCCGATTACTTTTCGTTTTAGGTGCGCTTATCGTTTACCGAATTGGTTCTTTCATTCCGGTTCCTGGTATTGATGCGGCTGTGCTAGCTCAATTAGTTGAACAACAAAAAGGCACCATCATTGACATGTTTAACATGTTCTCTGGTGGTGCATTAAGCCGTGCATCTATCTTAGCATTAGGTATTATGCCGTATATCTCGGCATCTATTGTAATTCAGTTGCTTGCAACGGTTTCTCCTGCTTTAGCAGAATTAAAGAAAGAAGGTGCTGCTGGTCAACGTAAAATTTCTAAGTATACTCGGTATGCGACAGTTGTTTTTGCAACCATTCAGGCAGTAGCTATTTCAACAGGTTTACCAAATATGTTACCTGGCTTAGTTCCAAATGTTGGATTTGGTTTTTACTTCACTTCAGTTGTTAGCTTAGTAACTGGAACTATGTTCCTCATGTGGTTAGGCGAACAAATTACTGAAAGAGGTATTGGTAACGGTATTTCAATTCTTGTTTTTGGCGGTATCGTAGCTGGTTTACCATCAGCTATACTTCAAACTATTGAGCAGGCTCGTCAAGGACAGATGCATCCACTAGTGCTTCTTCTGATCGCAGCTATTGTATTTGCAGTAACTTATTTTGTTGTTTTTGTTGAAAGAGGACAGCGCAGAATTCGCGTTGAATATGCAAAGCGTCAACAAGGTCGTCAAATTTTAGGTGGTCATTCGACACATTTACCATTGAAAGTAAATATGGCAAACGTAATGCCGGCAATTTTTGCCTCAAGTATTATTTTATTTCCAGCTACCTTAACTCAATGGTTTGGACAAAATGATAAGTTTGAGTGGTTAAATAACTTATCTATGTTGTTGAATCCTGGCCAGCCTCTTTATTTACTTGTTTATGCTGTAGCAATTATTTTCTTTAGCTTCTTTTACACTGCAATGCAGTATAATCCGCGAGATACAGCAGATAATCTAAAAAAATCTGGTGCATTTATTCCAGGAATTAGACCAGGGGAACAAACCTCTCGTTATATTGATAAAGTTATGACTCGTCTTACACTGATTGGCGGTCTTTATGTAACGTTTGTGTGTTTAGTTCCTTATATTATGACATCGGCTTGGGATGTTAAATTTTACTTCGGTGGAACATCTCTTTTAATTGTAGTCGTTGTAATTATGGATTTCATCGTGCAGGTTCAGAGTCACTTAATGTCGTCTCAATATGAATCTGCGTTGAAAAAAGCAAACCTTAAAGGTTTTGGACAATAATTGTTCATTTAGTAGAAAAGGATAAGCAATGAAAGTTCGTGCTTCCGTAAAGAAAATGTGTCGTAACTGTAAAATTGTTAAACGTGAAGGTGTTGTACGTGTATTGTGCAGCGATCCTAAGCATAAACAACGTCAAGGTTAATACATATTTTTTCTTGCAAAGAACCAGTTGAGCAGTTATACTGCTCAACTCATTTATGTCCTTGGTATTCTGTTTGAGTATCCTGAAAACGGGCTTTTCAAGATCAGAATACCAAATTAGTTAAAATAATAGGAGTGCATAGTGGCCCGTATTGCAGGCATTAACATTCCTGATCACAAACACGCTGTAATCGCTTTAACTGCAATTTACGGTATTGGTAAGACTCGTTCAAAAGCTATTTGTGCTGCAGCGGGTATTGCTGAAGATGTTAAGATCAGAGAATTGTCTGAAGAGCAGATTGACAAACTGCGTGACGAAGTTGGTAAATTTACCGTTGAAGGTGATTTACGTCGTGAAGTAACACTAAACATCAAACGTCTTTTAGACTTAGGTTGTTATCGTGGTTTACGTCACCGTCGTAGTTTACCGGTACGTGGTCAACGTACTAAAACTAATGCGCGTACCCGTAAGGGTCCACGTAAGCCGATCAAAAAATAGTCGGGGTAAATAAAGAATGGCTAAAACACCAGTTCGTGCACGTAAACGTGTAAAAAAACAAGTCGTAGATGGCGTAGCACATATTCACGCATCTTTCAATAATACAATCGTTACTATTACTGACCGTCAAGGTAACGCTCTAGCATGGGCGACTGCAGGTGGTTCAGGTTTCCGTGGTTCTCGTAAATCTACCCCGTTCGCTGCGCAAGTTGCTGCTGAACGTTGTGCTGAAATTGTTAAAGAATTCGGCTTAAAGAACTTGGAAGTTATGGTTAAAGGTCCGGGTCCAGGTCGTGAATCTACAATTCGCGCGTTAAACGCAGCGGGTTTCCGTATCACGAATATTACTGATGTGACTCCGATTCCTCATAACGGTTGTCGTCCACCGAAAAAACGTCGCGTTTAAGACGTATATAGGATAGTTGGAGAAAGAAAATGGCAAGATATTTGGGTCCAAAACTCAAGCTCAGCCGTCGTGAAGGTACTGATTTATTTCTTAAATCAGGCGTGCGTGCGATTGATTCAAAATGTAAAATTGATACAGCACCTGGTCAACATGGTGCTCGTAAACCGCGTTTGTCTGACTATGGTAGTCAATTACGTGAAAAACAAAAAGTTCGTCGTATCTATGGTATTTTAGAACGTCAATTCCGTAACTACTATAAAGAAGCAAACCGTTTAAAGGGTAACACTGGTGAAAATTTATTAGTGTTATTAGAAGGTAGATTGGATAACGTTGTTTATCGCATGGGATTTGCTGCAACTCGTGCAGAAGCTCGCCAATTAGTGAGCCATAAAGCGATTGTTGTAAATGGTCGTGTTGTTAACATTCCATCTTTCCAAGTTTCTGTAAATGATGTTGTTGCTGTTCGTGAGAAATCTAAAAAACAAGCACGTATTAAAGCATCATTAGAATTAGCAGAACAAAGAGAAAAACCAACATGGTTAGAAGTTGATTCTGCAAAAATGGAAGGTGTGTTCAAACGTGTTCCTGAACGTTCTGATTTATCAGCAGATATTAACGAACATCTGATCGTTGAGCTTTACTCTAAATAATAGTTAAGCTTAAAAGCAAAGAGAGGATAAAATGCAGGGTTCTGTTACAGAATTTTTAAAACCACGTTTAGTAGATATTGAACAAATTAGTTCAACTCATGCTAAAGTGATCTTAGAGCCGTTAGAGCGTGGTTTTGGCCATACTCTAGGTAATGCATTACGTCGTATCCTTCTGTCTTCAATGCCAGGTTGTGCTGTAACTGAAGTGGAAATTGATGGCGTATTGCACGAATATAGTAGTAAGGAAGGTGTTCAAGAAGATATTCTTGAAGTTCTTTTAAACCTTAAAGGTCTAGCGGTTAAAGTACAGAATAAAGATGATGTTATTCTGACACTAAATAAATCTGGAATTGGCCCTGTTGTTGCAGCGGATATCACCCATGATGGTGATGTTGAAATTGTGAATCCGAATCATGTAATCTGTCACTTAACTGACGAAAATGCATCAATCAGTATGCGTATTCGAGTTCAGCGTGGTAGAGGATATGTTCCAGCTTCAGCTCGCACTCATAGTCAAGCAGAGGAGCGTCCAATTGGCCGCTTACTTGTTGACGCTTGTTACAGCCCAGTTGATCGCATTGCATATAATGTTGAAGCAGCTCGTGTTGAACAACGTACTGATCTAGATAAACTTGTTATTGAGTTAGAAACTAATGGTACGCTTGAGCCTGAAGAAGCAATTCGTCGTGCTGCAACAATCTTAGCAGAGCAACTCGATGCATTCGTTGATTTGCGTGATGTTCGTCAACCTGAAATTAAGGAAGAAAAACCGGAATTTGATCCGATTTTATTACGTCCTGTAGATGATTTAGAGTTGACAGTTCGTTCTGCTAACTGTTTGAAAGCAGAAACAATTCATTATATCGGTGATTTAGTACAACGTACAGAAGTTGAATTATTAAAAACACCTAATCTTGGTAAGAAATCTCTTACTGAAATTAAGGATGTGCTCGCTTCACGTGGCTTGTCACTTGGTATGCGCCTTGAAAATTGGCCACCAGCAAGTATTGCTGAAGACTAGTTTGGTCATAGGTTAAGATTTTTCTGAGAAGGATAAGATCATGCGCCATCGTAAGAGTGGTCGTCAACTAAACCGTAATAGCAGCCATCGCCAAGCGATGTTTCGTAACTTAGCAAGTGCTTTAGTTAGTCATGAAATCATTAAGACTACTTTGCCTAAAGCTAAAGAATTACGCCGTGTAGTTGAACCGTTAATTACATTAGCAAAAGTAGATAGCGTTGCAAACCGTCGTTTAGCATTCGCTCGTACTCGCAACGTTGAAACTGTTGCAAAATTATTCAATGAATTAGGTCCACGTTTTGCTCAACGTGCAGGTGGTTACACTCGCATTTTGAAATGTGGTTTCCGTGCAGGCGATAATGCACCAATGGCATACATTGAGTTAGTTGATCGCCCAGAAGTTGCTGAAGCGGCTACTGAGGAATAAAAATCAATTCAAAGGAAAAGCTCACTTTATAGTGAGCTTTTTTATTTTATATGTAAGTAAAAAGCAATTTATTTACTGAAATATTATTTAGATAGATAGTTCAAAACCATAATATTAAATTTAAGAGCAGATTCTTAAATGTCTTGTATTTTTGTCTAGAATTCCTTGTTTCTTTAATTCTTGACTAATACGAATAGCAGTTTCTGTTTCGCATCCACAAAATTCAGCTACTTCTCGGTAGGTCCAAGGATAATCGGGATAACTTTCAGTTAGATTTTCAATTGCATCAATTATACGCTCGTAGCTTCGTTTATAGGCTGTACTACTTATTCGGTGTTCTGCGTCATATAATTCATTCGAAAGTTGTTTCATAAGATAGCGGGAAAAATCAGGATTATTTGCGATAAAAGTAGTGTGATTTCCAGGAAATATACGAATAATATCTGCTTCTAGTAATACCTTTGCACTACAATGATAAGTTGTTTCACTAAAGATTGTTCTAAACCCAAAATATTCGTTAGCATGATAAAGTCGAATCAAGGTTTCTTTACCATTTTCTAAGCTATGATAAAGCCCAACGAGCCCCCGTCTTAAAAAATAAAATTCTTTAGGTTTTTCACCTTGAGTATAAATTAAGCTGTTTTTCCCTAGTGTTTTACTTTCAGAAATAATGCATTGGTGTAAATTTTGAGGTAAATAAGGTGATGAGCTTGACATAAATATCCTTTTATTACATAAACAACTTTAGATTACTATACAAATTTCTGTTTTTATCTGCTATAAGCAAGTTTTAAAAGTGTTAACTTGGTAACAAAATTTTTATTTTAAATGAATAATGTTATTTTGCTTTACCAAAGCATTTTACAAATTCTTTCAAATAGGGTTCCATATGAGAGAGCGCTGCATAATAGGCTTCACATAGTTGATTATGTGGTTTTTCAAATCCTTGAACCGTTCGATGTTTTGGGCAACCTCCATGACAGGCAAAACGAAATTTACAGCTTTTGCATCGTTCGGAAAGAAAGGATTTCGCTGAACCGAAATGTTTTTGTTTTATGTTATCAATTAATGTTACTAGTGGTGTTTCTATGAGGTTTCCTAACTTGTACTCAGGGTAAACATAATGATCGCAACTATAAATATCGCCATTTTGTTCAATAACTAATTGATCACCGCACGTTTCACGAAAAATACATAAATCAGGTTGTAATCCAAGATAGGCCATAAACCATTGTTCAATAAACTGAATCCCAATTTTTCCTACATCATTAGCGTACCATTCATCAAAAATATTAATTAGAAACTGCCCATAATCCTTTGCTGAGGCTTGTTGCTTATAATCTCCCATTAGTGGAATAAATTGCATATATGGCGATCCAATTCGTTTTAGAAAATGATAGATTTCTTTGCCATATAGGACATTTAGGTTATGCACTACAGTGAGAGTATTAAAAGACACTTGATAGTTATGTAGTAAATCTAGTGCATCTATTACTTGTTGAAATGTGCCTTTGCCATTTTTAGTTAAACGATAGGCATCATGTAAGTGTTCTGGGCCATCTATAGAAAGCCCCACAAGAAAATTATGATCATGCAGAAAACGGCACCAATCGGCATTAAGTAATACACCATTGGTTTGTAGCGAATTTTTAATTTGTTTCCCATTAGCATATTTATGCTGAAAATCGACCGCTCTTTTATAGAAATCAAGGCCTGCCATGGTTGGCTCGCCGCCTTGCCAAAGGAAAGTTACTTGCTGTTGAGGGGCTGTTTCTATGTAAGATTTGATATGGGCTTCTAATACCTCATCACTCATGGCTCGTTGATTTAAATGAGGTTTTTCCAAGTAAAAGCAATACTGGCAATCTAAATTACAAATTGAGCCAGTAGGTTTTGCCATTAATTGAAATGCGTTCATACATCATATCCTTTCTATTTTTTTCATCATAACAGAATATTTTTAAGTGTATATGATGCTGATCATAAGATATGCTCATCTCCTTACGCCACAATTAGAATACATTATTAAGCTGATTTTCTTGATAGGAGTAGCAATGGCAATTAGTACAATTTTTATCTTACTGATTTGCGGTATTTGTACCAATATGGTTTCTGCTATTTTTGGTATTGGCGGTGGGGTATTGATGGTGCCAATTTTACGTACATTATTTCCCGAATTGCCGATTCAAGTTATTTCAGCTACATCACTCACCATTGTGATGTGTACCGCATTGATTAACTTATTATTTTTCCATAAGCAAAAAATTAAAATTGATCATATCAATATGATTTTATGGTCTATAGCAATGGTTATTGGCGTGCAAATTGGTTTTGAATTAAGTTTTTATTTTTCTACAGCGATAATTAGTTTAATTTTTACAGTAAGTTTGAGTGCACTAGCGATTAAAACATTTTTAAACAGATCGAGAACACAAATAGAAGTGTTTAATATGTCTCCTATAGAACGAGCTAAAGGTAGTATTAGTTGCTGCGGAGGAGGCTTAATTGCGGGTATTACAGGTATTGGAGGCGGCTCTATCCTTGCCCCGCTTGTTGGCCAATTAAAAGGGGTAAAAACACAACAAATTGCCGTTTATACGAATTACATGATGATTATTGGTGGTATTGGTAATTTATATGGCTATCTCACAAGAGTCTTCCCTTATGATGTCAGTCTAAGTGGTCAATTAGGATATGTAAATTTTCTTGTAGTTGGTGTCG
Organism: Haemophilus sp. oral taxon 851 str. F0397; assembly: GCF_000242295.1. Taxonomy (NCBI): domain Bacteria; kingdom Pseudomonadati; phylum Pseudomonadota; class Gammaproteobacteria; order Pasteurellales; family Pasteurellaceae; genus Haemophilus; species Haemophilus sp. oral taxon 851. Next base: position 40,514 of record NZ_JH591082.1, read on the forward strand.
TTACTTTGGGGTCATTTGGAATGAGTTTCTTCTCAATGAAATTGCGTGGATTAATGAATCCAGCTTTAACAAGAAAATTATTGGCGATTATTTTATTTTGTATTGCAGCTTATATGTGTATTTTGGAGTTTGTATTCCATTAAATCGAATAAACTAGACCTAGTTATTCTAGGTCTATTCCTCAATTAGCGTTTTCGCAATCTCTCTTGCTTGCGCATCAATTTCGAGTACATCATCAATATTTTGAATGGTATAAGGCGAAATTTTCTCAATTGTTTTCGAATTAATTTTTGCAATATCCATAAAACTAATTTGACGATCTAAAAATGCTTGTACGGCAATTTCATTAGCTGCATTCATTGCTGTTGTCGCATATTGACCCGCAGCAAATGCATCAATAGCCAGTTTTAAATTCGGATAGCGATTAAAATCAGGTTCAATAAAAGTCAGTTCTTTGATTTTAAAGAAATTAAGTGTCTCTACTCCAGCAAAAGTGCGGTGAGGATATGCCATAGTTTCTGCAATTGGTGTACGCATATCTGGATTTCCCATTTGAGCAATGACTGAGCCATCAACATAACGCACCATAGAATGAATAATCGATTGTGGATGAATAATGACTTCCATTTCTTCCGCACTTGCATTGAAAAGCCAGCGAGCCTCAATGTATTCCAAGCCCTTATTCATCATTGTAGCTGAATCGACAGAGATTTTTTTACCCATAGACCAATTAGGGTGCGCAACTGCTTGTTCTGGTGTGATACTAGCAAACTGTTCGAGTGGTGTGTAACGAAATGGCCCGCCAGAACCGGTGAGTATAATTTTACTTACACCTAATTCAGAAAGTGGGCAAAAACCGATTTTTTCTTGTGCTTCTGGCGGTAACGATTGAAAAATAGCATTATGTTCACTATCTACTGGTAAAAGCTTCGCACCATAGTTTTTTACGGCATCAATAAAAAGCTGTCCGCAGGTTACCAATGATTCTTTATTTGCCAGTAATACCCGTTTACCTTCTTTAACCGCTGAAAGAGTCGGTAGCAATCCTGCGGCACCAACAATAGATGCCATTATCTGATCTGCATCTGGATGTGCTGCAAGTTCACAAATAGCTTGTTGTCCTGCTAATACTTCCGTTGGAATATGATGCGCAATTAATTTCTCACGTAAAATTTTAGCCGCATTTACATCATCAAGAGCCGCAAAGTACGGTTGGAATTTAATGCATTGTTCAAACATTGCTTCTACATTTTTTCCGCCGACGAGTGCAAATGCATGATATTTCTGAGGATTATTTTCGATAACAGAAAGGGTGCTCTTACCGATTGATCCCGTTGAACCAAGAATGACAATGTTTTGTTTTTGCATAGAATCTTTACCGCACTTTTGTTGATTATATTTTCATTGGTACGTCTAAATTCGCATACCTAATAAAATAAAGGCAGACAAAACTGTCTGCCTTTCGCATTTTTTATGATTAGAAATCCATTAATTCTTTTTCTTTATCCGCTAATACTTCATCTACTTTTTTAATGTAAATATCTGTGATTTTTTGGATTTCTTCTTCTGCTTTATGTTGTTCGTTTTCGCTAATTTCTTTGTCTTTTAATAATGCTTTGATTTTATCATTCGCATCACGACGCACGTTACGAACCGCAACTTTACCTTGTTCACCCTCACCTTTTACAATTTTGATTAAATCGCGACGGCGTTCTTCTGTTAATGGCGGAAGTGGAACACGGATTGTGGTACCCGCTGAAGATGGGTTTAAACCTAAATCTGAGGTTAAAATTGCTTTTTCTACCGCAGAGATTAAAGAACGATCAAAAACAGTTACAGCTAAAGTACGCGCATCTTCTGCTACTACGTTTGCTAATTGGCGAAGTGGAGTCGCTGCACCATAATATTCAACTTGAATTGCATCAAGTAAACTCGGTTGTGCGCGACCGGTACGGATTTTCGAAATATGGCCTTTTAATGCTTCAAGGCTTTTTTCCATACGATCTTGAGCATCTTTTTTAATTTGGTTAAGCATTGCATTGTCCTTTTAATTGACGAAAGTTAAAACGCGGTGATTTTACTGGATTTTTGTAAATTTTTGAATACATTTATCAGCTTGAAAACAGATAAAAAATGACCGCACTTCAGTTACCCAAAGTGCGGTTAATATTTTTAGTATTTTTAATTAAGCTTTAGGACCAGCTACAATTAAAGCTTTGCCTTCTTCGTTAGTTGCATATTTAACAAAGTTTTTCACAAAGCGACCAGCTAAGTCTTCAGCTTTTGATTGCCATTGTGCTTTATCTGCGTAAGTATCACGAGGATCTAAGATTGCAGAATCTACACCTGGTAATGCTTTAGGAATTGCTAAGTTGAAGATTGGCAATTCGCCCATTTCAGCTTTTTCAATTGAGCCATCTAAGATTGCATCAATGATTCCGCGAGTATCTTTGATTGAGATACGTTTGCCTGTACCATTCCAACCAGTATTCACTAAGTAAGCTTCAGCACCTGCTGCTTGCATACGTTTTACTAACACTTCAGCATATTGAGTTGGGTGAAGGGTTAAGAACGCTGCACCGAAACATGCTGAGAAAGTTGGAGTCGGTTCAGTAATACCACGTTCAGTACCTGCTAATTTTGCAGTGAAACCTGATAAGAAGTAGTATTTAGTTTGTTCTGGTGTCAATTTAGATACTGGTGGTAATACGCCAAATGCATCTGCAGTTAAGAAAATAACTTTAGTTGCGTGACCAGCACGAGAAACTGGTTTTACAATGTTATCGATGTGATAAATTGGGTAAGACACGCGAGTATTTTCTGTTTTTGAACCGTCGTCAAAATCAACAGAACCATCTGCACGAACAACTACGTTTTCTAATAATGCGTCGCGACGGATAGCGCGGTAAATATCCGGTTCATTTTCTTCTGAAAGGTGAATGGTTTTTGCATAGCAACCACCTTCAAAGTTAAAGATACCAACATCATCCCAACCGTGTTCATCGTCACCGATTAATTCACGTTTTGGATCGGTTGAAAGGGTTGTTTTACCTGTACCAGATAAGCCGAAGAAGATTGCTACATCGCCATCTTTACCAACGTTAGCTGAGCAGTGCATTGCACCTACACCTTTAAGTGGTAGGAAGTAGTTCATCATTGAGAACATACCTTTTTTCATTTCACCACCGTACCAAGTACCACCGATTAATTGAATACGCTCAGTTAAGTTGAAGGCAACGAAGTTTTCTGAATTTAAACCTTGTTCTTTCCAGTTTGGATTGGTTACTTTAGAACCGTTCATTACAACGAAATCTGGTTCAAAATTTTTGAGTTGTTCTTCAGTTGGGCGAATAAACATGTTTTTCACAAAATGCGCTTGCCATGCAACTTCAGTTACAATACGTACTGCAATACGGTCGTGTTCACTAGCGCCACAGAAACCATCAACTACAAATAAGCGTTTACGAGAGAGTTGGTTAGTTACCAAGTCTTTTAAGCTTTGCCATGTAGCTTGGTTCATTGGTTTGTTGTCATTTTTCGCTGCTTCAGATGTCCACCAAACAGTATCTTTGGTTTTTTCATCTAACACGATATATTTATCTTTTGGTGAACGGCCAGTGAAGATACCAGTATCTACAGCTACTGCACCAGTCGTAGTTAAAGTACCTTTTTCAAAGCCTTCTAAACCTGGATTGGTTTCTTCTTCGAATAATTGCTCGTAGCTTGGATTATAGACAACTTCTTTTACGTCATAAATGCCTAGAGCTTCAAGTTCTTTTACTACTTTGTTTAAGTCTGTCATAAGTCACCTCTAATATTTAAGATTAAAATTTAACTGTTGCCTATTCTAAAGAATGTCAATGCAAAAAAATGTTAACTAGATCTCATTTTTGAAAAATTATAGCTCTTCATTACCTATTTTTAGGTGTATTGATGATGTAGATCAAAAATCCCGACATGGCGTCGGGATTGTTTTTAAAGTTTTGTTGATTTTAATTTTTCAATCGTTTCTTTATTAAAGAAGTAGTGTGTACCACAGCACTCACATTGCATATCAATGCTGCCTTTATGTTCGGCTAGTATTTCATCAATTTCTTCATCGGAGATGAGAAGTAATGCAGAACCAGAACGCTCTGCAGAGCAGCCACAGAAAAATTGTACATCTTGTGCTGGATAAAGATTGACGGTTTCTTCATGATATAAACGATAGAGTAACTCTTCTGCTGGGAGGCCAAATAATTCTTCGTCTTTTACTGTTGCTGCGAGCGTAGTTAAATGCTCAAAATCTTCTGGTGTACCAGAACCATCAGGCATAATTTGTAATAACATACCTGCTGCCACCGGCTTTCCTTCATATTCTCCAGTACGAATAATTAATTGAGTTTGAAGCTGTTCTGAACGTACAAAATAATCTTCTAAGCATTCTGTAATCGTCGGTTTATCCAAGCTAATTACACCTTGATAGCGTTCACCTTCTTTTGGTGCAATAGTAATGACCAATACGCCTTTACCAATCATATTATGTAGGCTCATATTTTCAGTGATGTTCCCATCCACTCGAGCAAGGGCACGGATTTGTTGTTGATCATTGCCATTTACTAATGCTAAGCGTAATGGACCATCGCCTTGAATTTGTACGGTGATATTGCCGTCAAATTTTAGTGTGGCAGTGAGCAAATTAGTCGCCACCATCATTTCACCCAATAAATCCTGTACTGCTTTAGGATAGTGATGGGTATTTAATGTATCAGTAAATGTTTTATTTAAGCGAACCCATTCCCCACGAACCGCACGATTTTGGAAAAGATAACGGTAAAGCTTGTCATTGTCTTGAGTATAGTCTTGTTGATTGGTCATTGATCATTCCTAATTGAAATAAAAAGTGCGGTAGTTTTTCCCGCACTTTTTGTTTTTATCATTTTATTTAAGTGTTGATACTCATAATTGGGGCTATTCAGTGGATTGCAAGGGAGTCTTGTGAAATCCAATTGTGATATGCGCGTTAAAATATGATTAAGCAAATCTTGTTTTGGCTTCTGCAATAGCTTCAGCAACACGCAATGGCGATACACCACCTTTTGCACAACGTTTGTCTAAGCAAGATTGGAGAGAAAGAATCTCGTAAACATCATCTCCTACTACTTCACTAAATTGGCGGAATTCAGGGATAGTAAGATCTTCTAATCCTTTGCCTTTCGCGATTGCATAAACAACCGTTTCACCCACGATATGATGGGAATCTCGGAAAGGTACGCCCTTAGAGACTAAATAATCCGCTAATTCAGTTGCGTTTGAATAGCCTTTTAACGCTGCTTCTCGAGTACGTTCAACATTTACTTTCAATTCATCTAATACGAACGTTGCCATATCTACACAGTTTTGCCAAGTATCTAAGGCATCGAAAATGCCCTCTTTGTCTTCTTGCATATCTTTATTATACGCAAGTGGCAAGCCTTTTAAGGTGATTAATATGCCTGTTAATGAGCCAATCACTCTGCCTGCTTTGCCTCGAATTAACTCACATGCATCAGGATTTTTCTTTTGTGGCATTAATGATGAGCCAGAAGTCACGCGATCGGATAGCTCCACGAAATTTGCCTCTCCGCTGTTAAAGATAATCATATCTTCAGCAAAGCGAGAAAGATGCGCCATACTGAGGGATGCGATGGAAAGTAACTCTACGATATGATCGCGATCAGAGACGCTATCTAAGCTATTTCTAGTAGCGAAAGCAAAACCAAGATCGTGCGCCAGTGAATCACGATCTACAGCATAAGCCGTACCAGCCAGCGCACCACTACCAAGTGGGCAGGTATTCATACGATTATACGCATCTGTTAAACGTGAATAATCTCGGTCGAACATTTCCACATATGCCATACACCAATGGGCAAACGTTATTGGTTGAGCTCGTTGTAAATGGGTATAGCCAGGCATTACCGCTTGTTGTGTATTTTCTGCGGTTTGAACTAAATGGCGTTGCAAATTGCGTACTGATTCTTGTAACTCAACCACACGTTGTTTGCACCATAGTTTTATATCTACTGCCACTTGATCGTTACGGCTACGGCCAGTATGTAATTTTTTACCAAGGTTACCAACTTTATCGATTAGCTTACTTTCAACCCAACTATGAATATCTTCTGCATCATCTTGTAAAATTGCTTGCGGATTTGACCGCACTTCAATAAGTAACTCATTTAGTGCTTGTTCAAGTTGATGCTGTTCTTCGGTAGTTAATACATTCACTTTCACCAAGGCTTTGGACCAACCAATCGAGCCTTGAATATCCTGTTCTGCCAAACGATAATCAAAACGTAACGAGTCATTAAAATCTTTAAAACGTTTATCCGCCGCCTGCGTAAAACGCCCACCCCAAAGTGCCATAATCTTTCCTTTTTATTTTAATTAATTATTCTATTATTATGCATATTTATGCATAAAGCAATGTTCTATATTAATAATAAAACAAAAATGGACAAAATCTTTCATTTTGTCCATTTTCTCTGTATTAGTGCTATTTACAGTGTTTTTGCTAAATTTTTGATAAAGGTTTTGAATTCTTTACCTAATTTTTCGTGACGAATACCGTATTCTACAAAAGCTTCCATATAGCCAATTTTATCACCACAGTCGAATGTTTCACCTGTCATATGGAATGCTTCAACAGTTTCTTTTTCAATGAGCATATCAATCGCATCGGTTAATTGGATTTCATCACCAACACCGATTGGCGTCTTTTCCAACAAGTCCCAAATTGCGGCTGAGAAAACGTAACGACCCACTACAGCAAGGTTTGATGGCGCATCTTCAATAGAGGGTTTTTCAACAATGCTATTAATTTTTGCACTTTCACCGCCATTAAGATCTGCACCACCACAATCTGCAACACCATAGCTACTCACATTTTCTTGTGGAACAGGCGTTACCATAATTTGGCTTGCACCAGTTTCATTAAAGCGTTTAATCATTGCAGAAAGATTTTCTTTTTTCTGGTCTGCACTGAAATCAGCTAACAATACGTCAGGTAATACAACAGCAAATGATTCATTGCCTACAAGTGGGCGACCGCACAGCACAGCGTGTCCAAGTCCTTTTGCATTACCTTGGCGAACATGCATGATAGTTACATCTTTTGGACAGATAGAACGCACTTCTTCTAGAAGTTGACGCTTAACACGTTTTTCTAGCATTGTTTCTAGTTCAAAAGAGGTATCAAAATGGTTTTCGATAGCATTTTTTGATGAATGCGTGACAAGCACAATTTCTTTCATGCCAGCTGCAACACATTCATTTACCACGTATTGAATCAATGGCTTATCAACCAAAGTAAGCATTTCCTTCGGAATTGCCTTCGTGGCAGGCAACATACGTGTACCAAGACCGGCTACAGGAATAATTGCTTTCATAATATAAAATCCATTATTTACGATTATGATGAACTGTCTAATTGTTCATCTTTCATCTGTTTAATTCGTTGGTAAATTTCTTCTCGGTGAACGGATACTTCTTTAGGCGCTTCTACACCGAGTTTAACTTGGTTTCCACGTACACTCAAAATCGTGATAGAAATATCATTTCCAATAAGTACACTTTCGCCAACTTTACGAGTTAAGATTAACATCTTTTATCTCCTTAGTTTGCATTTATTAGATATCCCTATCAATCAAGGAAGGTTGGCATCCCACCAACCGGCTTGTACTACAGATTTTCGTTTAACCAGTCCTGCGCCACTTTAACTGCTTGTGCTACACTTTCTGGTTGGGAGCCTCCTGCCATTGCCATATCCGGACGACCACCGCCTTTACCCCCGACCTGTTGAGCCATTAAATTAACGAGTTCTCCAGCTTTTACTTTGGTAGTTAAATCGTTTGTTACACCAACGACAAGGTTGACTTTTTCATCTAAGATCGATGCGAATGCGATTACGCCTGAGCCGAGCTGATTTTTTAAATCATCGACCATCACACGTAATGATTTTGTTTCTATGCCGTCTAATTGTTGTGCGATAACAGAAACACCATTGATTTTCACCGCACTTTTTACAAAATCAGAACCAGCCTGCATTGCGGCTTTCTCTTTTAGACCTTGCAATTCTTTTTCCACTTTCTTCGCTTTGTCTTGAAGTTGTTGGATTTTTTCTACTAAGGTATTTACGTCTGATTTGAATAAGTCTGCGCTTTGGGTCAGAATACGTTGTTGATTATGTAACCACTCAATTGCATTTTCACCAGTTACAGCTTCAATACGACGAACGCCTGCAGCCACCGCGCTTTCAGTAATAATTTTAAATAGACCAATATCCCCAGTGCGTTTTGCGTGAATACCACCACAAAGCTCAATTGAGAAATCGCCCATGGTTAATACGCGAACATTATCACCATATTTCTCGCCAAAGAGTGCCATTGCCCCTTTAGCTTTTGCTGAATCAATGTCCATAATATCCGTTTGAACAGGGAAGTTAGCACGGATTTTTTGGTTTACTAATGTTTCAATTTGAGTTAACTGTTCTTTTGTAATTGCTTCTGGTTGAGCAAAGTCAAAACGCAAGGCTTTATCTGAAACAAGTGAGCCTTTTTGTACAACATGTTGACCTAAAACTTGACGTAAGGCTGCGTGCAATAAGTGGGTTGCTGAGTGGTTGAGTGATGTGTTGTGGCGACGTTCAGCATCCACAATAGCATTCACTGATTGCCCAACTTTCAAACTTCCTTGCGTTAATTCTCCAATGTGTCCAAATACTTGCCCATATTTTTGGGTATCTTTAACATTAAAAGTCACGCCTTGTGCGCTTAAATATCCGCTATCGCCAATCTGACCACCTGATTCTGCATAAAACGGCGTATTTTCTAAAATAACGACCGCACTTTGACCCGCTTCGATACTTTCTACTGACTTACCATCATAGAAAAGTGAGGTGATTTTTGCTTGAGATTCGACTTCAGTATAGCCTTCAAACTGAGTTTCACCATCTACGCGAATAATGCTGTTGTAGTCCACACCAAACTGGCTCGCAGCTTGAGCACGGGTACGTTGTGCTTCCATTTCACGGTCAAACGCTTGTTCATCAATAGTGATATTGCGCTCACGACATACATCAGCCGTTAAATCCAATGGGAAACCATAAGTATCATAAAGTTTGAATGCAACTTCACCTGAAAGAACGCCATCTTTCACTTGAGCTAGGGCTTCATCTAATAAGCTCAACCCACGTTCTAGAGTGCGAGCAAATTGTTCTTCTTCTAAACGTAATAATTTTTCAACATTTGCTTGTTTTGCTTTTAGGTCTTTGCCCGCCTCTGCCATGACTTCAATTAGAGTTGGTACGAGTTTATAGAAAAAGGCTTCTTTGGCACCTAATAAGTGACCGTGACGAACTGCGCGGCGAATAATACGACGTAACACATAACCACGGCCTTCGTTTGATGGAATAACGCCATCTGCGATTAAATATGCACAGGAACGAATATGGTCAGCAATAACACGCAATGATTTATTACTTAAATCTTTTGTACCTACAACTTCAGCCGTTTTTGCGATTAATGTTTTGAAAATATCAATCTCGTAGTTTGAGTTCACATGTTGCAATACAGCAGAAATACGCTCTAATCCCATACCTGTGTCAACTGATGGTCGTGGTAATTTTTCCATTGTGCCATCGGCTAAACGGTTGAATTGCATGAACACAACGTTCCAGATTTCAATATAACGGTCGCCATCTTCTTCTGGTGAGCCTGGAGGACCGCCCCAAATATGATCACCGTGATCGTAGAAAATTTCAGTACAAGGACCACAAGGACCTGTATCGCCCATTGCCCAGAAGTTGTCTGATGCGTAAGGTGCGCCTTTATTGTCACCAATGCGAATAATGCGTTCAGCGGGAACACCGACTTCTTTATTCCAGATGTTGTAGGCTTCGTCATCAGTTTCATACACGGTTACCCATAGTTTTTCTTTAGGTAAACCAAGCCATTGTGGAGAAGTTAAATATTCCCAAGCAAAATTAATGGCATCGTGTTTAAAGTAATCACCAAAACTGAAGTTACCAAGCATTTCAAAGAAAGTATGATGACGCGCGGTATAACCAACATTTTCTAAGTCGTTGTGTTTACCACCAGCACGTACGCAACGTTGCGCGGTGGTGGCTCTAGAATAAGGGCGTTTATCCATTCCAAGGAATACATCCTTAAATTGGTTCATCCCAGCATTCGTGAAAAGCAAAGTCGGATCATTTTCCGGCACAAGTGAGCTACTCTCAACTACTTGGTGGCCTTTGCTATGGAAAAAATCAAGGAATGATTGTCTTATTTCTGCTGTTGTTTTCATTAAAAAGAATCCTTGTTACCCATAATAAAAATAAAAACTAAACCGTACTATTTTTGCATATTTTTGAAATTTATAAAAAGGCTTTTTGCCAAAACCCCAAAATAAAACCGCACTTCACGACGCTATTTGAGAAGTGCGGTTAAAATTTAAGTTATTTCAGATTATTCAAAAAACAATTTCTTGTTAATTATTCATCTATAAGCGGAACAACCAACATATCAATTTTAATCGTATTCATCACTTGACGTGTTGAAGACATTAACTTACTCCAAAAGTCTTGGTGATGTCCCGTCACTAATAAATCTACATCATATTGTTCGATGGCATCACTTAGAACTTGTCCTAAATCACCACTGCCACTCAATTTTTCTGAAATTGGATAGTCGGCACTTTCAGCTAAATCTAATAGGGCTTTTTGTGTTTCCGTGGAAATTCTGTCCTGCATTGAAGACATATTCACATCAATCAATCCAGTGTAAAGATCCGAGAAGTTCACATCAACGTGGATGATAGAAAGTTTTGCTTCGTGGCGTTTTGCAACCCCAACCGCTTTTTTAAGTAAAACTGGACTCTCTTCAGAAAGATCTACTGCCACTAAAACGTGTTTGTACATAATCGACTCCTTAACTGATTGGTTCGGCTTTTAACTGGCTCTAATGCTAACATTTTGAGCAATGAAAAACTGTGTACTAGATCACAATTTAAACATTTTTATTAAAAATTCATTAAATTTTCAATGTCTGCAATTTCTTTAGGGGCAGCTGCGGTTAGGATTTTATTACCATATTCAGTCATGAGCAAATTGTCCTCAATGCGCACGCCAATGCCTTTGTATTGCTCGGACACATCAGCATCTTCTGAAATATAAATACCAGGTTCAACGGTAATCACCATACCGATTTCGAGTATCCGTTGCTTATCTTGGCCATAGCTACCTACATCATGAACATCTAAACCTAGCCAGTGCCCTAATCCATGCATATAAAATTGTCGATAAGCTTGTTGTTCAATGAGTGTATCGACATCTCCTTTCAAGATACCTAAATCCACTAATCCTTGGGTTTTAATACGAATAACTTCATCATTGGCTTGCTTAATGGAATTGCCAGGTACAAGTAATTCAATCGCACGTTTTTGTGCTTTTAAAACTAACTCGTAAATTTCACGTTGAGGCTGGCTAAATTTTCCATTTACAGGAAAAGTGCGGGTAATATCGCCTGCATACATGGCAAACTCACAGCCGGCGTCAATAAGCACTAAATCCCCATCATTTAATGGGCGATCATTTTCTGTATAGTGCAAAATACAGGCGTTATTTCCTCCTGCAACAATAGAATTGTAAGAAGGAAATCTTGCGCAATGGCGATTAAATTCATGCAAAATATCGCTTTCAATTTCATATTCAAAGCGATTTGGGCGTGTCGTTTGCATCGCTTTAATATGCCCAAGTGCCGTAATTTGTCCCGCTTGTTGCATTAATCGGATTTCATTAGGCGATTTTATAAGGCGCATTTCGCTGAGCATTGGTCGCCAATCTAAAATCTCGTTAAAATTCACCGCACTTTCTGCCACTAATTTATCACCCCAAGTATGAATTTCTGGCACATAGTAAAGTGCGGTCAAATTTTTCAGTATTTTTGGCAGTACGATAGCGAACTCTTCAATAGAATAGGCTTCATTTACATTAAGTTGTTGTGGTGCATGCTCAACACCTAATCGGCGACCATTCCAGGTTTCAAGTAAGGGATCACGTGGACGAAGAAAAATAATGGCTTTTTCTGCTTGTTCTGTTTTTAGTAATAACAGCGCAGCATTCGGTTCATTAAAGCCTGTTAAATACCAAAAATAGCTATCTTGACGGAAAGGATAGGTACAATCATTATTACGGCGTTTTTCGATTTCAGAAAAAAGCAATAATGCTGAATTAGGTTGTATTTGAGTGAATACTCGTGTGCGGCGTTCCCCAAATTCTTCTTTAGGCAATTCAGCCATATAAGCCAATTCCATTCGAGATCTCCTTAATGTAATACAGGTTTGCTCTCAATTTCTCCTTCGTTGAAATGAGAATAGAACAACATAGCAATGGTGCGGACATATTCAATGATTTCTTCTAGTGCTTCCGCTAGTTCTTCTTCGTTATCGTCTTCATCATAACCAAGTTGGCAAATATCTTGTAAATCATCTACTGCTTCGCCAATTTCGCCTTTTTCTTTTGCTAATTCAGGTTGAGCTAAGCCAAGACCAAGTAAGAATTGGTTTGCCCAGTCAGATAAGCTATCCGCTTGTGCAAAGACATTTTCATCTTCGGTTAAACCAAGTTCAAAGGTAAATCCTTCAACATCTGATAAGGTTTGACTAATTTGTTCATAAAGTTCTGTAACGGGTTGAACTAATGCTGTTGGGTAAGCGTGATTATCATTGCTGAATTGATATAAGAGCAGTAGCCAACTTTGATCTTTTAAGCCACCACAAAGTAAACCACTTAAAAAACCGTGTAGTTCTGTTGCATTAAAGCCGATTCCAGCAGATTTAAGTTGTTGGTTAAGGTCAGAATGAGAAATGAGCATAATAGATGTCCTGAGTAAATTTGAAATTAGTGTAAACCTTTGTAAATAAAAAAGCGATCGCTTTTCCTTGTGGAAAAACGACCGCACTTTTTACCTGATGATGAGCGAATTACATCATTCCGCCCATGCCACCCATACCGCCCATGCCTGCGCCTAGGTCAGCTTTTTCATCTTTTGGAAGCTCGGTTACCATACATTCAGTGGTAATCATTAAGCCTGCTACAGATGCTGCGAATTGTAATGCAGAACGAGTTACTTTCGTTGGATCTAAGATACCCATTTCGATCATATCGCCGTACTGTTCAGTACCCGCGTTATAACCAAAGTTTCCTTCGCCATTTTTAACCGCACTTGCCACAACAGATGCTTCTTCACCTGCGTTAGTGACGATTTGACGTAAAGGTGCTTCCATCGCACGTAATGCAAGTTTGATACCCACATTTTGTTCTTCGTTGTCACCTTTTAGGCTTGCTGCTACTTTCGCTGCTGCGCGAACTAATGCAACACCACCACCCGCAACGATACCTTCTTCAACCGCGGCACGAGTTGCGTGTAACGCATCATCCACACGATCTTTTTTCTCTTTCATTTCAACTTCAGTTGCTGCACCGACTTTGATTACTGCCACACCGCCAGCTAATTTAGCCACGCGCTCTTGAAGTTTTTCTTTATCGTAGTCAGAAGTTGATTCTTCAATTTGTTGACGAATTTGAGCAACGCGACCTTTGATTTGAGCTTCATCACCAATACCATCAATAATGGTTGTGTTATCTTTATTGATAACAACACGTTTTGCTTGACCAAGATCTTCAAGTGTCGCTTTTTCTAATTCCATACCGATTTCTTCAGAAATCACAGTACCTGCAGTTAAGATCGCAATATCTTGTAACATCGCTTTACGACGATCACCAAAACCTGGCGCTTTCACTGCTGCAACTTTTACGATACCGCGCATAGTGTTCACCACTAAGGTTGCAAGTGCTTCGCCTTCCACATCTTCAGCGATGATTAATAACGGTTTACCTGCTTTCGCAACACCTTCTAACACTGGAAGTAATTCACGGATGTTAGAGATTTTTTTATCAACAAGAAGAAGATATGGATTATCTAATTCAACCGTTGCAGTTTCTGGTTTGTTGATGAAATATGGAGAAAGGTAACCACGATCGAATTGCATCCCTTCAACCACATCTAATTCATCTTCAAGCCCCGTACCATCTTCAACGGTAATCACGCCTTCTTTACCCACTTTTTCCATCGCTTGTGAGATTAATTGACCCACAATGTTGTCAGAGTTTGCAGAAATAGTCCCGACTTGTTCAATTTCTTTTGCTGTTTCACAAGGTTTAGATAAATTTTTAAGCTCAGAAACAACCGCACTTACTGCTTTATCGATACCACGTTTTAAATCCATTGGATTCATGCCTGCCGCTACTGCTTTCAAGCCTTCATTTACGATAGCTTGCGCAAGTACAGTTGCCGTGGTTGTACCGTCGCCTGCAGCATCATTGGCTTTAGATGCCACTTCTTTCACCATTTGTGCACCCATGTTTTCGAATTTATCTTCTAATTCGATTTCACGAGCAACAGACACACCGTCTTTAGTGATAGTTGGGGCGCCAAATGATTTATCTAAAATTACATTACGACCTTTCGGGCCAAGGGTTACTTTTACTGCATCGGCTAATACATTCACGCCTTTAAGCATTTTTACGCGTGCGTCATTACCAAATTTTACGTCTTTTGCTGCCATTTTCTTTTCCCTTATCTAATTATTCTACAATTGCTAAGATATCGTTTTCAGAAATGATTAATACTTCTTCACCATCGATTTTTTCGCTTTTCACGCCGTAACCGTCGTTGAAAATTACGGTATCGCCAACTTTCACATCTAATGGTTGAACGGTGCCATTTTCTAAAATACGACCTTTACCCACTGCTAATACTTTCGCACGGGTTGATTTGGTCGCTGCTGAACCTGTCAATACGATACCGCCAGCTGAACGGGTTTCGACTTCTTCACGTTTAATAATTACACGATCGTGTAAAGGACGAATATTCATGATTAATTTCCTTCTTAAGAATTTGTAAGTGCGGTTTTTATATAAGGAACATTTTTTCGCTTTCAAGGGCTATTCATAAAAAAATTCTGACAAAATGTTTTTCCTATTTGGATTTTTTACGTAAAATTCGCCGCTCTTTGTGCGATAAATAAATGAAGGAATGAAAATATGCACTTAACATCAAGAGAACAAGAAAAGTTAATGCTCTTTTTGGCCGGTGAACTGGCTGCAAAACGTAAAGCGAGAGGCGTTAAATTAAATTATCCAGAAACCATTGCTTATATTGCGAGCCATTTACAAGAGGCTGCAAGAGACGGAATGAGCGTGGCTGAAGTGATGCAATATGGCTCAACACTTTTAACCGTTGATGATGTCATGGAAGGTGTATCAGAAATGGTTCATGAAGTCCAGATTGAAGCAACTTTCCCAGATGGTACAAAACTTGTTACCGTGCATAATCCGATTAGATAAAAAATAGAAGGATTTAAATACTATGATCCCAGGCGAATACCAATTAGCTGAAGGCGATATTATTGCTAATGTTGGCAGAAAAACCGTCACAATCGAAGTAACCAATTCAGGCGACCGTCCAATCCAAGTCGGTTCGCATTACCATTTTTTTGAAACCAATAACGCCCTTAAATTTGACCGCACTTTAGCACGCGGAATGCGTTTAAATGTGCCATCTGGCAATGCGGTGCGTTTTGAACCAGGTGAAGTGAAATCAGTGGAATTAGTTGCTTTTGGTGGTAACCAAATCATTTACGGTTTCCATAATAAAATTGATGGAAAATTATAAGGTAGGGCAGAATGGCATTAACAATTTCAAGAGTGCAATATGTAGCAACTTATGGCCCTACGGTGGGTGATAAAGTCCGTTTAGGCGATACCAATTTATGGGCAACCATTGAACAAGATTTATTAACTAAAGGTGATGAGTGTAAATTTGGTGGCGGTAAAAGCGTTCGCGATGGTATGGCACAAAGTGGTACTGCAACTCGCGATAATCCTAATGTATTGGATTTTGTGATTACCAACGTGATGATTATTGATGCCAAATTAGGCATTATTAAAGCCGATATTGGTATTCGAGATGGTCGTATTGTGGGCATTGGTCAAGCAGGTAACCCAGATACGATGGATAACGTCACGCCAAATATGATTATTGGTGTTAGCACAGAAGTGCATAACGGTGCACATTTAATTGCGACCGCTGGCGGTATTGATACTCACATTCACTTTATTTGTCCGCAACAAGCTCAACATGCCATTGAAAGCGGTGTGACCACCTTAATTGGCGGTGGGACAGGTCCGGCAGATGGTACACACGCAACCACTTGTACCCCAGGTGCATGGTATATGGAACGTATGTTCCAAGCGGCAGAAGCTTTACCTGTCAACGTGGGCTTTTTCGGTAAAGGAAACTGCTCAACTTTAGATCCGCTACGCGAACAAATTGAAGCGGGTGCATTAGGTTTAAAAATCCACGAAGACTGGGGCGCAACGCCTGCAGTAATTGATTCTGCTTTAAAAGTGGCAGATGAAATGGATATTCAAGTGGCAATTCACACCGACACGCTAAATGAAAGTGGCTTCTTAGAAGATACCATGAAAGCAATTGATGGACGTGTGATTCACACCTTTCACACAGAGGGTGCCGGTGGCGGTCATGCGCCAGATATCATTAAGGCGGCGATGTATCCAAACGTATTGCCAGCTTCAACCAACCCGACTCGTCCGTTTACGAAAAACACCATTGATGAACATTTGGATATGTTGATGGTTTGCCATCACTTAGATAAACGCGTGCCAGAAGACGTGGCATTCGCTGATAGCCGTATCCGTCCTGAAACTATTGCAGCAGAAGATATTTTGCATGATATGGGCGTCTTCTCGATAATGAGTTCTGACTCTCAAGCAATGGGACGTATTGGCGAAGTCGTTATTCGTACATGGCAAACTGCAGATAAAATGAAAATGCAACATGGTGAGCTAGGTAATGAAGGAAACGATAACTTCCGTATTAAACGCTATATTGCGAAATACACTATTAACCCAGCGATTGCACACGGAATTGCGGATCATATTGGTTCGTTAGAAGTGGGCAAAATTGCAGATATCGTATTATGGAAACCGATGTTCTTTGGGGTAAAACCAGAAGTGGTGATTAAAAAAGGTTTTATTAGCTATGCAAAAATGGGCGATCCAAATGCCTCTATTCCAACACCGCAACCTGTATTCTACCGTCCAATGTATGGCACACAAGGATTAGCAACGGTACAAACAGCGGTATTCTTTGTTTCACAAGCCGCTGAAAAAGCTGATATTCGTACAAAATTCGGTTTACACAAAGAAACCATTGCCGTAAAAGGCTGCCGCAGCGTGAGCAAAAAAGATCTTGTTCATAATGATGCAACACCAAACATTACTGTTGATGCTGAACGTTATGAAGTGCGAGTGGACGGAGAGTTAATTACCTGTGAACCAGTGGATAAGGTGCCATTGGGACAGCGATATTTTATGTTTTAATATAATCTTCACACACTTTCTATTATTGAGTGTGTGAAGATTCACCTGACTAATTTATATGACTCTCAGAATATGAGCTAAAAGTATTCAGTATTGATAATTTACCAAAAGATTTAATATCTAATATGAGCCTTTACTTAATCTGCTAATGAGAGACACTTATAGCTCTGTAAAAATAATATTTTATATTGGGGAAAATATGAAAAATTGGCTCAAAGAACTATTTCTTTCTTTAACGATTTCTCCGTTGGCTTTTTCAGCTGAAATGCCAGTTCAGGCTTTTCAAGATGGCACGGTTGTAATGGGCATTTATGGAGATATTGAGGGGAATGATGGTCAGCAGTTTATCAATATTATTGAATCATGGAGAGTATCTGGTCACCCTATTCAAATAATAGATCTACATAGTGGTGGGGGGAGTGTAATATCTGGTTATCAAATTGCTGATTATATTATGAGGCACAGAATTCAAACTGTAGTAAGAGGTAACTCAGAATGCGCAAGTTCTTGTTTTAATATTTTTATTGCTGGACAACCTAGAGTGTCGGAACCTAATAGTAAGATTGGTGTTCACAGAATATCATCAGGATCGAATGACACCCATCTAGCACGTTCTCTTTCAATTGATATGAGTGCTTATTACAAATCAATGAGGATTCCTAATAATATTCGATTAGCTATGTTAGAAACTCCACCTGAACGTATGTATTGGCTTACAGCAAAAGACTTAAAAGATGTATCTGATTACCAACTAAATTATTCGGAAGCAGAGAAAGTATTTAGTGATGGAGGGCTAAAAGAATCTAAAAGTATGATTACAAATAATTCTAAGGCTCAATCAAGAAGTTTAAATAGAGAGGCTATCTCATTAATTAGAAATAATAATTTTGCATTAGCTATTTCAAAATTAGAACAAGCTAAAAGCTTAAATCCAGCTGATTCAGAAATTCTAGGTAATTTAGGATATGCTTATTATATGTCTGAGGATCTGAAGAACGCTCAAATTAACTTTACTGCATCTCTGAAAATTACTCCTAAGAGAGGAGCTACCTGGGGAAATTTAGCTGATCTCTTAGCATATACAGGGCAAATTGATTGGTCTGTTCAAGCCTGGATTAACTATTACAATTATTCAAAAAATAAACAAGCTGCACAAGGTCAATTTGATTATGTATTAGAAAATTACCCTAATACAAATAATGCAATAGCTGTTAAGCAAGCAATGGCTCAACTAGGATTGTATTAATTTTAAAACAATGAAGCTCAATATGAAAATAATTAACCCAATTCTCCCCATTATGGATACCATTCTAGGCAATTTAACTAGCCTTCAATCCGAGGGAAGAATTACAAATCAAACCATCGAGCGAGTCGCATTGGAATGGTATGAAAGCGAACGCAACATTCTTCGTAAAACCACAAATACGGGACATGAAGTGGCTTTTCGCTTGTTAAAGGAAGGGCAACGTTTAAAACACGATGATGTAGTGTTTATCAGTAATGAGTTGGTCATTGCGATTGAAATATTGCCCTCTGAAGTGATTGTGCTTTCACCGCAATCTTTACCTGAAATGGCGAGAGCCTGTTATGAAATTGGCAATAAACATTCACCGCTCTTTTTAGATGGCGATGAAGTTACGTTGCCTTACGATAAGCCTATGTTTGAATGGTTAGAGGCGGCAGGGTTTAACCCACAAAAAGCAGAGCGTCGTTTGAGCCAAGCCTTAAGAGCCAATTCAGCGCAAGGACATGGACATTCTCATAGCCATTCACAAGGTTACCATCATCACGGAGACGGCAATTGGCATCAACATTAAATAGAAGTCTTGCTGATTTAGGTGCGTTGCTTCACTTAGTCGATCCTACTTTACCTATTGGTGGCTTTAACCATTCCAATGGTTTAGAAACCTTTGTGCAGCAAGGTGTTGTTTCGACTAAAGCAAGCCTTGAAGAATATGTTCAAACACAGTTATTACAGAACTGGATATGTAATGACGGGGCGTATCTTTCCCTCGCATTTGATGCAATGGCTGAGAATGATTTTGAAAAATTGTGTGAGTTAGAGTATTCGCTTTCTGCAACAAAAATTGCTCGTGAAAGCCGTGAAGGCAGTTTTAAACTCGGCGTGCGATTGTTGAAAATTTTTATCCGCTATGAACAACACCCAATGTTAAGTCAATTTCAACAAGCGATTTTAAATAAAGAAGTGCAAGGCTATTTTCCCATAGTGTTTGCTATGGTGGCCCAAGCAATGGGGCTAACAAAAGCAGATACTCTTTATGCCTTTTACTACAATGCGGCAGTTGGTACCATTACCAATGGCGTGAAACTCATTCCGCTCAGCCAAATGGATGGGCAAGATATTCTGTTTGATTTGCGTAGTGCGCTCTTGCAAGCCGTCGAGTTAAGTCTTGAACCAAATCTTGATTGGCTGGGGGCCGCAACTCTCTCAAATGACATCCGTTCCATGCAGCACGAAGTGCTTTATACGCGACTTTATATGTCGTAAGAACGGTCATTTTTTATTAAATTTTTACATATCGCAGAGGTTATAAGAATGAGCCTCTACGATAATCAACAAAAGGAACATTATGCGTAACTACATTAAAATTGGCGTAGCAGGTCCTGTTGGCGCAGGCAAAACCGCGTTAATTGAAAAACTGACTCGTGAAATAGCAAGCCGTTATAGCGTGACGGTGATCACTAACGATATTTATACCCAAGAAGATGCGGAATTTTTAACTAAAAATAGTTTACTTCCGCCAGATCGCATTATGGGCGTGGAAACGGGCGGTTGTCCACATACGGCGATCCGTGAAGATGCGTCAATGAACTTGGAGGCGGTAGATGAAATGGTGGCACGTTTCCCAGACGTGGAAATTGTGTTCATTGAATCAGGCGGTGATAACCTTTCAGCGACTTTTAGCCCAGATTTGGCAGATGTGACTATTTTCGTGATTGACGTGGCTCAAGGCGAAAAAATCCCTCGTAAAGGTGGGCCAGGTATCACTCGTTCAGATTTGTTAGTGATTAACAAAACAGACCTCGCTCCATTTGTTGGCGCGGATTTAAGCATTATGGAACGTGATGCACGTCGTATGCGTAACGGTCAGCCGTTTATTTTCACTAATTTGATGAAAAAAGAAAATCTTGATGGCGTGATCGGTTGGATCGAAAAATATGCGTTGTTGAAGAATGTGGAAGAACCTAAGGCATTAGTGAGATAAAGAATTATCCCCTTTCCTTTAAATAGGGGAGTTTTTTACGAATTGAAAAAATTATGAATAGTACCCTCAAACTTTCAACCAAACTTTCCTCAAACGGCAAAACTCAACTTGATGAATACTTTGTGACGCCACCTTTTAAAGTAATGACGTTATCTGCTTATGCCGATTCTTGGGAAAATGGACTTAGTGCAATGCAGATGTCTTCTTCGCCAGGTTTATTAGCGGGGGATAGTGTTGATATTCAAATAACTCTCGAAAAATCTACCGCACTTTCTTTAAATACGCAGGCATTTACTCGAGTTCAGGCAATGAATGAGGGAGATTTTGCTGAGCAAAATACATTGATTCAACTTGCTGAGAAAAGTCGTTTATTTTATTTACCTCACCCATTGGTTTTGCATAAGAATTCAGCGCTTAAGCAAAAAACGTTAATTAATATGCAACATGAGAGTACGCTCATTTATGGTGAAATTGTGGCTATTGGGCGAGTGGCAAATGATGAACGTTTTGAATTTCGCCAATTTTCTTCTCATTTAAAAGTTCAGCTTGTGCAAGAAAATGGGAAAGTTAAACCGCTGATGTTGGATTGTATTCAGTGGTTGCCGTCTAAAATGAATTTAACCGCTTTAAGCCAAATGGAAGGTTTTTCACATCAGGGATCCTTGGTTTACATTAACTTACAAAAAACATTTACAGAGATTAAGCAGATAGCGCAACAGCTTCAACAGCAAGAAACAGATAAATCTTTACTCCTTGGTATATCTCAGTTGAATGAAGGCGGGTTGATTGTGCGAGTGTTAGGGCATAGAGCAGAGCAAATTCAGAACCTGTTTGAGAAAATTGGTGAGCAGTTAAAATCTGCATAAGTTTGATAGATAACTGATTTTCCCCTAAAAAAACTAATCCGAAAAATGAAAATATGTCTTGAGAGCATTTCTTGAAAATGTGATCTTGGTCAAGTTTTTTCTCCTTAAAATTTCTATAATGGCGTCAAATTAACTAACCAGAAAAGGTGATTCAAATGACTCAATTTAGAAAAGAAGTAGATTTACTCGGCGAACGTGATGTACCAGCAGATGCGTACTGGGGTATTCATACATTAAGAGCGGTAGAAAATTTCAATATTTCTAACGTAACTATTTCTGATGTGCCTGAGTTTGTTCGTGGCATGGTGATGGTGAAAAAAGCAACGGCTTTAGCCAATGGTGAATTAGGTGCAATTCCAAGTGATATTGCAAAAGCGATTGTAGCAGCTTGTGATGAAATCCTTACTACTGGAAAATGCTTAGATCAATTCCCATCAGACGTATATCAAGGTGGTGCAGGTACGTCTGTCAATATGAATACTAATGAAGTGGTTGCTAACCTTGCGCTTGAAAAAATTGGTCATAAAAAAGGTGAATATAACGTGATTAACCCAATGGATCATGTTAACGCAAGCCAATCAACCAACGATGCGTATCCTACCGGTTTCCGTATTGCAGTGTATAACAGCATCTTAAAATTGATCGATAAAATTCAATATTTACACGACGGTTTTGATAATAAAGCAAAAGAGTTTGCGAACATCTTAAAAATGGGACGTACCCAATTACAAGATGCGGTGCCAATGACTGTTGGCCAAGAATTCAAAGCTTTCGCCGTATTACTTGAAGAAGAAGTGCGTAACTTAAAACGTACTGCAGATTTACTCCTTGAAGTAAACCTTGGTGCGACTGCAATCGGTACTGGTTTAAATACGCCACAAGGCTATACAGAATTAGTTGTAAAACACCTTGCTGAAGTCACAGGATTAGCTTGCGTACCAGCAGAAAACTTAATTGAAGCAACATCTGACTGTGGCGCTTATGTCATGGTTCACGGTGCATTAAAACGTACCGCAGTGAAACTTTCTAAAGTATGTAATGACTTACGTTTACTTTCTTCTGGACCACGTGCTGGTATCAAAGAAATTAACTTACCTGAATTACAAGCTGGTTCTTCTATCATGCCGGCAAAAGTAAACCCAGTTGTTCCAGAAGTGGTGAACCAAGTATGCTTTAAAGTAATTGGTAACGATACAACTGTGACCTTCGCATCTGAAGCAGGTCAATTACAATTAAACGTAATGGAACCCGTGATTGGTCAAGCAATGTTCGAATCTATTGATATCTTAACAAATGCTTGTGTGAACTTACGCGATAAATGCGTGGATGGCATCACTGTAAACAAAGAAATTTGTGAAAACTACGTGTTTAATTCAATCGGTATCGTAACTTACTTAAATCCATTTATCGGTCACCACAACGGCGACTTAGTGGGTAAAATCTGTGCGCAAACAGGTAAAGGCGTACGCGAAGTTGTGTTAGAAAAAGGTTTATTAACAGAAGAACAATTGGATGACATTCTTTCTGTAGAAAACTTAATGAACCCAACTTACAAAGCGAAATTAAATAAATAAGTCTGAATGATTTATTCAGTCCTCGAATAGAAATAACCGCACTTTGATTAATCAAAAGTGCGGTTATTTTTTATATTGAATGATGGATTAAAGTTTTGCTGAAAGCATGGTTTCCAATTTTTCTTGGTCAACAGCAAATTTACGAATACCATCTGCTAATTTTTCTACAGCCATCGCATCGCTGTTATGCTGCCAGTAAAATTCAGCTTCAGTTAATGGTTGAGGTTTCGCTTTTATTTCACCTTTGTACTCTAATTTACGCACAAGTGGAGTTGTGTTTTCTTGTAATTCTTTAAGTAAAGCAGGAGCAATAGTTAAACGGTCACAGCCTGCTAATTCAGTGATTTCGCCTACATTACGGAAACTTGCGCCCATCACCACCGTTTTATAACCATATTCTTTGTAGTAGTTATAAATTTTGGTTACAGAAATTACACCTGGGTCTTCTGCTGGCGCATATTCTTTTTTGTCTGAGTTTGCTTTGTACCAGTCTAAAATACGACCTACAAATGGAGAAATTAGGTAAACGCCTGCTTCTGCACAAGCACGAGCTTGAGCTTCAGAGAATAATAAGGTTAAGTTACAGTTAATGCCTTCTTTTTCAAGGGTTTCTGCAGCTCGGATACCTTGCCATGTTGAAGCAATTTTAATCAAAATACGGTCGTTTGAAATGCCTGCTGCATTATAAAGTGCGATCAATTTACGCGCTTTTTCAACCGTTGCTTGTGTGTTGTAAGAAAGACGCGCATCCACTTCAGTAGAAATACGTCCCGGAACGATTTTTAAAATTTCTAAACCAATATTTACCGCTAATTTATCTTCTGCATCAATAAGTTGCTGTGCTTTATCATTGCTTTGAGCTTTTGCATACGCTACCGCTTCATCAATTAATGGCGCATATTGTGGAAGTGCAGATGCGCTTAGAATTAATGATGGGTTAGTAGTCGCATCTTGTGGTTGATATTTTTTAATCGCGTCGATATCGCCAGTGTCTGCGACCACAACGGTCATTTGACGAAGTGAATCTAATTGAGTTGTCATTTGTATCTCCTATTCGAGTGAAATGGAATGAATAATGTGGGCTACGATAGCATAAATTTAATCTTAAAAGGAAAAATTTTTCGATAGAAAAAATAGGCGCAGGCGTTGATCTGCGCCATTGTTTTAAAGTTTGAGGGTGTCTTTTATGGTGAGGGTTATTTCATCTAACATGGCATAACGTTTACGATACATGGAACGTTTTTTACTTGGAATATCATCCAGATTTCGATCCATTTCTAAAGGCAATTCCCAGTAATCTTTTAATTCTCCGCCTGATTCGCCAAAAATTGCATCATAATCCACCGTGTATTGTTTACTTTGAATGAAACGAGATTTATTTTGGTATTTTTGCGGAATGCCAAGCAATTTATCGTAGCCTAGTATTTTTGTCAGTGATTTCATGGTTTCAACCATTAAATAGGCTGGGCGCAAACCGTGGCATGATTTGGTTAGTTGTTTCACCATTTCTTTTGAACCTTCAAAATTTGGCCCTTGTACAACAGCAATGAGTAGAGCATCGCCTAATTTGGCAAAGGTAAGCAAATAGACTAATTCATTTTTTGGTTTATGCCATAGCTCCAATACCCAATATCCTTCCATCGGTTGATGGGTTGTCATACTTAATGTCATTTCAAAATCAGGAATGACTTCGCCAAAACTTAATGGTTTTTCCCATAACGGCGTAGAAAGTGCGGTAAGTTTTTCGGGTAAAAATAAAAGGTTATCACAAACAGCATCAAAACGTTGTGATGCATTGAAACGTTTATCCAGAAAACGACAAGCAACAGGATAGCTATAATCCAAGTGCGTATTAAAAATATCGACGAGAAAAGAATGCTGATTGATAAATTGTTCAAAGCGACGAATTGAACCACGATTTAAAAAGCTACGTAAGTTATAACGCCAATGTTTTGGTGCATCAAAACGCCCAGGTCGATATGGATAAATATCCTTAGATTGAGGCCATTGGTAAGTTGTTTTTGTTGTCATCTGAATTGCCATGAATTAGTTATAATTTTGGCGCAAATTTTGACATAATTTCAGGAAATTTTCCATTTATGCTATTCTAAGCGCAATTTTAAAAGGAATCCTTATGTCTGAAATTAAACTTAATTATCATAAAACTCACTTTTTAACGAGCGCGCCGAATATTCGTTCTATTCCTGAAGATACTGGCATTGAAATTGCGTTTGCGGGTCGTTCAAATGCAGGAAAATCGACCGCACTTAATGCATTAACCAATCAAAAAAGCTTAGCCCGCACCTCAAAAACGCCGGGTCGCACACAATTAATTAACTTATTTGAAGTGGAACCAAATTGTAAATTGGTAGATTTACCGGGCTATGGTTATGCTGCCGTGCCAGAGCAAATGAAAATCCAATGGCAAAAATCCTTAGGTGAATATTTGCAGAAACGCGAATGTTTAGCTGGATTGGTTGTATTGATGGATATTCGCCATCCACTTAAAGATCTTGACCAACAAATGATTGAATGGGCGGTTTCAGCTGATTTACCAGTACTTTTATTACTTACTAAAGCCGATAAATTGAGCCAAAGCGCACGTAGTAAACAAGTTAAAATGGTGCACGAAGCGATTCTTCCATTCCAAGGTGATATTCAAGTAGAAGCCTTTTCTGCACAAAATAAAATTGGTATTGATAAACTTGCAACAAAATTAGATTTTTGGTTTTCGCCACTTTTTGCGGAATAAAATGTAAATTTTGCGATCTAGATCGCAAGAAAAGCACATGATGAATGATTTCATTATGTGCTTTTTTTATAGTGTAAAAACTATCTTTATTTTTACCGCACTTTAAGGATTATCATGTCCCTTGCTATTGTTTACAGCCGTGCCTCTATGGGTGTGCAAGCGCCGCTTGTCACTATTGAGGTTCATTTAAGCAACGGAAAACCAGGATTTACACTTGTTGGTTTGCCCGAAAAAACGGTGAAAGAGGCACAAGATCGGGTGCGTAGTGCGTTGATGAATGCACAATTTAAATACCCAGCCAAGCGTATCACAGTGAATCTCGCGCCTGCGGATTTGCCGAAAGAAGGCGGACGATTTGATTTGCCTATTGCTATCGGAATTTTAGCCGCATCGGATCAGCTTGATACGAGCCGTTTAAAGCAATTTGAATTTGTGGCTGAGCTTGCGCTGACGGGGCAATTACGTGGCGTTCATGGTGTAATTCCCGCTATTCTTGCTGCGCAAAAGTCAAAGCGAGAGTTAATTATCGCGAAGCAAAATGCCAATGAAGCTTCTCTCGTTTCTGATCAAAATACTTATTTTGCGCAAACGCTTTTAGATGTGGTGCAATTTCTCAACGGTCAGGAAAAATTACCCCTTGCCACTGAAATTGTGAAAGAAAGTGCGGTAAATTTTTCGGGCAAAAATACGTTAGATTTAACGGATATTATCGGACAACAACACGCCAAACGAGCATTGACCATTGCCGCAGCAGGGCAGCATAATTTACTCTTTCTTGGCCCTCCGGGTACAGGAAAAACCATGTTAGCTAGCCGATTGACAGGGCTTTTACCTGAAATGACCGATCTAGAAGCGATAGAAACGGCATCTGTAACGAGTTTAGTTCAAAACGAGTTAAATTTTCATAATTGGAAACAACGTCCTTTTCGCGCACCGCACCATAGTGCATCAATGCCGGCCTTAGTTGGAGGCGGAACGATCCCCAAACCTGGTGAAATATCCTTAGCAACAAATGGCGTACTTTTTCTTGATGAGCTTCCAGAATTTGAGCGAAAGGTGTTAGATGCACTACGTCAGCCTTTGGAAAGTGGTGAGATTATTATTTCTCGTGCTAATGCCAAAATTCAATTCCCTGCTCGTTTTCAATTAGTAGCTGCGATGAATCCAAGTCCGACAGGCCATTATACAGGAACACATAATCGTACTTCGCCACAGCAAATTATGCGTTATTTGAATCGACTTTCAGGACCCTTTTTAGATCGTTTTGATTTATCTATTGAAGTGCCTTTACTGCCACAAGGCAGCTTGCAAAATACGGGCGATCGTGGTGAAACCAGCGCGCAAGTTCGTGAAAAAGTGTTAAAAGTACGTGAGATTCAAATGGAAAGAGCGGGAAAAATTAATGCTTATTTGAATAGTAAAGAGATTGAACGTGATTGCAAGTTAAGTGATAAAGATGCCTTTTTCCTTGAAAAAGCGCTGAATAAGCTTGGGCTTTCTGTAAGGGCTTACCATCGTATTTTAAAAGTTTCTCGAACTATTGCCGATCTACAAGGAGAACAACAAATTTCTCAACCGCACTTGGCGGAGGCCTTGGGCTATCGAGCAATGGATCGTTTGCTGCAGAAATTGTCGAATATGTAAAAACGCGTGATGAGAATACCACGCGTGAAAGGATTAGTAAGTGTTTTGGGTGTCTTGCGTACTGCTAATAATTGCAATGCCCGCACTCGCACCAATGCGAGTCGCACCCGCTTTAATCATTGCAAGTGCTGTTTCAGTATCACGCACACCACCTGATGCTTTAACACCAATATTGCCGACCGTTTGTTTCATCAATGCAACATCTTCTACAGTTGCACCACCTTTATTGAAGCCTGTTGATGTTTTAACAAAAGCCACACCGATTTCTTTACAAATTTCGCAGGCTTTCACTATTTCATCTTTAGTGAGCAAACAAGTTTCTAAAATCACTTTTAATGGCGTGCCATCACAAGCATTAAATACAGCTTGAATATCTTGTTTTACTGCATCCCATTTTTGCGATTTTATCCAACCTACATTAATTACCATATCAATCTCATTTGCACCCGCTTTAATAGATTCTTGCGTTTCAAATGCTTTTACAGGGGTTAAATTCGCCCCCAAAGGGAAGCCAACTACGGTACAGATTTTTACATTTGAGCCAGCAAGTTTTTCTTTAGCGAGTGGAATATAACCAGAATTGATACATACAGAATAAAATCCGTGTTCAATCGCTTCATTACAGAGTGTCGAAATATATTGTTCATTTTTTTCTGCGGTAAGTGCGGTGTGATCGATATATTGAGCAAGTTGATTCGGTGTCATGATTTTCCTCCTTTATTTATGCTTTACCTATTGTAGCAAAAATCCCTTGTTTTTGACTGTGCTTTTATGCTTGATTACAATCATCCCAACGAGATAAGGAATAAAGAAAATGAAGATTAAAAAACTACTTAAGAATGGATTATCCCTCTTTTTAACTTTTATTGTGATGAGTAGCATACTGGATTTTGTTCGTCGCCCTGTAGTGCCAGAGGAAATAAACAAAATCACGTTACAAGATCTTCAAGGGAATACGTTTTCTCTTGAAAGCCTTGATCAAAATAAAGCGACCCTGCTTTATTTTTGGGGAACTTGGTGTGGTTATTGTCGCTATACTTCGCCAGCAATTAATTCTTTAGCAAACGAAGGGTATCAAGTTGTATCGGTGGCATTACGTTCAGGCAATGAGGCGGACGTAAATGATTATTTAAGTAAGCATGACTACCACTTCACTACGGTTAATGATCCCAAAGGAGAATTTGCAGAACGATGGCAAATTAATGTGACGCCCACAATTGTATTGTTGAGTAAAGGCAAAATGGATCTTGTTACGACGGGCTTAACGAGTTATTGGGGATTAAAAGTGCGGTTGTTTTTCACAGAGTTTTTTGGCTAAGCGGTAGAAAATCTATTACAATACGCAGACCTATTTTAAAGAGGACAGAATTATGATTATCGTAACAGGTGGCGCAGGTTTTATTGGCAGCAATATTGTCAAAGCATTAAATGATTTAGGGCGCAAAGATATTTTAGTGGTAGATAACTTAAAAGATGGCACAAAATTTGCAAATTTAGTTGATTTAGACATTGCTGATTATTGTGATAAAGAAGATTTCATTGCTTCTATTATTGCAGGCGACGAATTTGGCGATATTGATGCGGTATTCCACGAGGGAGCATGTTCTGCGACTACGGAATGGGATGGCAAATACATTATGCACAACAACTACGAATATTCTAAAGAGTTGTTGCATTATTGCCTTGACCGAGAAATTCCTTTCTTCTATGCCTCAAGTGCGGCAACTTATGGTGATACCAAAGTATTCCGTGAAGAACGTGAATTTGAAGGCCCATTAAATGTTTATGGCTATTCTAAATTCTTGTTCGACCAATATGTGCGCAACATTTTGCCTGAAGCAAAATCGCCAGTATGTGGTTTCCGTTATTTCAATGTTTACGGGCCGCGTGAAAATCATAAAGGTTCTATGGCGAGCGTAGCATTCCACTTGAATAACCAAATCTTAAAAGGCGAAAATCCAAAATTATTTGCAGGCAGCGAACACTTCCGCCGTGATTTTGTTTATGTAGGCGATGTGGCTGCAGTGAATATTTGGTGTTGGCAAAATGGTATTTCGGGTATTTACAACCTTGG
Organism: Haemophilus sp. oral taxon 851 str. F0397; assembly: GCF_000242295.1. Lineage (NCBI taxonomy): Bacteria > Pseudomonadati > Pseudomonadota > Gammaproteobacteria > Pasteurellales > Pasteurellaceae > Haemophilus > Haemophilus sp. oral taxon 851. Next base: position 70,136 of record NZ_JH591082.1, read on the forward strand.
TACAGGAAATGCAGAAAGTTTCCGTGCAGTGGCTGATGCAGTAGTGAAATTCCACGGTAAAGGCGAGATTGAAACCATTCCATTCCCAGAGCATTTGAAATCTCGTTATCAAGAATATACTCAAGCTGATTTAACTAAACTTCGCTCAACAGGCTACGATAAACCATTCAAAACAGTCGCGGAAGGCGTGGCTGAATATATGGCGTGGTTGAATAGAAAATAAATTATTAATGTAGTAAATCATCCCCTATAGACTCTCGGTATAGGGGATTTTATTTAGTATAATTGTGATAAATGTTTTAAATAACGCTCGTAAGCACTTTGATAATTTTCCACCTGTGATAAGTTGGGATAAGTTTTGGAGTTTTCATCTAAGTGAATGAAGGTTTCGCATAAAAATTCCAGTTCTCCTTCTCCATTTGCCCACATAGCTTGAATTGCTCCTCCTAATGCAGCAGCTTCTTCTTCCTGCAAACATACCACTTCGGAATTCATCACATCAGCAACCATTTGCCGCCAAAATGAGCTTTTCGCGCCACCTCCAATTAGGCGAATTTGTGAGGTTTTGAGGCCAGCTTGATGAAATAAATCTAAGCCATAGCGAAGCGTAAAAGTGGCACTTTCCATCATTGCTCGACAAAGATTTTCTCGTGTGAAATTACTTGAATCTAATCCTAAAATGCTCGCTTTTGTATTGGGTAAAGGAGGAACTCTTTCACCATTAAAGAATGGCAAAATAGTGATGCCATTCGCACCGATAGGTGCTTGTTGAGCAAGTTGATTTAATTCTTCAATATCAATATTGAGCAAATTCATTAGCTGTTTATTTGAGGAGGTTATATTCATCACACAAACTAGTGGTAACCAGCCATTATTACTTGAACAAAAATTTGCGATCATTGGTGGTAAATTAAGTAATGGCTTTTGCGTATAAGCATACAAGGTACCAGAAGTACCGAGACTCATCGTAGCAATCCCTTCTCGAATATTTCCTGTACCAATTGCTCCCATCATATTATCGCCTCCACCTGTGGAGACGATGACATTATCATTAAAACCAAATAAAGTCGCAATTTCAGGTTTAATCACACCGATTTTTTGTTCGGCAGAAAGTAATTTAGGTAACACCTCATCCATATTTAATTCTGGCGCAAGATATTTGAAGACTTCTCTTTTCCATTCTCTTTTCACAACATTGAAGTAACCACTACCGGAAGCATCACCAAATTCAGTGCAGAATTTTCCTGTTAGCCAATAATTTAGATAATCGTGTGGCAGCATAATTTTGCGAATATTGGCAAATTTATCAGGATAATTTTGACGAAACCAACTCAGTTTTGAAGCCGTGTAACCAGTTTGGCAAATGATACCTAATTTTTCAAATGCGGCCGTTTGTCCGCCTAATTTTTCGATTAGTATATCATTTTCCGTAGCGGTTTCTGTATCACACCAAAGCTTAGCCTTATATAGAGGACGATCGTTTTTATCTAACATTACCAGTCCATGTTGTTGTCCTGAAATGCCTATTCCCTTCACTAAATTAGGTGAAAAGTGCGGTGAATTTTTTGCTTGTTTCAATGCAATTTGTAATGCTTGTTGTAATGCCTCAATCCACCAATTTGGTTGTTGTTCACGTCTTCCATTGGATTGTGTAATTAATTCATGTTTTGCGTAACCAACTCCAATCACTTTTTTTTGGACAGAATCAAGCACTATCGCCTTTGTTCCTTGTGTGCCACAATCAATTCCTATATACATAATGTCTCCTAAAATAAAAAAGTGCGGTGGAATACAACCGCACTTTTGCTTCATTTTTAGCTATAAATAACTTGGTTTACCAAATTTTCCAAATATTCTTGCTGACCTGAAACTGGTTTTGGCGCTAAATCTTTTTGTTGGACAAGTTGCGCAAGTGTTTCAAGTGAAGTTTTACCTTGCAAAATATGCTGGCCAAGTTCACTATTCCAACCTGCATAGCGTTCATTAACAATTTTTTGTAAGGTTTCCTCTTGTAACATTTTTGCTGCACGTTTTAAGGATAATGCCAATACATCAATTGCACCGATATGAGCGTAAAATAAATCATAAGGATCAATACTTTGTCGGCGAATTTTCGCATCAAAATTAAAACCTCCAGTAGTAAAACCACCATGTTTTAAAATTTCATACATAACTAGCGTGTTTTCTTCAACACTATTTGGGAATTGGTCGGTATCCCAGCCTAATTGTGGATCGCCACGATTAGCGTCAATTGAGCCAAAAATATCTAATGCACAAGCTGTTGCAATTTCATGTTGAAAGGTATGGCCAGCAAGCATCGCGTGGTTAGCTTCAATATTAACTTTAATTTCTTTTTCTAAACCAAATTGTTTTAGGAAACCATACACTGTTGCCACATCATAATCATATTGATGTTTAGTTGGTTCTTGCGGTTTTGGCTCAATTAATAATGTACCTTTAAACCCAATTTTATGCTTATGTTCTACCACCATTTGCATAAAACGACCAATTTGTTCACGTTCACGTTTCAAATCGGTATTCAATAAAGTTTCATATCCCTCACGTCCACCCCATAATACGTAATTTTCTCCACCTAAACGTTGAGTGGCATTCATCGCATTAAACACTTGTGTTGCAGCCCAAGCAAAAACCTCAGGATTAGGATTGGTTGCTGCACCAGACATATAACGAGGATTAGTAAAACAATTTGCAGTTCCCCATAAGAGTTTTACACCCGTTTCTACTTGTTTGCGTTCTAAAATATCAACAATATGATGAAAATTTTGTACATATTCCCGCACTGAATTACCTTCAGGTGCAATATCGACGTCATGAAAACAATAATAAGGCACGCCTAACTTATTCAAAAACTCAAAAGCAATATCGGCTTTTTGTTCTGCGCCAGCAAGCAAATTTGGATTTTTCTGCCAACTTCGTTCCAAAGAACCTAGCCCAAACATATCATTCCCATTCCAGCAAAAGGTATGCCAATAACACACAGCTAAGCGTAAATGTTCAGCCATAGTTTTACCTAAAATTACTTGATTAGCATCATAATGTTTGAAAGCAAAAGGATTTGTGGATTTTTCTCCCTCAAAGGAGATTTTTTCAATTTTATCGAAATAGGTTGTCATAACATTTTCCTCTCTAGGTGATGAAATTTTTCGTATTTTTGTGAAAAACTAGCTTTTCATCAATTATGTTATTTAATTTTTCTATGTTGATTATTTGCAACTGTGGAGTGGATCACAGTTGTGAAAAAACGTAATAGATAAAGTAGTTTTAGTAATTTTAATTCTTTTCTTCTTTGACTAAAGTAAATTTGCCTTATGCATCAGGAGGAATAATGAATAATTTTTATAATTTTGATGTGATTATTGATCGCCGAAATACATTTAGTGCTAAATGGAATGTAGATAATGATATTATTCCAATGTCTGTTGCGGATATGGATATTCCAGCACCTCAAATAATGATAGATGAATTAGAAAAATTTAATCGTTTAGGAATTTATGGTTATACTGAATTACCAGCTGACTATTACAAGATAATCAGTGATTATATTTTCGAACAATATCATTATTCTATTCTCTCTGAAAAAATTGTATTTTGCCCAAGAATAATCCAAGCCATATCTATTTATATACGAGCATTTACAAAAGAAACTGATGGAATATGTATTCTATCACCTTCATATAGTCCAATATTAAACACGATAAAATTAAATGACAGAAAATTATATAAATGTCCTTTGCTTTATGAAAATAGAAAGTATCGTATTGATTTTAATTTATTAGAGGAATGTTTTGAACATTCTAAAGTATTTGTTTTAATTTCTCCTCATAACCCAACTGGAACGATTTGGAACAAAGAAGTCCTTATTGAAATTATAAACTTAGCTAAAAAATATAATGTATTTATCATTTCCGATGATGTCCATGCAGACTTTACATTAACAAATAATTCCCACTATCTAATATCATCATTAGATGAATGGGTAGCAAATCACTCAATGATCTGTTTATCCCCAGCAAAAACTTTTAATATTCCTGGATTGGAAATAGCTAACCTAATTATTGAGAATAAAGAAATTCGAGAAAAATTTATAAAAGAAATGATGGCATTAGGTATACATAATCCAAATTATTTCTCTATACCAGCTATCATTTCGTTGTATAAATATTGTACTGATTGGGTAATCTATCTAAAAGAATACATAAAGAATAATAAGAAGATAGTAAAAGAATTTTTCAATGAGTATATTCCATTATTAGATATTACTGAAAGTGATGGAACTTATTTACTTTGGATAAACTATAAAAAGCTAAGTATAAATGAAAATGAATTAGCTTATTGGATTAATAATTTATCAAGAGTAAAAGTATCTTTGGGGAGTGAATTTGGCAAAGAGGGAGACGGTTTCTTTCGTATGAATGTAGCTATGCCTAGAGAAAAATTATTAGAAGCATTGAATCGAATCAAAAATGGGTTTTGTTTATTAAACAATAGGGAGATTTAATATGAAAACCACTCATCGCACAAGAATGCCAACAACATTAGAAGCTTTTTCACCAATTATAGTGATGCTATTACTGTTAGGGCTTGGGTATGCTTTATTTGATTTGCCAGCAGAGCCATTAATGATTATTTCAACGGTATTTGCTGGTTTCTTAGTTATTAAATTAGGTCATTGCTATTTAGATATTTTAGACGCCATTTCCGAAAAAATAGCTAAAACAATGCCTGCGCTATTAATTTTAATTACTGTAGGATTATTAATTGGAACTTGGATTAGTGGCGGAACAATTCCTATGATGATCTACTACGGACTAAAAGCGATATCACCAGAATATCTTTATGTGACAGCCTTATTCCTTACTGCTATTGTTTCCATTTGTACTGGAACCTCTTGGGGTTCCGCAGGGACTGTTGGTGTGGCATTTATGGGAGTTGCGATTGGATTAGACGCCAATTTGGCTGCTACAGCAGGTGCTGTGGTCGCTGGTGCGTATTTTGGAGATAAATTATCGCCATTATCTGATACAACCAATATTGCATCCGCAGCTGCTGGCGTAGATTTATATGAGCATATCTCTCACTTACTTTATACAACATTACCATCTTTTATTCTTTCGGCTACTGTCTATGTTGTATATGGTTTAAACTACGATTTTTCTAATGTGGCGACTCCAGAAAAAGTAAATACAATGATTCATGAGCTAGAGCAAGTTTATCATTTTAACTTTCTATTACTTATTCCAGTCGCTATTGTATTATGGGGCTCTATTACTAAGAAACCGACTATTCCAGTGATGTTATTATCAGCATTTATCGCAATTATTAATGCGATCTTAATTCAAAAATTCTCTCTATCTGATGTGATTAATAGCGCAGTTAATGGATTTGATACCTCAATGATTCACCATACTTCAGTTAGCTCTGATTTAAGTCGTTTGTTGAATCGTGGTGGAATGAATTCAATGATGGGAACACTATTAATTTGTTTCTGTGCATTATCATTTGCTGGTGTATTACAATTGAGCGGTGCATTAACTGTAATTATTCAAAAATTACTCACCTTTGTTCATTCAACTCTTTCTTTGATTATTACAACGATTCTTTGCGGTCTAACAATGATTGGGATTACTTGTAATGGGCAAATTTCTATTCTAATTCCAGGAGAAATGCTTAAAGATGCGTATGTAGAAAAAGGATTACATCCAAAAAATCTAAGTCGAACAGCTGAAGATTCTGCTACGATTATTGAACCAATTTTACCTTGGACTGCAGCAGGTGCATATATGGCAGGAACTTTAGGGGTAGCTACATTAGCTTATTTACCTTGGGCAGTGTTGTGTTGGAGTGGGATTATATTTGCTGTTATTTATGGTGCAAGTGGCATAGGTATTGCAAAACTAAAAAAATAAACATGGTATTGAATATAAAATAGCCAGTTATTCTGGCTATTTTTATCTTGAAGCTAAATATCTTTTCTATTATAACTTAAACAGAAGTTTCCCATAGATAAGGATATAAAATGACGGAACAATACTACAAAATTGCCCTCTTATTTAATGCAAACAAGGTGTATGATCGGCAGGTGGTGGAGGGTATTGGACAATATATTCAGGCATCACAATGTATGTGGGATATTTTTGTAGAAGATGAATTTATCTATCATACTAATACCATTAATCAACTTTCTATTGATGGTATTATTGCGGACTTTGATGATCCGAAAACCGTCGAATTGTTGCAAAATACTCTTATTCCTACTATCGCAGTCGGCAGTTCTTATAAACAAGTTGATTTTTATCCTCACTTTCCTTATGTAGCAACAGATAATGCAGCATTGGTTGAAATGGCTTTATCTCATTTACAGGATAAAGGGCTGTCACAGTTTGCGTTTTATGGTTTGCAAGTAAATACTCATAAGCATTGGTCTATAGAACGAAGAGATGCTTTTGTAGAGTTGATGGAGAAAAATCATTATCCTATTTACCTATATGAGGGTGTGCAGGTTCATGCTCAAAATTGGTTGGAAGAGCAACAAAAGCTAATTGTCTGGTTAAAATCTCTTCCTTCTCATACTGGTATTATTGCTGTTACGGATGCGCGTGCTCGTCATTTGTTGCAGGCTTGTGAGTACAGTAAAATTGCTGTACCTGAAGAGCTTTGTGTGATTGGTATTGATAATGAAGAATTGATCCAATATTTATCGAGAGTATCTCTTTCTTCTGTAGAGCAAGGAGCAAGAGAAATTGGATATCAAGCAGCAAAGTTATTACATAAATTACTTAATGGACAAAAAGCTCCTAGTACACCTATTTTAATTCCGCCAATTACAGTTCATACACGAAATTCTACTGATTATCGTTCCTTGAGCGATCCTCTTGTTATACAAGCTATGCATTATATTCGTCACCGGGCATGCCATGGCATTAAAGTAGAACAGGTTTTGGACCATTTGGAAATATCGCGCTCTAATCTTGAACAACGTTTTAAAAACGAAATGGATAGAACAATACACCAAGTTATTCATGAAGAAAAAATCGCTAGAGCTAAAAATTTATTAGAACAAACTGATATTTCTATTCAAGAAATTGCAGATATTTGTGGTTATCCTTCTGTTCAATATTTTTATTCTGTGTTTAAGAAAGAATTCGAAATGACTCCGAAAGAGTTTCGGTTGAATTGTTAAGAACATATTTTTATAACTTTATGCCATAATAACAGAAATATATACCATGCTTTTTATAAGAAATATTATGAATATTCTAATTATTGGCCCTTCTTGGGTTGGCGATATGATGATGTCGCACAGTTTGTACCAGCAACTGAAAATTCAATATCCAAACTGCAATATTGATGTGATGGCACTGAATTGGTGTAAGCCTTTGCTTGCGCGAATGCCAGAGGTGCGTAAGGCGATTGAAATGCCATTAGGGCACGGGGCCTTTGAATTAGGAACGCGTTATCGTTTAGGAAAGTCTTTACGTGAACAATATGATATGGCGATTGTTTTGCCTAATTCATTGAAATCGGCGTTTGTTCCTTTCTTCGCAAAAATTGCTCATCGTCGCGGTTGGAAAGGCGAAAGCCGTTACATTTTATTGAATGATTTACGAGCCAATAAAAAAGATTATCCAATGATGGTGCAGCGTTATGTTGCATTGGCTTTTGAAAAAGATGCTGTACCAAAAGCTGATGATATTCCTGTCTTGAAGCCCTATTTGACGGTTGAGCCAGCGCAACAAGCTGAAACCTTTAAAAAATTTGAAAAACAAACCGCACTTTTAGGCGAGCGTCCAATTATTGGTTTTTGTCCTGGCGCAGAATTTGGCCCAGCAAAACGTTGGCCACATTATCATTATGCAAAATTAGCAGAAATGTTAATTACACAAGGCTATGCAGTGGAGCTATTTGGTTCTGCTAAAGATGAACCAGTGGGCGAAGAAATTCGTCAAGCGCTGCCAGAAGAATTACGTGAGTTTTGTGTCAATTTAGCAGGAAAAACCAACTTAAATGAAGCGGTGGATTTAATTGCAAATTGTACGGCAGTCGTGACGAATGACAGTGGTTTAATGCATATTGCGGCAGCAGTAAATTGTCCATTGATTGCACTTTATGGACCTACTAGCCCGCAATATACGCCACCGCTTTCGGATAAAGCGACGATTATTCGTTTAATTGAAGGTGGATTGATTAAAGTCCGTAAAGGCGATAAAGAGGGCGGATATCATCAAAGTTTGATTGATATTACGCCGGAAATAGCATTAGAAAAATTAGAGGCATTATTAGCAAAATGAACCCTCTACGCATACATTTACAATTAATTGGAATGGTGATTTTATGGGGCGCCTCTTGGCCTTGGGGGCGAGTGGTTGCTCAAGCTATGCCGACATTTGTTGCTTCAAGCGTGCGCTTTTTTTTCGCCATTATTCCACTCATTATTTGGCTATATGCGGCGAATCGTTTCAAATATGCTAAACAACTGCGACCTAATCAATGGGTGGGGTTATTGTTAACGGCTTTGCTTGGGATCTTTGGTTATTCGACTTTCTTTATTTGGGGTTTGAAATATATTCCAGCAGGGCAAGGAACGATGGTCGTTGCCTCTAATCCCGTCTTTACGATGTTTTTTGCGATTTTATTATTTAAAGAGAAATGGAATCGCTGGGTTGTATTAGGGATGATTATTGCCATTAGCGGTTCTTTGTTAGCCATGACAAAAGGGAATCCAACTAACCTCTTACAAAATTTTGGATTCGGTCAAATGTTATTGCTTTGTGCTTTAGTTTGCTGGGTTGCTTATACTTTATTGGCTCGTAAAGTATTAATCGGAATTGATTCTCTCACCGCTACCACGATTTCTTCTACTTTTGGTTTTTTCATGCTGACGTTGGCAACATTATGGACGGAAAGTGCGGAAGATTGGGCAACCGTATTTCAATTAAATGGAGCGCAATGGTTTAGTTTACTTGGTCTTGCATTTGGTGCAACGGTATTGGCTTATGCATGGTATTTTGATGGTGTGAAACACTTAGGGGCAGGCAATGCCTCGGCTTACATTATTCTTGTGCCGATTTTAGGCATTTTATTCTCCGCCGTTTGGTTGAATGAACAGGTGGATTCCTCCTTAATTATTGGGGGAATTTTATCCGTATCTGGGCTTGGGATTATGCACTGGGGAAGAAGGTTAATTAAATGAAAGTATGCGTGATTAAGACTTCCTCTATGGGGGATGTCATCCACACTTTGCCCGCCTTGACTGATGCACAAAAGGCGATCCCTAGTTTAAGTATTGATTGGGTGGTGGAAGAAAACTTTGCAGAAATTCCACGTTGGCATTCCGCCGTAAATCGCGTGATTCCTATTGCTTTGCGCCGTTGGCGTAAATCGCCTTTTTCCATTAAAACAAGAAATGAGTGGAAAAATTACCGCACTTTGTTGCAGGCTGAAAACTATGATGCGGTAATTGATGCGCAAGGCCTCATTAAAAGTGCATTATTTGCAACTCGTTTCGCTCAGGGTGTGAAACATGGCTATGATCGTCAAAGCATTCGAGAGCCGCTAGCATCTTTTTTCTACGATAAAAAATATGCCATTTCTTATCAACAGCATGCGGTGGAACGAATTCGTCAGCTTTTTGCTCTGAGTTTAGGTTATGAATTACCTCAAGTTCAGGGCGATTATGGTATTGCTCGCCATTTTCTTCATCAAACTTCAGAACAAAACTATGTGGTATTCATTCATTCTACAACTCGGGCAAATAAGCATTGGGAAGAATCAGAATGGCAAAAATTGATTGAAAAAATTACCTCACTTTCTGATTGTGAAATTCATTTGCCTTGGGGAAATGAACAAGAAAAAGCGCGAGCAGAGCGTTTGGCTCAAGTTCATTCTAAAGTGATTGTATTGCCGAAATTAACTTTAACTGAGCTTGCAGAACAGCTTGCAAATGCGCAAGCCGTCGTGTCGGTGGATACAGGCTTGGCGCATTTAACTGCCGCTTTGGATAAGCCCAATATTACGCTTTATGGCGCAACGGATCCTAAATTGATTGGCTGTTATGGTAAAAATCAGTATTACTTATCGGCAAGTTCAATGAAAGAAATTTCAGCTGAACAAGTGTTATCACAATTGCTTCCTTTTATTTCATAAAAAATGCTCGCACCTGGCGAGCATTTTTATCTTTTATATTTTCTTAGTCTAAGGCTTTACCTTTTAATTCAGGGATTAAGAAAATTGTCGCTAACATATCAATTACGTAGATAATCGCAAGTAGGGCGATGGCAGTTTGGAAAGAGTAGGCAAGTACAACCGCGCCCACAACTACAGGTCCAAATCCCCCTACGGCACGACCAATATTGAAAAGTACGTTTTGTGCGGTTGCTCGAGCTTCTGTTGGATAGGCTTCTGCCATTAATGCACCGTAACCACCCATCATTCCGTTAACAAACATACCTAAAAATGCCCCTGCAAGAAGCATGATGTCAGGATCGGTAAGTTGTGAGTAAACCACGATACTTATCACTGCGCCTAATTGGAAAAGTAAGAAGCTTGGTTTGCGTCCGATGCGGTCAGCGAGTTGTCCGAAAAGCCAAATTCCAGCCATCATGCCGCAGACAGTAACAGCGGTCCAAAGTCCCGATTTAGTTAAACTGAATCCCAGTTGTTTTGATAAGAAATTAGGCAACCAAATCATAATGCCGTAATAACCGAAGTTTTGTACGGAGGTGAGCACAACGATACCAAGGCTAATTTTGCTCGTGGCTTTATCTTTAATAAGAAGCTGGAATGAACGTAATTTATCAGTAAAACTGGATTGAGTTGAAAGTGCAGTTTGTTTTTGAGTGAAAATTTCAGGTTCGTGCAGATGAGAACGTAAGAACCAAGCGACAAATGCAGGGAAGATACCCACCAAGAACATTCCACGCCAGCCAATATGTGGGAGCAATAATGGTGTAAGTAATGCGGCACCTAACACACCAGCTTGCCAACCCAAGGCAACATAAGATGCAGCTTTAGCTCGGTGACGTGCGGGCCATGCTTCTGCTGCTAGAGCCATCCCAATTCCAAATTCACCGCCTAAGCCAATACCAGCAATTGTGCGATAAATCAGTAAATCCCAATAACCTTGCGCAATCGCACATAAACCAGTAAATACCGCAAAGAGAAGAATGGTCCAAGTCAGTACGCGTACACGTCCGTATTTATCGCTTAATGCACCAAATAAAATGCCGCCAAATACTGCACCAATAAGCGTCCATGTCACAAGAGAGCCACTCTGGGTGGGTGTTAGATTTAAGTCTGCGGAAATTGCGCTAAGCATGAAACCTAAAATGAGAAGATCGAAACCGTCCATTGCATAGCCGACGGCAGAGCCAATTAAGGCTTTCCAGCCATAACTGTTTACTTTGTTTGTCATGATGTGTCCTTTTGTTACTCGCGGGTAACATTTAAAGTGAAAAGAAAGGTGATTAAAAATCGCTGGCTAGTTTACTGCATTGATGAAAAATTTCAATGAACAGAATACGAAAAGAAGAATAAAAAATTGATTTTGAATAAGAGGGAAAACAAGGGAATAAAATTAGAATGGCGGTGAGAAAGGGATTCGAACCCTTGATGCAGTTTCCCACATACACGCTTTCCAGGCGTGCTCCTTCAACCACTCGGACATCTCACCGTAAAAGGTGCGCAAACTATAAAGATTTGCTCCAGTTTAGTCAAGTTTTTTGCGCTAGAACATAAAAAACTTTTAAAAGTTTCGCTAGAATAACCGCACTTTATTTATCGTTTGTAGTTTTTTTATGCATATTAAAGCGTTATTTTCTAAAAATGTTTTTTTAGCCGTAAAACCCTTTAGCGCGCTGAAAGATTCTTTCCGTTTAGGCTATTCGAAAAAATCGCTGATTCGCGACATTATTTCAGGGTTGACCGTGGGTGTGATTGCAATTCCGCTTTCCATGGCCTTGGCGATTGCAAGTGGTGTACCGCCACAACATGGTCTTTATACGGCAATTATTGCGGGTATCGTTATCGCGCTGACGGGTGGTTCTCGCTTTAATATATCTGGGCCTACAGCCGCTTTTGTTGTGATTCTATACCCTGTTACTCAACAATTTGGGCTAAGTGGTCTTTTGATGGCGACATTGCTTTCGGGCCTCATTTTGGTTTTGATGGCGTTATTTCGTTTAGGGCGTTTAATTGAATATATTCCTTTGCCCGTCACCTTAGGTTTTACTTGTGGGATCGGCATTACTATTGGTACTTTGCAAATTAAGGATTTTTTGGGGCTTTCCATAGAAAAAATGCCGGCGCATTATCTTGCAAAAATCCAAACAATTTTTACCGCACTTCCTACGATAAATTGGGCGAATGCAGCGGTTGGTGTAGTAACCCTATTAGTCCTAACTCAATGGCATAAATTGCGTTTGGCGGTGCCAGGGCACCTACCTGCCGTGATTATTGGTACAATTTTAGCTCTAGCATTACAGCATTTTGGTTTTGAGGTGGCAACGATTGGATCAGCATTCCAATATACTTTGCCTGATGGATCCATTGGTCATGGAATTCCTAATGTATTGCCAGATTTCTCACTACCGTGGAATATTCCTGATGCGCAAGGTCAATTAATTCATTGGGATTTTAATAGCTTACAAGCGTTGTTACCTGCTGCTTTTTCAATGGCGGTATTGGGCGCAATTGAATCTCTTCTTTGTGCCGTGATTTTAGATAATATGACAGATACTAAACATCACTCTAATAACGAGTTATTAGCACAAGGCTTGGGAAATATCATTTCTCCGTTTTTTGGCGGGATTACGGCAACAGCTGCGATTGCTCGTTCTGCGGCTAATGTGAAATCAGGGGCAGTATCGCCAATATCGAGTGTTGTGCACGCAATACTTGTTTTATTCGCTTTACTTTTGTTTTCGCAAGCCCTTTCTTATTTACCTTTGTCATCGATGGCTGCTTTGTTGTTAGTGGTGGCGTGGAATATGGCAAGTGTACACGATATTATCCACCTTGCTCGCCGTTCAGGCAAAAATGAAATGGCAGTGTTGCTGACTTGTCTTATTTTGACTGTATTATTTGATATGGTGATTGCGATTAGTGTTGGGGTGTTACTTGCAAGCCTCTTGTTTATTCGGACGATTGCTGAGATGACAAAAGCCATTGAACACAATGCGCCTGAAGATTTAGATGATGTTTTGGTTTACCGAATTAGCGGTCCACTTTTCTTTGCTGCTGCGGATAAATTATTTGCGGATTTGCATGATAGAACGGTTCATACCGATCATGAAATCCGACATATTGTGCTGCAATGTGATGCAGTGACCGTGCTTGATGCTGGTGGCATTCATGCGCTTACTCGATTTGTTCAACACATGTTGCCCCATCAACAACTTTACTTGTGCAATATGCAATTCCAGCCGTTGAGAATGCTAGTTAAATCTAATTCTTCGCCAGATATTCAAAAAATTAATTTTGCGGCAGATTTAAACGAAACTTTCCATAAAATTCGTGACTTTGAAAAAACTACCCAATAATGAAAACCAAAGCGTGCTAGAATAGTGCGCTTTTTTATTACATCGTTCTAAACCATATCAAGGAATAATTATGCGTCCAAATAATCGAGAAAATAATCAACCCCGCCAAATTAAAATTACCCGTAACTACACCAAGCATGCTGAAGGTTCTGTGCTTGTTGAATTTGGTGATACCAAAGTGCTTTGTACTGCAACAGTGGAAGATGCTGTACCACGTTTCTTAAAAGGACAAGGGCAAGGCTGGGTCACGGCTGAATATGGAATGTTGCCACGCTCAACACATAGTCGTATGCAACGTGAAGCGGCTAAAGGTAAACAAGGTGGACGCACAATGGAAATTCAACGCTTAATTGCCCGCTCTTTGCGCGCAATGGTTGATCTCAAAGCACTTGGTGAACGTGCGATTACTTTAGATTGCGATGTTATTCAAGCGGATGGCGGTACTCGTACAGCGTCTATCACCGGTGCTGCTGTCGCATTATGTGATGCGATCAACGGTTTAATTGAGAATGGCACGTTAAAAACTAACCCAATTAAAGGTTTGGTTTCAGCGATTTCTGTGGGGATTGTTGATGGTCAAGCTGTTTGTGATTTGGAATATGTGGAAGATTCTGCAGCAGAAACTGATATGAATGTTGTGATGATGGAAGATGGTCGAATGATTGAGGTGCAAGGCACTGCAGAAGGCGAGCCATTTAGCCATGAAGAATTATTAACATTATTAGATTTAGCGAAACAAGGTTGTAATCAAATTTTTGTTGCTCAACGCGAAACGCTAGGCTTATAAACACAGTTTATAGGGATTAAAAAATGGAACAATATAAACGCGATTTTATCGAATTTGCTTTAAGCCGAAATGTATTGAAATTCGGAGAGTTTACTTTGAAATCGGGGCGTAAAAGTCCGTATTTCTTCAATGCGGGTTTGTTCAATACAGGGGCAGATTTAGCGCGTTTAGGCGAGTTTTATGCTGCGGCAATTCAGGCAAGTGCGGTAGATTTTGATGTTGTTTTTGGCCCTGCTTACAAAGGTATTCCAATTGGCACGTCAGTTTCGGTGGCGTTATTTAATCGTTATGGTATTGATAAACTCGTGTGTTTTAATCGCAAAGAAGTGAAAGATCACGGAGAGGGCGGCAATTTAATTGGTAGCCCATTGCAAGGAAAAATTTTGCTTGTGGATGACGTGATTACGGCTGGGACTGCAATTCGTGAATCTATGGAATTAATCAGTGCAAATAAGGCAGAGCTTGCGGCAGTATTGATCGCTCTAAACCGTAAGGAGAGAGGAAAAGGCAAGCTTTCAGCAATTCAAGAAGTAGAACGTGATTATCAATGCCAAGTGCTATCAATCATTGATTTAGATGATTTGATGCAATTTATCGAACAAGATCCTCGATACAGTAGCCATTTGCCAGAAATGCGTGCTTATCGTGCCGAATTTGGCGTATAAAACTTGAGAAATAAATTTTTGTCATCATTATAAATAACATTATAAAAATAACCGCACTTTGACTTAACAGGGGAAAGAATGGGATTTATTGGAAAAATTATAGGCGTATTTTTAGGGTGGAAAGTCGGTGGATTTTTTGGTGCGATAGCTGGGCTTATTTTAGGTTCTATTGCAGATAAAAAATTGTATGAGCTTGGCTCGGTAAGTTCTAGTTTCTTTAAAAAGAAAACAACGCGTCAAGACCTGTTTATGCAAACTACCTTTGCGGTGTTAGGGCATTTAAGCAAATCGAAAGGGCGTGTAACAGAAGAAGATATCCAATTAGCCAATCAATTAATGATTCAGCTTAAACTGGATGATGCGGGGCGTAAATTAGCTCAGGATGCGTTTCGTCGCGGTAAAGAATCTGATTTCCCGATTCGTCAAGTTATCCGTGAATTTCGCATTGGCTGTGGGCAACGTGCTGATTTATTACGAATGTTCTTACAAGTACAAGTTCAAGCGGCTTTTGCCGATTCAGAACTTCACGAAAATGAGAAAGAAGTGCTTTATGTGATCGCTGAAGAACTTGGTCTTTCTCGTATGCAATTTGAACAAATGATTGCGATGGAAATGGCTGCTAGAGCTTTTACTCAAGGCGGTTTTTATCAGCAATATCAACAAGGTGCATATCAAGGTGGCTACCAATATCAGCAACAAAATAGTGGTGGTTATCAACATGCTTCAGGCCCAACTTTAAATGATGCCTATAAAGTATTGGGTGTGACTGAGTCCGACGAGCAAAACACGGTTAAGCGTGCTTATCGTCGTTTAATGAATGAACATCATCCAGATAAACTTGTGGCGAAAGGTTTACCTCCAGAAATGATGGAAATGGCAAAAGAAAAAACTCAACAGATTCAAGCCGCTTACGATTTAATTTGTAAAGCAAAAGGCTGGAAATAGTGCGTGTTATTCTTGCGCCTATGCAAGGGGTTCTAGATCCCTTTGTGCGTCAACTTCTCACCGAAGTGAATGACTACGATTTATGTATAACAGAATTTGTTCGCGTAGTTGATCAACTTCTCCCTGAAAAAGTATTTTATCGTTTATGCCCTGAATTAAAAAATCAGGGCTTTACTTCTTCTGGCACGCCTGTGCGAGTGCAGTTGCTAGGGCAGCATCCAGAATGCCTTGCTGAAAATGCGATTCGTGCGATCGAGCTTGGTTCTCATGGCATTGATTTAAATTGTGGTTGCCCTTCTAAAACAGTGAATGGCAGTAATGGCGGTGCGGTATTATTGAAACAGCCTGAATTGATTTATCGTGCCACTCAAGCCTTACGCAGAGTCGTGCCAAGTGAATTCCCAGTTAGTGTAAAAGTGCGGTTAGGCTGGGATGATATTTCTCAAGCTTTTGAAATCGCTGATGCGGTGGAGCAAGGGGGAGCAACCGAAATTACGGTGCATGGACGCACAAAAGCTGATGGTTATCGTGCTGATCGAATTAATTGGAAAAAAATTGGCGAAGTCCGAGAGCGTTTATCCATTCCTGTTATTGCTAACGGAGAAATTTGGCATTGGCAAGATGGGCAAGATTGCTTATCTCAAACTGGTTGTCAGGATTTAATGGTGGGGCGAGGCGCATTGAATATTCCGAATTTAAGTCATGTTCTGAAATCAAATGCAGAAAAAATGCCTTGGTGTGAGATTCAAAAAATCTTGCAAAAATATGCGAATGTTGAAAATGAATATGACAGTGGTTTTTATCATGTGGCACGAATTAAACAATGGTTACGTTATTTGAATAAGGAATATGATGAAGCGAACAAAGTGTTTGATAAGATTAAGACTTGTCAAACTGCTGAAGATTTGAAATTACGTTTAAATGATAAATAAAAAACCTGCTAATCAGCAGGTTTTCTTTTTCTAAATTATTTAAAAACTCACCGCACTTTTTAATTTTTTCAGTGCATTAGTTTCTAATTGACGAATACGTTCCGCAGATACATTATATTTTGCTGCTAAGTCGTGTAATGTGGCTTTGTTATCATCTAACCAACGAGCTTTGATAATATCCTGACTACGCGCATCTAGACTTTGTAACGCTGCACCTAATTGCTCGGTTGCTTGGCTTTCAAAGTTTTCATTTTCAAGCTCTGCTGCGAAATTAGAACTTTTATCTTCCAAATAAAGGGCTGGAGAATAAGTCTCTGTTTCTGCATCATCAGTGGGTAAATCAAAACCGACATCCGCACCGCTCATACGCGATTCCATTTCGATCACATCTTCTTTGGAAACACCCAATTCATTTGCCACGATATCAACTTCATTTTCATTGAACCAGCCTAAACGTTGTTTAGTTTTGCGTAGGTTGAAAAATAATTTACGTTGAGCCTTCGTGGTTGCGACTTTTACGATACGCCAGTTACGAAGAACATATTCGTGGATTTCAGCTTTAATCCAATGCACAGCGAATGACACCAAACGTACACCAACTTCAGGGTTAAAACGTTTGACAGCTTTCATTAAGCCGATATTGCCTTCTTGGATTAAGTCAGCTTGTGGCAAACCATAGCCAGAATAGCCACGCGCAACATGGATCACGAAACGAAGATGCGACAAAATGAGTTTTTTCGCAGCATCTAAATCCTCGTGATAATACAAGCGTTCTGCCAATTCCTTTTCTTCCTCTGCGGTCAGCATCGGATATTCATTTGCCGCACGAATATAACCTTCGATACTGCCTTGAGGAACTAACATCATTTGTGTTTCTTTATCCATCGTTTCCCTTCTTTATTTTGGCTTTTGCCAATCAATGTACTTAGTTATAGCACAATAAGCTATCTTATTGAACCAATTTGATAATAAGACAGGTTTTATCAATCAAAAGTTCAATTATTCTAAATAATTCTGATTGATTAGCAAAGTGGAATGAGGGTTAAATTAAGATTTTCATTAATCACTTTAAATAGTAAATCAATGTTTGGATGCTTGCCTGGATCCGCTTTTGCATCTTCGACGTGTTCTGCAAACCATTCAACGCCTTGTTGTGCGGAAGTGCGGTTTAATTTCCCGCTAAATTTTTTAGCCAATGCATTATAAAGGCGAAGCGAACCTAATTTACCGGGTATGGCTGGAATGTTGTGGATAATCGTTTCACCATCCATCACATTTAAACCGGTTAAATGATCGATTGTGGGTAAGGTTTCTAAAATTTCTTTAAAACTCATGATTTATTTCCTTAATCTATATAAATTATGCGATAGTTTGCTCGCTATTTACTTCGCCAGTTGCACCAATAAAGCGGACTTCAGGTTGTAAATATACGCCAAATTTTTCTGCAACAGTTTGGCGAACGTGATGGGCGAGTTTGACTATGTCTTGTCCTGTTGCCCCGTTTTTATTAATTAACACTAATGCTTGTTTTTCATGAACGGCTGCACCGCCAATTTGAAAACCTTTAAGATTGCATTGATCAATCAGCCAGCCAGCAGCTAATTTCACTGAGCCATCTGCTTGTGGAAAGTGCGGTAGATTTTCGTGATGTTTTTTGATTTCTTCAAAATGTTCTGAACTGATAACGGGATTTTTAAAGAAACTGCCCGCATTACCAAATTCATTTGGATTAGGTAATTTACTTTGACGGATATGACAGACTTCATCAAAAATTTGTTTAGCGGTAACTGTTTTTGGATCGAACTCTACAAGCGAGCCATATTTTAGAATAGGCTGCCAATTTTTTGTGAGCTTTAATCCAACCGCTGTAATCATGTAACCTTGTTGATAACGATGTTTGAAAATACTTTCACGATAACCAAATTCACATTGTTCTGTGTTGAGTCGGAAGGTTTCATTCGTGTTTAAATTAAGTACATCGACATAATCGCATACGTCTTTAAATTCAATACCGTATGCACCGATATTTTGAATGGGTGCAGAGCCTGTACAGCCAGGAATCAGAGCCAGATTTTCTAATCCATAAATACCATTGTTAATAGACCACTCCACCAATTCATGCCAATTTTCACCGCCATTCACATGCAGGTAGTGAAAATCAGAATCCTGTTGATGAGTAATACCCATTAAACGATTTAAAATCACCACACCATTAAAATCATCTAGAAATAGCATATTACTGCCTTGACCTAGAAAAAGTGCGGGTAAATTTTCCGCTTTTGAATGAGCCCATGCTTGTTGTAGTTGTTCAATGCTATGCGCTTCGATAATTTCACGAGCATTAGCATGAATATGGAAAGTGTGAAAAGGTTGTAAATTTTGCATTTAAAATACCATTGTAGGGTGCATAAAAAATTTATCTTTTATACCAGTTGCTATGAATAATTATATCCACCATAATTAACATAAAGCGTGTGGAAGCGTGATTTTCACCTGTGTACCGCCTTGTTCGCGACGAATAATGTTAAATTCTGCATTAAGTTGGCGACTACGTTCAGTCATGATATTTAACCCATAATGACCTTCAGGTTCTTCAAGGTCTTGAATACCGATACCATTATCTTCAACTAAAATTTCGTATTCGCCTTCTGCATTAATTTTGGCGCTAATTTCAATTGCTGTGCCTTGAGAATGTTTGATCGCATTGGTGGTGGCTTCACGTACAATTTGTAGCACATGAACCAGTTGTTGTGGATTCAAACTTTGTGATGGTAATTGGCAATTAACGTTCATTTGCATCGTTGTTTGTGAACGTAATGAGTCAATCACTTGTTCTAGCGCAAGCTGTAAATTAGCTTCTTGTATGGTTAAACGGAAAGTGGCTAAAAGCTCGCGTAATTGTGCATATCCACTCGAGAGAGCCTGTTCAAAATCACGAATAATGACCAAACTTTGTTCTTTGGATGAATCGCCTTCTTTCTTCAAGTTATGTTTAAGTAATGTAAGTTGGATCTGTAAAAACGATAGTACTTGAGCCAACGAGTCATGCAATTCTCGCGCGATAATTGACCGCTCTTCCATCAATAAGAGCTGCTCTTGTTGGCGTAAACTTTTTTGGAAATAAAGGGCTCGCGCAAGCATTTGAGCAAGGTTTTGCATCATTCTCGGATCGGGGCAAGGCAATCCTGCTTGCCAAGAGAGCGCGCCGAATTCTTCGTTATCGACAGAAAGTGTCTCAGTTTGCAACGAGCAGTCTAAATCTTGAGTACCAAAAGCAATATCCCAATGCTCTGCACCCATAACTTCAACTTTAATATATTTCAAATTCTCGCTGACTAGAATGTGATCGAGCACTTGGTTTAATACTTTATCGTTGATTGTGTTGGCATTAAGGATTTGAGAACTTTGATAAAGGGTCGTCAAAGAGCGGTTGGTTTGGCGTAACTTTTGTGTTTTTTCGTTTACTGTTTCTTCCAAACGTGAATAAAGCTGACCAAGCTCCGTGGACATTTGTGTAAAAATACGAGCCAATGTACCGAGTTCATTTTGTTTTGTTGTATCAAGCGGAATGTGATTGAATTGACGCATTTGCACTTGCATACTGGCTTTCGTCATTAAGTGAAGTGGTTTTACGACTTCCCGCTGTGTGTACCAAATCACATAAGACACCATGAGTAAAATTAACCACATCGCGAAAAAGAGCACCGATACGCCCAAAATCCATTTTTGTTCACTGAAACGTTGTAGCTCAAACACAAAATAATCAACATCTGCTACATAGTCAGTGAGCTGATTACTATAGTTTTTTACATCGTGTTGGCGGGCATATTTTTCCATGTTCGTCCAACGTTGCAAAATATTTTGATAGGAATGTTTTAATACATTCGGTGTGAAAAATTGATTTTGAACTTCCAATAAAGCAGATGAATGAAGGCTTATATGATAACGACGCAAGTTTGTTTCCACGCTTTCTGGTTGTTCTTGCATTTCATAGAGCAGGCGATAACTTTGCATCCGCAAAGAACCTGAAATATTAATGGCTTCTGCGTCATATTTATTACTGCTCATAATTGCCAAACTTAGCGAGCTAATTACGCCAGCAACGATGAGAATGATGAATAAATATTTAGCAATACGAGTGGAAACTGAACGTTTAGTATGCACAGGAAACTCCAGTGGAAATTTAGAAAAGTGCGGTGAATTTTTTATTTCTTTTTAAATTTAGCCCAAACTTTATCTTCTTGACCGCGCCATAAACGTTGAACGTTATCGTGATGACGATAAATTAATAGACAACAGACCAAGGCAACGGGAAAAGTAAATTCAGGTTTGAACCACCACACATAAAAAGGCACAAGTAATGCAGAAATAACCGCACTTAATGAGGAATAACCGCTGATAAGAAAAACGAAGACCCAAGTGCCTAATGTAGAGCCTGCTACAGCCCAAGAAATTGGTGCGATTGCACCGAAAGCGGTTGCGACGCCTTTGCCGCCTTTGAATTGGAAGAAAATGGGGAAAATGTGCCCTAAGCAAGCACCCAGTGCGACCATGCCTAATTCAAATTGTGTGAGTCCTAAATAGTAACCAACCCATACTGGCGTCATGCCTTTTAAAATATCAATAATTAGTACGGCGAGAGCAGACCAACGGCCTCCGATACGAAGCACATTTGTCGCCCCAGGATTGTTTGATCCATTTTGACGAGGATCTGGCAAACCTGCAATGCGACAAATTAGAATAGCACTGGAAATAGAGCCTAAAAGATAGGCACAAAGCATATAAAAAAGGGCAAAAAGGCTCATTTTGTACTCCAGCAAGAAAAATTATTCGTTATTCTACCCAAAGTTGATAGCATACGCCTACAATAATTTTAGAGGAAATTTTATGGATCGTGTTTTTATTGAAGAATTGACTGTTTTTGCTCAAATTGGCGTATATGATTGGGAGCAGCAAATTAAGCAAAAACTTGTGTTTGATTTGGAAATGGCTTGGGATTGTAAGCAAGCTGCGGAAACGGATGATGTTGCATATTGTTTGAATTATGCTGAAGTGAGCCAAGTGATAATTGATTATATGGAAAGCAACCCTTTCTTGTTGATTGAGCGAGTGGCTTATGAAGTGGCGGATTTGCTTGAGTCACGTTATCAACTTCAAGGATTAAAAATTAAACTGAGTAAGCCGAAAGCTGTCGCGCAAGCTCAAAATGTTGGCGTGTTGATTGTACGTGGATGTTTAAAATAATGTGAAATTTTCGTAAAAACTTGTCGGCTTTTTAAACGAAATTGACTAAAATAGTCATGAGTTTTTACTGCAATAAAGGAGATTGCAATGAATATGAAAACCTTATTAGCACTAGCGGTTAGTGCGGTATGTTCGGTTGGTATTGCGCAAGCACATGAGCATAATCATGATCACAATATGGCACCCAAAGGTGCTTCTATTGAAGTGAAAGTGCAACAACTTGATCCAGTAAACGGTAACAAAGATGTGGGTACAGTTACTATTACTGAATCTAACTATGGTCTTGTGTTTACCCCTAATTTACAAGGATTAAGCGAAGGCTTACATGGTTTCCACATCCATGAAAACCCAAGTTGTGAGCCAAAAGAGAAAGAGGGTAAATTGACAGCTGGTTTAGGCGCTGGCGGTCACTGGGATCCTAAAGGTGCAAAACAACATGGTTACCCATGGCAAGATGATGCACACTTAGGTGACTTACCGGCTTTAACGGTATTACATGATGGCACTGCAACTAATCCTGTTTTAGCACCACGTCTTAAACATTTAGATGATGTTCGCGGTCACTCTATTATGATTCACGCCGGTGGTGATAATCACTCCGATCATCCTGCTCCACTTGGCGGTGGCGGCCCACGTATGGCATGTGGCGTGATTAAATAATTCGATTGTTCGAAACGAAAAGTGCGGTGAAATTTCACCGCACTTTTTTGCTAGATATTTAGCATTTAATTCACAACTTCAGCAGTATATTTCAGCTTGTGAATCGCATCGAATAATTGCTGGTTTGTGACTTTGGGATCTTCCACAATCGTCACTAAACCATCTTTAATAGATGCTTTTGTTGAAATAACACCATCGATATTACGTAATTCTTTATTGACTAAATAAGCGCAAAGCTGGCAATTCATTTCTTTTACTTTTAGCACAATTTGTTTGGTTTCATTCGCATGGGCGAAAGAAATTGCAAACAGCGAAAGCAAAAGTGCGGTACATAATTTCTTCATTTTATTCCTAATTAGCTAATTCTAAAATCCAAGGTAAAATTGTTGGATAGGTTAAGAAAAAAATCATCACGATAAATACAATCCAATATAAAACGATGAGTTTTTTACGGGAAATATATTTGCTGCAAATGATTTTTTTGGAAAACATCAACAGCCAAAATCCATAGGCAAAGGCGCATAATGAAATAATGAGCATGGGAATGCGCAAATAATCATATTCTCCTAAGCCAATCAACCAAGTGGATGACACACCAAATACTAAATAGATTAATGGCGCAATGCAGCACAACGTTGATGCCACCGCAGCACTAAGTGCGGTGGCTATGGCAACCCAAAAGGATTTATTAGAGTTTTTTAGAGACGTAGTCATATTTAAATTCTTTTGGATCAAAGGAATTTAACGGATCGCCCCCCACTTCAGCATACGGATAGCCGAAGTTATTGATTGGAGCCAGTTCTGGTTGTGGATATAAATCGAAGTCACGGGCATGATTAAATCCAACCCAGTTTGCTTCCCAGTTACCAAACAAATATTTTGCTACGGCTTGTGTATCTTTATCTTCAACAGATTTTTTCTCAGCTAAACGCATTTTGGCAACGTCTGCGGAATCAACTGGTACCCATCCAAACCCTGCAAGGTAGAATTCAGCACGGCAGTGCTGACCACCACTTACGTTTGCGATGCCTTGTTCATTTGCACTACCGAAAGCACCTTTGGAATATTTGCCCATTTTCTCTGCCGCACCTAAGCGAATACCAAAAATTTCACGGGCTGGGATACCTGCCGCACGAGCAAGCGCCACAAATACAGAGTTAATATCGGTACATTTACCTTTTAATACGCCAGTGGTAAGAATTTTTTCTACATCGCCGTCGCCACAACCTAATACAGAATTATCACGTTCCATATTTTTTACGATCCAATGGTGAATAAGTTCTGCTTTTTTCAATGGATTAGTTTCTTTACCTACGATTTTGTCAGCAAATTCTTTCACAATGCCATCAGTTTTAATGTGTTGAGTAGCTTTTAAGTACTCTTGTACATCCACGGAATACTGAATATCTTTTGGCGGAGTATAATTCTCTAAAGCACCTTTCACCATCGGTTCACGGTCTTTTGTTTCAATGACCATAGTGACTTTTAAATCACGCTTTTGTGCATCTTTATCCCAAGTGGCAAATAAGGTTTTCGCACCGTATTTGTTGTTTTCTGTTACATAGGCATTCATGTAATTACCTTCAAAGTGAATCGATTTCACTTGTTGGTATTCTCCATTAAATGGCAATGGGACCCATAAATTGGTTTTTCCTTGCGAGCCTTTTGGCACAACTAAATCGTAGGTTTGTGTGAATTCGTAAAGATGGGCGTCTGTATTGTAGTTTGGAATATTGGTGTTTGCATGAGCTAACGAGCCACATGCAGAAAGCACCGCAACTGCGATAAGTTTCTTCATGAAGAGATCCTCTAGTTAATAATAGTTAAACTTAACATATTAGATAAACTAATACGCCAATATGCTAACGGATTTTTGAGTAATAATTCAACCGTTTTGCATAAACTTTTTATTTTTCTTATATAAAAAGTATTTTATTTTCCACCGCACTTTCCTTCTAACATTTGACACCCCTAGCCCTTACACCTATTATTCCTTAGTTATTTATTAAGATTTACGGAACAAAATAATTATGGTGAATAAAACCGCTCAACTTAAACAAGCTCTAGAAAATCGTATTCTCATTTTAGACGGTGCAATGGGGACGATGATCCAAAAATATAAACTGACAGAAGCCGATTTTAGAGGCGAGAAGTTTAAGGAAAGTGCGGTTGATTTACGCGGTAATAATGATTTACTGACATTGACTCAGCCACTGCTAATTTCCGCTATTCATGAGAAATATTTAGCAGCGGGTGCCGATATTATTGAAACCAATACTTTTAGTTCAACTACGATTGCTCAAGCGGATTACGATTTGCAATCTATCGCTTATGAACTCAATTTTGTTGGCGCAAAATTAGCTCGTTTGGCAGCAGATAAATATAGCACGCCAGAAAAACCTCGCTTTGTCGCGGGCGTGTTAGGGCCAACAAACCGTACAGCCTCCATTTCACCCGATGTTAATGATCCTGGTTTCCGCAATGTTACTTTTATGGAGTTGGTGGATGCTTATGCCCAAGCAACAAAAGGCTTAATCGAAGGTGGTGCGGATTTAATTATGATCGAAACCATTTTTGATACGCTTAACGCTAAAGCAGCCGTTTTTGCCATTGAAAGTGTATTTGAAGAATTAGGCATGGAATTGCCAATCATGATTTCCGGCACCATTACTGATGCCTCAGGGCGAACTCTTTCTGGGCAGACCACTGAAGCCTTCTACAACTCGCTTCGTCACGCAAAACCGCTCACTTTCGGTTTGAACTGTGCGTTAGGTCCAAAAGAATTACGCCAATATGTAGAACAGCTTTCAAAAATTAGCGAAACCTACGTTTCCGTACACCCGAACGCGGGCTTGCCGAATGCCTTCGGCGGCTATGATCTCGGTGCGGAAGACATGGCGGCACACCTTAAAGAATGGGCGGAAAGTGGTTTTGTGAACATTATTGGCGGTTGTTGTGGTACCACACCGGAACACATCAAAGCCTTTGCTGAGGCGGTAGAAAATATTCCACCACGGAAATTGCCACAAATCAAAACTGCAATGCGTTTGTCTGGTTTAGAACCACTCAATATTGACGATGAAAGCCTGTTCGTGAACGTCGGCGAACGCAATAACGTGACAGGCTCGGCGAAATTCAAACGTTTAATTAAAGAAGACAAATTTGCCGAAGCCATTGAAATTGCTATCGATCAAGTAGAAAACGGCGCGCAAGTCATCGACGTGAACATGGATGAAGCCTTGCTCGACGGCAAAAAATGCATGACCCGTTTCCTCAACATTATGGCGACGGAACCCGATGCGGCAAAAGTGCCGGTGATGATCGACTCCTCCAAATGGGAAGTGATTGAGGCAGGTTTGCAGTCGGTACAAGGTAAACCGATTGTGAACTCTATTTCCTTAAAAGAGGGCGAGGAAAAATTTATTCATCAGGCTAAATTGGTGCGTAAATACGGTGCAGCCGTTGTGGTGATGGCATTTGATGAAGTCGGGCAAGCTGATACCGAAGAGCGTAAAGTCGAAATCTGTACCCGTGCTTATAACATCTTAGTCAACCAAGTAGGCTTCCCGCCAGAAGACATTATTTTTGACCCGAACATTTTCGCCATTGGTACGGGGATTGAAGAACACAACAACTATGGCGTAGATTTCATTAACGCCACAGGTCGTATTAAACGCTCTTTACCACATGCAAAAATTTCAGGCGGTGTGTCAAACGTGTCCTTCTCTTTCCGTGGAAATAATGTCATGCGTGAGGCGATTCACGCAGTGTTCCTATATCATGCCATCAAACAAGGCATGGATATGGGAATCGTGAACGCAGGACAGCTCGCGATTTACGATGATCTTGATCCTGAATTACGTAATGTAATCGAAGATGCCGTCTTAAACCGCACGCCGGATGGCACAGAGCGTTTATTAGATATTGCGGAAAAATATCGCAACCAAGGCAACGATGAAAGTGCAGTGGATTCTGTGGCCGAATGGCGTACGTGGCCGGTAGAAGAACGCTTAAAACACGCTCTAGTGAAAGGCATAACCACGCACATCATCGAAGACACCGAAGAGGCGCGCCAAAAATTACCAACGCCGTTAGAGGTAATTGAAGGTCCACTTATGGCGGGCATGGACGTGGTGGGTGATTTGTTCGGCGACGGCAAAATGTTCCTCCCGCAAGTGGTGAAATCGGCACGCGTAATGAAACAATCGGTGGCGTATTTAGAGCCATTTATCAACTCCACCAAACAAAAAGGCTCTAGCAACGGTAAAGTGGTAATCGCTACCGTAAAAGGCGACGTGCATGACATCGGCAAAAACATTGTGAGCGTGGTGTTGCAATGTAATAACTTTGAAGTGATTGACTTAGGCGTCATGGTGCCGGCGGACAAGATCATTCAAACGGCGATTGATGAAAAAGCCGACATTATCGGCTTGAGCGGTTTGATTACGCCATCCCTTGATGAAATGGAATACTTCCTCGGTGAAATGACGCGTTTAGGTCTGAACTTGCCTGTTTTAATTGGCGGCGCAACTACCTCCAAAGAACATACTGCGATTAAACTTTATCCAAAATACAAGCAACATGGTGTGTTCTATACATCCAATGCCTCACGTGCGGTAACAGTGTGTGCCACATTGATGAACCCGGAAGGGTGTGCTGCATTGTGGGAACAGTTCAAAAAGGATTACGAGAAAATCCAACAATCTTTTGCCAATCGCAAACCTCTGCGTAAACAACTCAGCATTGAAGACGCTCGTGCCAACCGTTTCGACGGCTTTAGTGGAGAATGGGCGGATTATGTGCCACCAACGCCAAACCAAACGGGCATTGTGGAATTCAAAAACGTGCCGATTGCCGAGTTACGTAAATTTATCGACTGGTCGCCATTCTTCCGCATTTGGGGGTTGATGGGCGGCTATCCGGATGCCTTTGATTATCCGGAAGGCGGCGAAGAAGCACGTAAAGTATGGAATGATGCACAAGTGGTATTAGATGAATTAGAGCAAAACCACAAGCTCAATCCGAGCGGTATTTTAGGTATTTTCCCTGCAGAACGTGTGGGCGACGATGTGGTGCTTTTCTCTGATGAAGAACGCACACAATCCATTGGCACCGCTTACGGCTTACGCCAACAAACGGAACGTGGCAAAAACAGCAAAAGCCCATTTAACTTCTGCTTAAGCGACTTTGTCGCCGATCGCGAAAGCGGTAAAAAAGACTGGTTCGGCATGTTTGCCGTGTGCGCTGGTATTGAAGAAATGGATTTAGTGGAAGGCTACAAAGCTGCAGGCGATGACTACAACGCCATCTTGCTGCAAGCCGTAGGCGACCGCCTCGCTGAAGCCATGGCTGAATACCTGCACTTTGAGCTTCGTACCCGCATTTGGGGCTACACGCAAGAGGAATTTGATAACCAAGGGTTAATCAATGAAAACTATGTGGGCATCCGCCCTGCTCCGGGCTATCCAAGCTGCCCTGAACATACCGAAAAAGCCTTGATTTGGGATTTATTAGAAGTAGAACAACGCATCGGCATGAAGCTCACTGAAAGCTACGCCATGTGGCCGGCGGCTTCCGTCTGCGGTTGGTACTTCACCCACCCCGCTAGCAACTATTTCACTTTAGGTCGTATTGATGAAGACCAAGCTCAAGATTATGCCAAACGTAAAGGTTGGGATGAGAGAGAGATGATGAAGTGGTTGGGTGTGGCGATGAAGTAGGCTATCTAGTTCAGAATTTCTAACTAAAATATGAAGGAATAACTAAAAATGAAAATTGAATCTTTAGCAATACAAGATGTTGGTGGTATATCATCTCTTAAGTTGGAAAACTTGAATCCTTATTTGAATATAATTTGTGGGGTAAATGGTATTGGCAAAACCAATATTATCGAATCAATAGCAGCATGTTTTACAACCTATTCTCAAAATGAACTAAAGAAAAAGGCTGATTCTAATAGTGGTCTAATTAAATTAAATATGACTGATATAAATGAGGAATTTAAAAAAATAGAATATATAGTAGATGCTTTCTATCCCAGAGAAAGTAATTACAACAATAAAAATTACAGTACTCTTTATAGATTTTGGGAAAATTACTTAAATTTTTTAATGTATTTCAAGGTAGATAGGTTTTTCTCATATCAACGAATAGATTCATTAAAAATACATGATGATATAAATGAGCACACCAAGAGTAACCTAAATGGTGTTTCTAGAAATAATTTAAAAGATTGGTTTATCAGAAATGAATTACTTTCAAAACAGGAATATGCTACAGATGTTAATAAGAAAAATATAGAATATGCAAAGGAGTTTATTACATTACTAAATTCTAATTATAGTTTTTCTTCACTTAAACAAGATATGGAAATCTATATTAATTCTCCAACAGGTGAAATTCCTTATGAATACTTATCATCTGGCTTTAAGAGTTGCCTATTCATTATGTGGGGAGTTATAAGAGAAATCCAAATTCGTTTCCCCGATATAGAAGCTAAAAACTTCAATGGGGTAATTATAATTGATGAAATAGAATTACATTTACATCCTGAATGGCAAAATAAAATTTGTAATGTTCTGAAAAGAGCCTTCCCTAATACACAATTTATTGTTACAACTCATAGCCCTCACGTAATTCAAACTGCGGAACATAATCAGGTAATAGCCTTAGAAGGTATTAATGGTATTCTTAATAAGAAAGATTTAGAAAGTGCACGTAATGGCTTTAGTGGATGGAGTATAGAAGAAATTCTTACAGATGTTATGGGAATGAGTGATTTAAGAACAGATTGGTTCAAATCAACTTTATCTAAGTTTAATTCAGCATTAGATGAGGAAAACTTTGAAAATGCTAAAATTATTTTTGAAGAGTTAGAACGTAAATTACATCCTCAAAGTACTGAGCTTGCATTATTTAGATTTCAGTTAAAAGCATTAACTGGAGAATAAAATGATACCATTACAACAGCTACCTAAACCTGATTATTTAACAGATAAAAAAGTACAAGAGCTTACAAATAAGTATCAATTAGACACTAAAAAGGCAGTATGGAATAAAGCAGAAATAAAAGAACCTTTATTAAAATCATCAAACAAAAAATGTGCTTATTGTGAATGTATACTTCAAGAAACAGATTCCTATAGCCAAATAGAGCATTTTCATCCTAAATCGCTTTACCCACTGGAAGTCGTTGTTTGGGAAAATTTATTGCCAGCCTGTGTGCGTTGTAACACGCATAAAGGTAATCATGATACTGTAAACATCCCTATAATTAACCCTTATAATGATCTTCCTAAAGAGCATCTTTCAACTCAAGGTTTGCGTCTTTATCCAAAAACTGAGATGGGAAAAATAACAATTAAGCGGCTAAACTTGAATGACAACGATAGACTTTGCATACCAAGGTTTAAATTATGCAATGAGGTTCATGAAAAGTTAGGGTATATAAAGGATACTACTGATTTATTAGATCAAAGAAATCGATTACATTCTCTATTGACTGCTTGTAGTAAAAGTGGAGAGTTTTCTGCATTTTGTTCTCATGCGCTACATTCAAATATAGATTATACTAATATAAAGAATTTGTTATCAGAAAACGAGTATTGGGATGATGAATTAGCAAAATTAGATGAGGAAACTAAATCGATTGCTTTAGAATCTAGATAGTAAATATCCATCTGATGGCGCAAGCGTCCTCGCTTGTGCCTATCAACTAAAAGTGTGGTCAGAAAATCCTAAGGATTTTGAATATTGGTTCCGAAAACAGCTTATGAGTAAAATTCGCAATGATTTTATTAAACAGCACCAGCTAGGACGCTGTCGCTATCTTTCCTTATTAGCACAATCTGTTGGTGCACGCTTCCTAGCGTGTGTCTAATTTCAATTAAAAACATCTCAAAAATTCACCGCACTTTATTTACTTTCTTTGGCTAGCGTTAGGAAATGCGCACCAGCATAAATGTTAATTACTAAAAGTGCGGTGAAAATTTTCAGCATTTTTGTATTTGCTGTAACAACCAATCCACCATAATTTCATTTACTTCCGTTTGTTATTAACTTTAAAGCCTAGTTGCACAATCCCCAATTTCCGTTATCATACGCGCTTTCTTATTTCTCGGAATTTTGTATTTATGAATAAATTAAAGATGGCGTTGTTTGTGGGTGTCCTTGTGAGTTTATTTGCTTGTACCACAACACATCAGCCGAAGAAGACGGTTAAATCTCGATTTTTAAAGGATAATATTAGCCAAGCTGAGTTAAATAATTCTGTTAATTACAAGCCATATCATTATCGTTGTAATAATAAAGAAACTGGGGGGATTTCTCATTTAACGACTTATTTCCCTCTGTCGCGTGAAAGCCGTATGAAAGATAACTTCGGGTTTTATTTCCAGTTAGATAATGGCAAAGCTTTGCCTTTTGATCATTCATACACGCTGACACTGAATGCGCGCGGTACAAAATTTGAAGTGGTTTATCGTTCGTATGATCCGATTCAAGGAAGTTATGTGGATTTAATCGCGCGATCTCAAAGTTCAATTTACTACAAGAATCAACAAGGCAAGCAAGTTCCTTGGTTGATTTGTAAGGGCGGTTGATTTTTCTCGAAAATAACTTTTACTTTCACCGAAATGAGAAATTGGAATTAGTTTTCCAATTTCTCTATTCCATAAATCTCTCTTCTTTCTACATCAAATTTCACGCTTATATCAAAGGCTTTTGCAAGATTTGCTGAATTTAGCACCGCTTGTGTTTTGCCTGTCGCAATGATTTTGCCTTTGTCGAGCAAAATCACTTCATCACAGTATTTATATGCAAGGGATAAATGATGGATCGCTACAACGCAAGTATGCTGTGGCGTAAGCGATTTTAATTGTTCCATCATATCTATTTGATAATAGGGATCGAGTGGTGCGATTGGTTCATCGGCAAGCAATAGCGGCGCATTTTTGATACAACAACGAGCAAGTTGTACACGGGCTTTTTCTCCGCCTGATAGTTTCTGAAAGGATTTATTAAGCAAATGTGCTATCGAAAATTTTTTTGAAATCTCCGTGATTTTTGACCGCTCTTTTGCCGATGATAAGGGGGAATTTAAGCCGAGAGCTATGACATCATAAACCGATAAATCCCAATGGATATTGGTATCTTGCGCAAGATAAGCGAGTTGCTGGCTTTTTTCAGTTGTACTCATTTTGCTTAACGGGTTATTCCCAAAATAAATTTCACCTTTTGTAATAGGTAAAATTCCTGCAATCGTTTTGAGTAAAGTTGATTTGCCCGCACCGTTTGCGCCCATAATGCCGATAAGTTTTCCTTTACGAAGCGTGCAGCTGATGTTGTTTAAGCCATAAGGCTGGGAAAGATTTTCGATTCTAATCATTATCTTGCCAACTTGCGTTGCTCCGTAATTAAAATCCAAATTAAGCAAGGTGCACTAATGATTGCGATGAGCGTGCCAATATAAATATGTGAGAAGATTGGAATATATTGCACGCAAAGATCCGCAACAAGTAGCAATAATGCGCCAAGTAATGCACTGGTGATGTAAAGTTGTGAAGGTCGTTTTTTTAGCAATAGGCGAGCAAAGTGCGGTGCGATTAAGCCAATAAAACCGATAGTGCCTGTTTGCGGAATCGTTGCACCCACTAATAATGCTACGCCAAAGGTCGTGACGAAAAAGCTACGTTTAGGATTCACGCCCATTGTGCTTGCGGTTTCTTCACCGAAAGTGAGCAAGTCAATATAGCGGCGTTCACGATATAAACAGAACAATCCCAATAATACGATTGGAAATGAAATGAGTAGCGTATCAAGTTTTGCCCACACGAGAGAACCTTGTAGCCAACGGTAGAGTTCAGCTAACGCCCACGGGCTTTCTGCGTTTGAAAGTAGCAATGCGACGGCAGCAGAGAGCAACATATTGACGGCTAAACCACTTAAAATCATCGCTGTTGTGCCATGATTTTTAGCGATCAAATAAACCAATAAAAAACTAGATAACGCACCAGCCACGCCGCCAATAAGCAACAGACTTAACGGCACGGAAAAATAATAGAGCAAAAAGACACTGGTGGTGGTTGCACCGGCACTACTTCCCAATAATCCAGGACTTGCTAGTGGATTTTGAAATATCCCCTGCATTGCATTGCCTGCTAAAGCAAGACTTGCGCCAGTTAAAATGGCTAATCCGAGGCGCGGTAGGCGAATATCAAGCAATACGAGTGAGCGCATATCCGTGAGCACACCATCGGCATTTTTGAGATGAGCAAAATCGCCGAGCTGATGATAAATCGCAAACCCGCTAATCAACAGCAATGCTAAGAAAAGTGCGGTATTTAATTTTAGTGTTTTGGTCAATGATCAATTTCCTATGTAATCCAAATATCATTTTAACTGTTGATAAATCTTCTCTGCCCCTTGCCACACGCCGTGATCAAAGCAATAAGTATATTTCATTGGAATACGAAAGTGCGGTCGATTTTTAAAAAGATTTTGCAAAAGCGGATGTTTAAGCAATTCCGCTTGCTCGTTATAACTTTGTTGGTCGCTGATTTCAATCAACACGTTGGGTTCAGCTCGTAACACTTTTTCGAGAGAAAAATTTTGTGCCGTAAGCGGTATTTTTAGCGGGGTTAAGCCTAGTAAGTTAAGTAAAGTGGGATACTGTGGCGTATAATTTTCTACAATGCCTGTATCTGAAAGTATTAATGTGTCAGTGAGTGATAGATTGAGGCGAGAATCTTGTAATTTAAGTTTATCGATTAAAGATTTCGTATGCGTTTCGTTACTCGTGAGTTTGCCCAAGTGCAATATTAGCCCAAATAATTCTTCTGCCGTTTGTGGCGTGTCATTAATTGGCTCAACTTTTGCCCCGAGTTTTTTTAAATCTGCTACAAGTTGTGGATAAAAGGTTTCATTGATCAGAAACGTTTTATCGAGATAGGGCAATAATGCGGTGAGTTGTGGCTCAAGTGTTGGCTTATCCACATTGAGTTTATCCAACATCATCAAGGGATTTTTAGAATAAGGCGACTGTGCGGCAATTTGCTCAGGACGCGCAATTTCCGACAAAAGACGATCGCTACAAAGCGTGAGCGAGACAAATTGCTCCGACGCATGTGAAGTCAAGGGCAAGAAAAGTGCGGTTAAAATTAAGCGAGTTTTTTGCATATAGATAATGATACGCTACGCCATCAATAATGTAAAAAGGCGTGCTAAGCACGCCCTTGTTAGTGGGTAATAATTAGAATGATCCTTTTAACCCAACGTAAACATTACGTCCGTCTTGACCATATTCGATAGCATTTTCGTATTTTTTATTAAATACGTTGTTCAAGTTCGCATATATGTTTAGATTTGGAATTAATTGATAATTCACACCTAAATTTACCAAAGTGTAAGATGGCATTTCAACTCGTTTTGATGGCCATGTGCCCCAATAGGTATCAAGACGTTTACCTACGTACGAGATGTTTACATCAGAACCTAGTTTTTCAGTGATTTGATATGCTAACCCTACATTTGCGGTATGTTTAGGACGGCGATCTAAAGATAAACCTTCTGCACCGCGTTTTATTTCACCATTTTTAATATGAGTATAAGTATAGTTCGCATAGCTGGTTAAATCTTTGGTAATTTTGCCTCTATATGTAATTTCAACACCATTTACTTTAGTTTTACCTTTTACATTCACTGCACGACTAATACCCGCAGAGACAGGTTCAGAACCGATAAAATTATCTATAATGCGAGCAAAGTAAGTTACATCAAAAGTATGCTGTTTGTCGTTTGTTACCATCAGCAAACCTAACTCACCGCCACGACTTTTTTCAGGTTTAAGAGAAAGATTACCTAACCAAGTTGCAGAATAACCATATAATTCAGTAAAGGTTGGATTATGCACCGCTGTGCCCAAACTTGTATGTACTTTAAAGTTTGGTGATAAACGATAAGCACCAGCTAATCGTCCTGTAAAAGTATTTTTAAATTGCTTGTTATCAGTAAAACGCCCACTTAAAGAAAGACTGTGGTCATCTTCAGTAAATAAACGGTATTCTGTGGCAATGCTTTTTTCAATTAATTTTTGTTCTTTGAATGTTGAATAAGAAGATTGAGCTTCATAATGTGATTTTTGATATTCACCTAATACACTTATACCTTGTTTTAAATAACCTTCACGATCAAAGTTAATATCAAGTTGATAATTTGCATTGAGTTTTTTCCAATCACGAGTATATGGGGATGTACTTACATAATCATAATCATTTTTGATATGACTAACACTAGCTTTATGCTTAAATAGATCTTGATCATTGCCGGTATAACCACTTAATTTTAATGTGCTTTCACGTGTACGGAAAAAGTCTTTATCCGTAGCTTCACTTAATAATGACGTATCATTCTTGGTTGTTTGTGAAGAGTGTGATGCTAAGACTTCCACACCTTTATTATTATCATCATAGCCTAAACGCAATGAACCATTGTCGCGATGGAATCCATCACGCTCAATTGCTCCACCTGTTGGAATTGATGTACCGTCTAAAGCTTTATAATTGAATTTATCTTTACTTAATACAGAAATGCCAGCCGTGCGATGACTATCTCCATGGAGTGCGTAATAGAAGCCTCCTTGGTAGCCTGAAATAGTAGCTGATGCATCACGTGTACGGTGAGACCCCAATCCTAAATCAAAATCAATGTTTAACGGTTTTTCTTTATATAGGCCGCTTTTGGTTGTGATGTAAACTACACCACCAATCGCATCGCTTCCCCATAACGCAGATTGTTCACCACGTAATACTTCAA
The DNA here is from genome assembly GCF_000242295.1 of Haemophilus sp. oral taxon 851 str. F0397. NCBI lineage: Bacteria > Pseudomonadati > Pseudomonadota > Gammaproteobacteria > Pasteurellales > Pasteurellaceae > Haemophilus > Haemophilus sp. oral taxon 851. The sequence goes on from NZ_JH591082.1 coordinate 105,735, forward strand.
TTCGTTCAATATTGCTTAGTGTTAATCCCCCAAAATCAAAACCATCATTTACAGGATTCATTTTTACACCATCAATCACTACCACAGTATGGTTGGATTCTGCTCCTCGCAAGAATAAACTAGTTACCGCACCACGGCCTCCAGTTGCCCCCATTGCCACACCCGGCACAGTTTTTAATACATCACTTACATAAGTTGCATTACGTGCTGCAAAATCTTTTTCTGTTAATACGGTAACAGACGACGCTGTTTGGTGAAGGCTGATAGGGGTTGCGGATGCTGAATACACATTGATCGGCTCAAGCTCGGTTTTAGTTTCAGCTTGTACAAAAGCCGATGCACTCAATAAAAGTGCGGTAGTAATTAAGTTAGTTTTCATTAAGTTGGTTCCTCTTTTTAAAAAGTGCGCTATTTTGTCACAATAGACATTCATTTCCTAGTTGAGAATTTTCATTTACTTTAAAAATTCTGTTCATTTTGTAAAAAAATTCGTTTTTTGACTGCACTTTTTCACCTTTATCCGCTTTGCGCTTTCAAGTATAATGCGGGCATTTTTAATCACATTAGATCAACGATTATGAGCACAAAATTTAACGTAAAAACATTCCAAGGTATGATTTTAGCCCTGCAAGAATATTGGGCAAACCAAGGCTGCACCATTGTGCAACCTTTTGATATGGAAGTGGGCGCAGGTACCTCTCACCCAATGACCGCATTACGTGCCTTAGGCCCTGAGCCGATGGCATTTGCTTATGTGCAACCTTCACGTCGTCCGACCGATGGTCGCTATGGCGAAAACCCAAACCGTTTACAACACTACTACCAATTCCAAGTAGTAATCAAACCTTCTCCAGATAACATTCAAGAACTTTATTTAGGCTCGCTTGAAATGCTTGGCTTCGATCCAACTAAAAACGACATTCGTTTCGTAGAAGATAACTGGGAAAATCCAACCTTAGGTGCATGGGGCTTAGGCTGGGAAGTATGGTTAAACGGGATGGAAGTGACCCAATTTACCTATTTCCAACAAGTGGGCGGCTTAGAATGTAAACCTGTAACGGGCGAGGTGACTTACGGTTTAGAGCGTTTGGCCATGTACATTCAAGGCGTAGATTCTGTGTATGACCTAGTTTGGTCTGACGGCCCATTAGGCAAAACCACTTATGGCGATGTTTTCCATCAAAATGAAGTTGAGCAATCAACCTATAACTTTGAACACGCAAACACAGATTTCTTATTCTACTGCTTCGATCAATACGAAAAAGAGGCACAAGAGTTATTAGCCTTAGAAAAACCGTTACCATTGCCAGCTTATGAGCGTATTTTGAAAGCAGCACACAGCTTCAACTTGTTAGATGCACGTAAAGCAATTTCGGTCACCGAACGCCAACGCTATATTTTACGCATTCGTGCCTTAACCAAAGGGGTGGCGGAAGCCTATTATGCAAGCCGTGAAGCCTTAGGTTTCCCTGGTTGTAAAAAATAAGGCTTAAACAAATTCACAAAAGTGCGGTGAAATTTGACCGCACTTCAGGAGAGCAAAATGAGCAAACCCATTCTTTTTTATGCAGAAACATGCCCAGATACCGCACCATTTGTCGCGGAGTTGGATCGCTTAGGCGTGGATTACGATGAAGTAGAAATTATGACTTCATTACCTAATCTCAAACAATTCATTCGTTTACGCGATAGCAATGCAGAATTTGATAATTCGAAAGCAAATGGCTATTTAGGTATTCCTGCGTTGTTATTACTAAATGGCGATGTTGTTTTAGATGAATCCAAATTAAAAGAGATTTTCTAAAGTGATAAAAAAAACGTTAGCTCTTGCAACTTCAGCGATGATTTTGACCGCTTGTAGCAATGCGCAACCACAAGCTGAAATGCCAACTGTGGGCAGTGAAACAGATGCTCACGGTTGCTTACCAAGTGCGGGACAGTCTTATTCTTATTTGAAAAAAGCCTGTGTACAAGTGTTTGATGTGGCGGATATTAAGCTAGACGATCCTGCGAATAAAACCCAAGCGGTTTATGGCATTCTTTCGGAAGATAAGCAACAGGTTGAAGTGTTTGCTTCTGATTTACCTGAAAATACGATTTTATATGTGGTAAAAGACGGATATGTCTCCAAAGATGGCAAAGTGCGTTTAATGAAAACCAAGAAAAGTTGGAAAATTCGTAAGTAATGAAGAAAGTCAGTTTTTTGCAATTTTTATTTAGAATTGGTGATGACTATTTAATGTTTTTGCGAAATTTAACACCCGCTGTGTTGTTTTTATCACTGGCGTTATTTATGTATTCTGAGCTGAATTGGACACATTGGGCGTGGAGTAATGTGCTAGTGCTGTTTTTAAGTTTGACTTCAGGATTTATTGCACTCAGCGTCATGGCAATAAATACTGTCGCTTTTGTACGCGAGATGCTGAAAACCTTAAGAACACTAAGCGGAGAGAGCGAACTTGATGAAAATATTGGTACGCTCGCATTATTTAAAATGCTCTGGGTGGAGAGCAACAGTAAACAACTAATCTTTTTTGCGGTAGTCAATATTGTTGCAGTATTTATGGTGTTAGCTTACGGCACCAAATATGCCTTGAATTTTTATAGCTCAATTTCAACATTAAATAATTAGGTCTCGAATATGAAAAAAATAACCCTAAAATTCACCGCACTTTTGCTCGGCTCAGCTTTAGCAACTAGCGTGTTGGCAACAGAAAATGGTCAAACTTCCTCAAGTTCTGATTATGAATTAGAGAAAGTATTGATTTTCAGCCGACACGGATTGCGTTCACCAGTGGAAAAAGATCCGCAAGAAATGGCGAATTACTCCCCTTATGAATGGGCAAAATGGAATGTGCCATCAGGCTACCTCACTGCCAAAGGGACGGTGCTAGAAACCTATTTCGGACAGTATTTAGGTCAATGGCTTTCAGATAAAGGGTTATTAACAACAGAACGTTGTGCATCGGGCGAAGGTATTTTCGCTTATGCCAATGGAGTGCAACGCACCATTGCAACAGGTCAGGCGATTGTTTCTGGTGCATTTGCGGGCTGTAATGTTCAATTGCAACATCACGGTAAAATTGGTTCAGAAAAAGATCCGATTTTTAATACACAGGCGCACAATCCAAGTAAAGCCTTGATTGAATCTGCAAAAAATAACGTTGATTTAACCGCTTTACAGCAAAAATTAGCACCGAATTATGCGTTATTAAGTGAAATTATCGATTATAAAAATTCACCAAACTGCTTACAAAAAGGCGAATGTGATTTAGGTGGAAAAGTCGGTGAATACAGTATTAAAGACGGTAAGTCGGTAAAAATTACGGGTTCTATCAGCACCGGAAAGAAAATTGTCAGTGCGTTATTGCTCGCACATTATGTGGGTAAGCCTGATTCAGAAATCGCAAACGGTCGTGTGAATAGCCAAGACAAATGGCGTGCAATTAATGAAATTAAAAACGAATATTACCGCACTTTATTTAAAAACAACGAAACGTTAGCACAAAATGCATCATATCCGTTATTGGCATTTATTCAGCAACAGCTAAATAGTGAAAACAAAATTAACTTATTGGTTGGACACGATTCTAATATCGTCGCTCTGCTTGCGGCACTAGGTGTTGAGCCTTATGAATTGAATGATTCATTAGAAAATATCCCAATCGGAGGCAAGTTACTATTTGAAGTGTGGAAACACAAACCAAGTGGCAAACTCAAATTTAAGTTGGATTATGTGTATCAAACCACAGAACAACTGATTAACATCACGCCGCTAAGTTTAGCAACACCACCAAACCAAACAGCATTAACCCTCAAAGGTTGTGAGAAAGATGAACATGGCTTTTGTGATTATGAGCGTTTTCAACAGGTGTTGAGGGAGAGTATTAAGAACGGTAAGAAGTAAAATTGGATAAAATAGTCTATAAGTGACTGATTTATATCTTCTTCTAAAAGAGGATTTTTATGAAAAAATTAATATTAATATCAAGTATTATATTAGCAGGGGGATGTGCAACACCGTTTCCTTTATCTCAATATGCTAGTGATAAAGAGGATATTCAAGCAAAAGAGTTTCAAGTACCATCCAATAATACTGCTAATCTTTATGTTTACAGAGATAAATCAGTAGGACCTTTCTATGGTGCAAAAATTTTTATTGATAATAAAGAAATCGCAACAAGCCATGGCAAAACTTATTTTGTAGTAAATGTTTCTCCTGGTGAGCATTTTATAGAATCGTATACTGAAGAAAAAAGTATAAAGAAAAATTTTAGTGTTTTACCTAATAGTAACAACTACATAAAAATAGATCCTAATGTTGATGGATTTGGCGTTACTATGAATATAATCATATCAGATGAAAAAACAGGTAAAAGCGGCGTTCTCCAGAGTAAATTAATTGAAATAATTAAATAATTGTAAAGAGATAAACAATGACAACCCAAAACTTCCTAGTAGAAATCGGCACAGAAGAGCTACCACCTAAAGCTCTCAAAACATTAGCGACCTCTTTTGCGAATAACGTTGAAGCGGAATTAAACCAAGCGGGTTTAACCTTCGATAAAATCGAATGGTTTGCGGCGCCACGTCGTTTAGCGGTGAAAGTGTTAAACTTAGCCACACAACAGCCAAGCAAAGAAATTGAAAAACGCGGGCCAGCAGTGTCAGCCGCTTTTGACGCTGAAGGTAAACCAACTAAAGCGGCAGAAGGTTGGGCACGCGGTTGTGGGATTACCGTTGATCAAGCAGAACGCATTGCGACTGATAAAGGCGAATGGCTTGTTCACCGTGCAAAAATTGAAGGTCAACCGACCAAAAACTTACTTAACGACATTGTGGCTAATGCCTTAGCAAAATTGCCAATTCCCAAACCAATGCGTTGGGCAGATAAAACCGTGCAATTTATCCGTCCGGTTCACACTGTGACTATGTTATTGGGTGACGAGTTAATTGAAGGTGAAATTTTAGGTGTGGCAAGTGAGCGAACTATTCGCGGTCACCGTTTCTTAGGCGAGAAAGAATTTGAAATTCAACATGCTGACCAATATCCGCAATTATTGCGTGAGAAAGGTTCTGTGGTAGCCGACTTCAACGAGCGTAAAGCAGAAATTTTGGCAAAATCGCAAGCAAAAGCGACCGCACTTGGCGGCGTGGCTGATATTGAAGAAAGCTTGCTTGAAGAAGTGACCTCATTGGTGGAATATCCAAACGTTTTAGCGGCAAAATTTGAAGAGCGTTTCTTAGCGGTGCCAGCGGAAGCATTGGTTTACACCATGAAAGGCGACCAAAAATATTTCCCGATTTATGACAAAGACGGCAAATTATTACCGCACTTTATTTTTGTCTCGAACATCAACCCAGAAGATCCAACCGCGATTATCGAAGGGAACGAAAAAGTAGTTCGCCCACGTTTAACCGATGCGGAATTCTTTTTCAAAACTGACTTGAAACAAAAACTCGTTGATCGTTTACCTCGCTTAGAAACTGTGTTGTTCCAACAACAACTCGGTACATTAAAAGACAAAACTGATCGTATCGAACAACTTGCAGGCGAAATTGCAAAACAAATCGGTGCAGACGAAGCAAAAGCAAAACGTGCCGGCTTACTGTCAAAATGTGATTTAATGACCAACATGGTGTTTGAATTTACCGATACGCAAGGCGTAATGGGTATGCACTATGCTCGTCATGATGGTGAAGATGAAGAAGTCGCAGTGGCATTAAATGAACAATATATGCCACGCTTTGCGGGGGATGAATTACCTAAATCACTCGTTGCAAGTGCGGTCGCTTTAGCAGATAAATTTGACACCTTAACGGGGATCTTCGGCATCGGACAAGCACCAAAAGGTAGCGCAGACCCATTTGCATTACGTCGTGCGGCATTAGGTGCATTACGTATTATCGTTGAGAAAAACTTACCGCTAGATTTAGAAGATTTAGTGAAAAAATCAGCCGCACTTTTCGGCGATAAACTCACGAATCAAAACGTGGTTGCTGATGTGGTGGACTTCATGCTCGGTCGTTTCCGTGCATGGTATCAAGATGAAGGAATCGCAGTGGATGTGATTCAAGCGGTATTAGCACGTCGTCCAACTCGTCCAGCTGATTTTGATGCACGTGTACGTGCGGTATCACACTTCCGCACTTTAGATTCAGCGGAAGCGTTAGCAGCAGCAAATAAACGTGTAAGTAACATCTTAGCCAAAGCGGATGCTACAATCGGCGAGATCAATTTGACCGCTTGCGTAGAACCAGCAGAAAAAGCCCTTGCTGAAGCTGTACTTGCATTACGCACTGAAGTACAACCGCTTATTGCACAAGGTGATTACACGGCAGTATTAGATAAATTAGCGAACTTACGTGCACCGGTAGATAATTTCTTTGATAACGTGATGGTAAATGCTGAAGATCCAGCATTACGCCAAAACCGCTTAGCGATTTTAAATACGTTACAAGGCTTGTTCTTACAAGTAGCTGATATTTCAGTGCTTCAATAATGATAAAAGGGATGATTGATTTTTCATCAATCATCCCTTCTTTTATAGACTTCAAGTGATTATTTCTCTATAATCACCGCACTTTCCCCCCTTAGCTCAGTCGGTTAGAGCAGGCGACTCATAATCGCTTGGTCACTGGTTCAAGTCCGGTAGGGGGGACCATTTTCCCTCTCTATACCCTTTAAACTTCCTTAGATTCATTTCTTTTATCGATATTTATTACTTTAATTTTCAAATCCTATTTCTTTGAATAACTCTTATTAGAAATAATCGGTGATGATTTCTAGAAAATAGTGTGTTAGCTAAAAGAATTATTTCGGAGAGATCTAATACCTACATGGACATAAAAAATCCATAGAATCTCTCTTGATATTCCCTTCATAATGGTGTTAAATCACTCACATATTGTGAGGTTATATCTTATTTAAATTATGTGTCAATTACTCGGAATGAATTGTAATACGCCGACGGATATTGTCTTTTCTTTTGAAGGTTTTCGTCGTCGTGCTGGTTTAACTGATTGTCATTCAGATGGCTTTGGAATCGCTTTTTTTGAAGGGCGTGGAGTGCGTATTTTTCGCGACAATCAAGCTGCTAGCCTTTCGCCCATCGCTGATTGTGTTAAGCAATATAAGATCAAGTCTTTGAATGTCATTGCGCATATTCGTAAAGCTACTCAGGGTGAAGTGAATATAGAAAATACTCACCCATTTATTCGTGAAATTTGGGGGCAAAACTGGGTTTTTGCGCATAATGGTAATCTGAAAAACCTACCAGACATGACAGAACATTTTTTGCAGCCAATAGGTTCTACAGATTCAGAAGCTGCTTTTTGTTATATGGCGGAATATCTCAAAAATACTTTTCGTAAAAAACCGAGTGAAATGGAAATTTTTGAGGCTATTCAAAAAGTAACAAAAGAGCTTGCTCAACACGGCACATTTAATTTTATTCTTTCTAATGGCGAATGGATGATAGCCCATTGTTCAACGAATTTACATTATGTCATGCGACAAGCGCCTTTTGGTAAAGCGCACAGAATTGATGATGATGGTGTCATTGATTTTAGTGATTATGCAAAGGAAGGCGATAAAGTGAATATCATTACAACCTTTCCATTAACCAAAGATGAAAATTGGACAAAAATGGAAAATGGTGGATTTGTATTTTTTAAGAACGGGGATAAAATTGCTGAAGTGGTAGGTACTCCGAAAGAAGCGATTGATGATGGTACCTTAGGTAATCGAGTAGCTTAATTAAATCTAGCCAAATAAAAGTGCGGTTAAACTCAAAGAGAATTAACCGCACTTTTTTTATTGAAGCGTGAAACTAATCGGCACATTTAACCCTGAAGGGAATCCTGAAGGTCTTGCACCGACAGGTCTTGCGCTGTTAACTGCTTCTAATGCTGCATTATCTAGGCTTTCATCACCCGATGATTGAGTAACACGAGCACCACTTAGTGAGCCATCAGGACCTACATTGAAGGACACGCTGACTTTACCTTGCTTACGCATCATTTTTGCGCGAGTAGGGTAACGTTTATGACGTTCAATTTCACGACGAATTGCGGAGCGATAAGCTGCCATTTCGCTCGTATCTGTTCCACTCCCTGCTACTTGTGCATTGCTATTGGTGGCGCCAGTTGTGGTCGCTTTAGCATTCACGTTTGCACTTGAATCAATATTTTTATCACCTTTTGGTAGATCTTTATTGATTGGTTTTTCCTGTGGCTTAACGTCTTTTTTCGGTTTATCCTTTGGCTTTTCTTTAGGTTTTTCTTTTGGTTTTGGCTTTTCTTTTTCCGGTTCTTTGATTTTTTGTGGCTCAGGTTTCACCGTTGGATCTTCCACAACCTCTTGTTTTTCTGGTTCTGGCTCTTTTTGTACATTTTCTGGCTCAGGAGCAGGTTCTTCCATCACCATGCCTTGCACCATTTCCATAGAAATACTTGTGGATATGTCGCCTGGAGCGCTATTGGCGCTATCACTTGGCTTATTCCAACTCCATAAGATCACTCCTACAATAATGCCGTGTACGATCAAAGAAATAAGCAAACCTAATAGCGAACGTTTTGTTTGCTGCATAATTATTCCTTAAGGCGTCGTTGGCACAGATTGAGCGGGTGCAGATTCTTGAGGATTTTTACCCGCACTTTTACCTTTATCTTTCATAGAAACAATAGCTACATTTTTGATCTCATTTTTAGAGAGCATATCTGTAATGGTAACAAAGTCTTGGAAAGAGGCTTCTGCATCAATTTTTAATGTGACTTTCTGATCTTTATTCCATTGGGCAATTTCTGCTTCTAGGGCTTCTTGCGTAATAGGTCTATCATTGAAATAGAGTTGTTTATCCGCTGTCACAGTCAATAATTTAGCAAGCTCATCAGCTTTAAATGCAACAGCTGTACTGGCTTTAGGTACGTTAACTTGAATTTTACCTTGAGAGATAAAAGACGCAGTGATAAGTACCACAGCAAGTAATACCAACATAATATCAATGAAAGGGATAATGTTGATTTCATCGAATTTTTTCACGGACTATTCCTTATCTTTTTGTTCGTTTAACACTTTCCATTTCAAACGATTAACTTCAACTTTACGACCTAAACCGTTATAAAACACCATCGATGGAATAGCCACAAGAATACCTAATGCCGTCGCTTTTAATGCTAAAGATAAGTGCATCATAATCACGCCAGTATCGATTTCGCCACCGCCATGACCGATTTGATAGAACGTTAATAAAATCCCGATAACTGTACCAAGCAAGCCAACATATGGTGCGTTTGCACCAATAGTAGAAATCACGGTCATATTGCGATTTAAATCGATATCTAATGCGTGAATAGTGGAATAATGTGCGACGTTTACCTTTCTTAAGAAAATATAACGTTCAATTACCATGGCTAGCATAATAATGCTCATCAGTAATAATAAACCGATGATAAAGTAGTCACTGTACTGTTGTAAAAAATCAAAAAGCTGCATCATTTTTTTCTGTCCTTATTATTTGAGAAATATCTTGGGGATATAATTGAGAATGAATTTCAATCAAGGATAAATTCTAGCAAAGGCGGAATAACGCGTAAATATCGAACTGAAAAAATAATGAATTTTTACCGCACTTTATACTTTATATAGAAAAGTGCGGTAATTTTTGAAGGGTTATAGGGATCGAAGATAATCAACGATAACTTGATGATGTTCTGTTGTTTTGAATTTATCAAATACGTGAATAATTTTTCCGTTTTCATCAATTAAAAAACTAATTCGGTGAATACCATCGTAAGTTTTCCCCATGAATTTTTTCTCACCCCATACGCCAAATTGTTCTGCAATTTTGTGATCAGGATCGGAAAGTAGTGTGAAATTAAGGTTTTTTTTCTCAATAAACTGAGCTAATTTTTTCGGTGTATCAGGGCTAATACCAAGTACAACTAAACCTAATTCATCTAATTCTGATTTACTATCACGCAATCCGCATGCTTGCGTTGTACAGCCAGGCGTAAGTGCTTTCGGGTAAAAATAGACTAATACTTTTTTACCGAGAAAATCATTTAAAGAAACTGGGTGTTCTTGCTGATTTAATAACGTAAAAATTGGTGCTTGGCTACCAACGGATAATGGATTCATAAAAAGCTCCTTTGATGAAAAAATATTTGCAAATTCAAGTCATTTTAGCGACTATAACGGGCTATACCAAATAATAAAATTAAAAAACCAACGGAGGTTCTATGTCAGCACAAAATCCTTTATTTTCAGGCAGTATTGTTGCACTTGTTACACCTATGAATAATTATGGCGAAGTAGATTTCGCTTGTTTAGAAAAATTGGTGGAATATCACATTGAGGCAGGCTCTAATGCGCTTGTTTCTGTGGGAACAACGGGTGAATCAGCAACATTAAGTATTGAAGAAAATGTAAAGGTTATTGAGAAGACCGTTGAATTTGCCAAGGGGCGTATTCCTGTGATTGCTGGCGCAGGCGCAAATGCGACGAGTGAAGCAATTACAATGACAAAATTATTACGCGATAGCGGCGTTGCGGGTTGTCTATCCGTTGTACCTTACTACAATAAACCAACCCAAGAAGGAATCTTCCAGCATTTTAAAGCCATTGCTGAATGTACAGATTTACCGCAAATTCTTTATAACGTACCAGGTCGCACCGGTAGCGATATGAAGCCAGAAACTGTTGCTCGTTTAGCGAAAATCAACAACATTGTTGGTATTAAAGAAGCAACTGGAGATATCAGTCGTGTCACCAAAATTAAAGAGCTCGCAGGTAAGGATTTCATCGTTTTAAGTGGTGATGATGCAACGAGTTTGGATGCAATGAAACTCGGCGCAGAGGGTGTGATTTCTGTAACGAATAACTTAGCGCCAAAAGATATGGCTGATATGTGTCGCTATGCCCTTGCGGGGGATTTTGCTAAAGCAGAGGAAATTAATGCTCGTTTAATGCGTTTACACCATGATCTCTTTATTGAATCAAACCCAATCCCTGTGAAATGGGCGGCTTATCGTTTAGGTTTAATTAAGTCAGCACATTTACGTTTGCCATTGACGGTGTTAAGCGAAGATGTTCAACCAAAAGTAGAAGAAGCACTGAAAATCGCAGGATTATTATAAAAATCAGGGGTAAGTCATTACCCCTAAACTTTTTGCATTATAGGCTGTCGAAGTGCGGTCAAAATTCATAAAATTTTCAATTTAGTTAAGGTTCAAATATGAAAAAAATAATGTTGAGTTTAGCAGCGGTTATCGTATTGGCTGGTTGTTCGTCTGATCCTGAAGCATTAAAGACTGCTAATGATTCTTTCCAAAAATCAGAGGCTTCTATCCCTGGATTTTCACCGTTGGCGAGCGGTGGTGTAATGCTACCAAAAGCAGACGATACTTATGCGTTGCCTAATATTGCTGTGAAAAAGGGAGAAAATATTGATATTCGTCCTCCATCAACACCATTAGCGATTATTGAAAATTCATTAACACAATTCGATGGTGAACGAGCATTGATCGTGTATCCACAACAGCAAGCTAGTGTGTATAACCTCCAACAAGTTGAACGCTTATTAAAAGAAGACGGTATTTCATCAACAACGAATGGTGCGATTTTAACGACGGACTGGGCGCCAACAGGAAGAATTGGTGATAAATCGGGCACTGAGATCAAATATCAAGTAGAACAAGTTATGGCTCAAGATGCGAGTGCACTAGCAGTATCTGTTTTACAAATGCGTCGTGATGGCGTGATTTTCACTCCAAGTGTATCTGATAAGCAACGTTATACGTCTGAACGCTTAAACCGCATTGTGTCTGCATTAACTTCTGCTTACAACAAACAGCAACAAGATTTATCTAGTGCTTCTGTGGGAGCGGTAGCTTCGCAAATTATTCAGGATTTGAATGGCCAAACTGCATTAGCGATGAATGTTAATTTTGGTCAAGCATGGGAAAAATTAGGTGGAGCTTTACCTAAAGTGGGTTTTGCGATCAAATCTGAAACTGCAGGTAAAGGTTATCGTGAATTAAAATATTCAGCATTAAACAAAGAAGATTGGTTGCGCATGGGAACTGAAATTCCAGAACTTGAAAACGGTACTTACCAAATGCAAATTTCTGATCATGGCAGACAAAGCTCCGTTGTTATTTCTGATGAAAAAGGCAAGGCATTGTCTGGCGATTCAGCCGCGAGAATTTACCAAGCAATTAGTAACTTGATTGCAAGATAAATAAAAGCTCAGCATTAGCTGAGCTTTTTTCTTTAGAATAATCCTAATTTTTTCATTTGTTCAATGACGGGTTCGACTTGAATCTCTGCCATCAAATTTTTCCCTTTTAGTTTAGTTGCCCAAGGTAGTTCAGAAGATGGTTTGCCAAATTCTTTTTGGGAATTTTCTTCATATACTGATACCACGTTATTTAAATTATTATAAGGTGCAGTACGCAAAGGATTGTGATAGGCATACAAGCCAATAACGGGTGTACCTTGTGTTGTTGCAATATGGGCAGGGCCAGAGTCTGGCGAAAGTACTAGATCAACCTTAGAAATTAAAGCAGTAAGCTGTTTTAGGTTTGTTTTTCCTGCAATATTGGTTGGCGTGAAATGGCAAAGTGCGGTAATTTTTTCGACTATTTCTAATTCACGTTTGGCTGGCGAACTGCAGAAGATTACATTGACATTATTCTGATGGGCTATATTGGCAATTTCTGCATAACGTTCGATTAGCCAATCTTTTTCTGCTTTGCTAGAACAAGGGGAAATTAATAAATTTTTACGAGAGAAATCAATAAATTGATCGGCAAATGTATAATCATCTTCTGAGATAGCTAATGCCCATTTCGGTTCTGATTTCGGTACGCCAATATATTCAGCGAAAGCCATAAATCCATCTAATACATGGGGCGATGAGGGATCTGTGATACGACGATTTACAAATAGCCATTGCCCTTCGCGAGAACGTTTTTCTCCAAATCCAATTTTGTATTTGGCTTTAATTCCTAAAGAAAGGATTGATGCGCGAAATGCTGTTTGCATATTTAATAGCGCATCAAACTGTTTATTTTTTAGTTGTTTCCAGAGTGATAAAACACCTTTCCATCCCGCTTTTTTATTGTAAGGAATGAGTGTGATATTAGGAATACCTGAAAGCAAACTCATTTCGTTTTTTCCTACAATCCAAGTAATTTCTGTTTGGGGATAATATGCTTGAATATGCTGAACCACAGCTAAGGCATGACAGACATCGCCTACAGCTGATAATCGGAGAATACAAAGGGATTTTGGAGCTTCGGTAAAAAGTGGCATTGACATTCCTTTCTCATTTAACTTGCGCCTATTTTAAAGTAGAATGAGCCCATTTTCTATTCATAACAACATTCCCATGTACCAATTCCAACAAGATAACCAATATTTTATCTTTAATTTTGACCGCACTTTTGAGCAAGCAACCGAGTTTTTCCAAGCGGAATTTTGGCAAAAACAAGACCGACTGATAGGAAGTGCAAAAGGTCGAGGCACCACTTATTTCTTGCAAACTGAAGATTGGTTTGGCGTAAATTGTGCGTTGCGTCATTATTATCGAGGTGGGCTTTGGGCTAAACTAAACAAAGATCGTTATCGTTTTTCTGCTCTTGAAACTACCCGTAGTTTTGCTGAGTTTCACTTGTTGCAACGTTTGTATGAAGCAGGTTTGCCTGTGCCTAAACCGATTGCCGCACGTATTCAAAAAGGCAAGTTAGGTATTTGCTATCAAGCGGATATTTTGATGGAAAAAATCGAAAATGCGCAGAATTTAACCGCACTTTTACAAACACAAACATTGCCAAAAGAAACTTGGATGCAAATTGGTCGTTTGATTCGAAAACTACATGATTTACAGATTTGCCATACAGACTTGAATGCACACAATATTTTGCTTCAACAAACTGAACAAGGGCAAAAATGTTGGTTACTCGATTTTGATAAGTGCGGTGAAAAATCAGGAGATTTTTGGAAAGTGCAAAATCTGAATCGTTTAAAACGTTCCTTCGAAAAAGAAGTTGGACGAATGAATATTCAATTTACCGAGCAAAACTGGGCTGATTTAACAGCAGCTTATTATCAATAAAAGGACTAATTATGAAACAAAAAATCGTACTTGCTACAGGCAATAAAGGCAAAGTGAAAGAAATGGCTGATGTCCTATCTGATTTTGGTTTTGAAGTGATTGCACAAACAGATTTAGGTATTGAAAGCCCAGAAGAAACAGGCTTAACTTTCGTTGAGAATGCGTTATTAAAAGCGCGCTATGCCTCAGAGAAATCAGGTTTACCTGCTATTGCAGATGATTCTGGCTTGGTGGTTTCCGCACTTAATGGCGCACCTGGTCTATATTCTGCACGTTATGCTGGTGAAGAGGGCAATGATGCTAAAAACCGTGAGAAATTATTGGCAGAGCTTGCTCATATTGCACAAGATAAACGCCAAGCCAAATTTGTGAGCTGTATCGTGTTTTTACAGCATCCAACGGATCCATCGCCAATTATTGCCGAAGGTGAGTGTCACGGTGTGATTGGTTTTGAAGAAAAAGGCGAAAATGGTTTTGGTTATGACAGTTTATTCTTTAGCCCAGAACAAGGTTGCACATTTGCTGAATTAGAAACCGTTGAGAAGAAAAAAATTTCTCATCGTGCGCGAGCATTGAAAGTATTAAAAAGTAAGTTATAAATCTAGTTAAACGTATAATAATAAAAGGCACGCATATTTTTATATGTGTGCCTTTTTATAGGGATTTTATCTATACCAGAAAAGTAATATTATTCAGCATGTTCACTTAAAAATCCGCCACTTTGATGATTCCATAGTTTAGCGTACAGACCATTACGCTCCAGTAATTCAGCATGGGTACCTTGTTCGACAATTTGTCCTTTATCAAGCACAATCAGGCGATCCATCGCTGCGATGGTGGATAAACGATGAGCAATGGCAATCACAGTTTTATTTTCCATCATCTTATCGAGACTTTCTTGTATTGCCACTTCCACTTCCGAATCTAATGCGCTTGTGGCTTCATCTAACAATAGAATTGGTGCATCTTTTAACATGACACGAGCAATAGCAATGCGCTGACGCTGACCACCTGAAAGTTTTACACCTCGTTCACCCACATGGGCATCGTAGCCTTTTCTGCCTTGAGCATCAGTGAGGAATGGAATGAAATCAGCGGCTTCTGCTCGTTCAGCAGCTAAAATCATCTCTTCATCTGTGGCATTAGGGCGTCCATAAATAATATTGTCACGAACGGAGCGATGTAGCAGAGAAGTGTCTTGAGTCACTAAACCGATTTGGCGGCGTAGGCTTTCTTGTTGCACACCTAGTACATTTTGCCCATCAATAGTAATCGAGCCTTGTTGTGCTTCATAGAAACGCAGCAATAAGTTCACAATCGTAGATTTTCCTGCACCAGAACGGCCGATCAGTCCGACTTTTTCACCAGGTTTGATGGTGAGATTGAAATGATGGAGTAATGGTTTTGTCGGATCATAAGCAAAGGTAATATCGTTAAACTTAATTTCCCCTTGTGTCACCTGTAACGGTGATGCTTGTGCTTTATCCACAATAGTGTGAGGTTTGGTTAAAGTATTCATTCCATCGTTTACGGTTCCGATATTCTCAAACAAACGTGCAGACTCCCACATAATCCAACGAGACAGTCCATTGACTCGTAATGCCATTGCCGTTGCCGTTGCTATTGCACCCACGCCAACTTGACCATTTTTCCATAAAATAATACCAAGTATTGCAGTACTTAACGTAAGTAGAATATTTGTAGCGTAAGTGAGTGTATCTAGTGATGTTGCTAAGCGCATTTGGGCGTGGACTGTGACCATAAAATCTTCCATAGAACGTTTGGCATAAGCGGCCTCGCGCGAGCCGTGAGAAAATAATTTTACTGTAGCAATATTGGAATAAGCATCTGTAATACGTCCCGTCATTAAAGAACGAGCATCAGCTTGTCGTTGTGCAGTTTTTGATAATTTAGGAATGAGGGTTCGTAGGATAAAAATAAAAATCGTAATCCAAGCAATAAATGGCAGTAAGAACCAAGAATCTAATGCTGCGAGAACTAATCCTGATGTAATAAAATATACGATGACATATACAAACATATCTGCAAGTGTGAGCACTGTATCACGAACAGCCAGAGCGGTTTGCATTACTTTGGCAGACACTCTGCCGGCAAATTCATCTTGATAAAAACTCAAACTTTGTCCAAGCATTAAACGATGGAAATTCCAACGTAATCGCATTGGAAATACACCTTGTAAGGTTTGTAAACGTACGGTAGAGGCTAAAAATCCCCACGCAATGCTAACAAGTAATAGGGCAGCCATGCCAATTAATAAATAACCTTTTTCTTGCCATAATGTCTCAGGCGTGAATGACCCTAACCAATCTACAAGCGTTCCCATAAATTGGAATAATATGGCTTCCATTACACCAGTACCAACTGTTAGCAATATCAGTAAGAGAATCCAGCCTTTCATTCCTTCAATGCTAGACCAAATAAAGCGCAATAAGCCTTTTTTAGGTGTTGTTGGATTACCTTCTGGATAAGGATTTAAACGGTTTTCAAACCACGAAAAAATTTTGTTAAACATATCTTTTCCTTAAAAAGAAAAGGCAACAGACGTTGCCTTTCAAAAAACTTGGCGATTATAGCGCAAAAATTCTCCAATTTATAGGCTAGCAGATTTTCTGTATTGGCTTGGTGAAAGTTGGTAGTAATTCTTGAAGGCTTTACTAAAATGCGCCTCCGATTGATACCCCACTTCTAAAGCAATAGCAAGTACGGATTGTTGGGTTTGCTTTAATAAAAACGCTGCCGATTGTAACCGCACTTGAGTTATAAAACGCCCTGGCGACATACCAAGTTGTTGTTGAAAAACACGAATAAAGTTTGCACGAGACATTGCAGAAAGATCGGCTAATTGCTCAATTCGCCAATCTTCTTGGGGGAGTTGTAATATCGCACCCAGCACCGCATTTAATCGCTTGTCTTGCAACGCGAGTAGCACACCGCCTGTAATTAAGTTCTCTTGAATCGCATGGCGTAAAATATAAATTAAAAGCACATTGGAAAGTGCATCGACGACAGATTTTGTACCTGCATCGTTTTTTTGTGCTTCTTGTAGAAAAAGCTGAACCAAAGGATGAATCGGTGTATCGCATAAATTGAGATGCAAATATTCAGGCATAGAAGCTGTAAGGAAAGCATCTTGCTGATAATAAAATGCCCCGCAGAACATTTTTAAATCAGGTGTGCCTTGCCCTACTTGATATAATTCAAATGCACCTTGCCAGCTTTTTTTCAATGATGTGTCCTTTGTCTGGCTGGATGAATGACGCATAAAGTGCGGTTGATTTTGGGGAAGAAAAAAGATATCACCTTCCTTTAAATGAAATTGCTTTTGCCCGAGTGTAAGCCAGCATTCGCCTTGTTCAATAAGATGGAATACGCCTTTTCCTGCATCTTTTTCTTGATGGGCGACTTGCCATTCACCTTGAAATTCACAGCGAATATTAATTTCCCCACGCACTTGTGCTAAATGGGTGAGTTTATCTAAATAATCCATAATGAGATGTTAGCGATAAAAATTGAGATAAATAAGCAAGTATCATAATCCAATCTGCCTATAATTTGCCACACCAGTTGGTTATTAATTCAATATATTTAGGAGAACATTATGTTTGCAGATTGGAAAGAAGAAACATCACACGTTAAAAAATCATTTGGTGCGTTAGGTAAACAATATCCAAAAATGTTACAAGCTTACCAAGCATTAGGCGCAGCAGCGGCAGAAGGCAATGTGCTTGACGCTAAAACTCGTGAGCTTATCGCATTAGCCGTTGCGGTAACAACTCGTTGCGAAAGCTGCATTAGCGTACACGCAGAAGAAGCTGTAAAAGCTGGTGCAAGCGAAGCTGAAGTGGCTGCAGCATTAGCAATGTCTATCGCATTAAATGCAGGCGCTGCTTATACTTATTCTTTACGTGCATTGGAAGCATATAACGTACAGAAAGGTTAATTACCTGTCATTCCATAGAGTTAAGTTGATTAAAGGAAAGGGAGTATTTTTAATACTCCCTTTGTTTTATCAATATTTTACTGCCTAATAAGATAAAAGCATTTTGCGATTAAAATTCTAACGATTTTCTAGCGCTTTTTCCACTGGGGCAAAGCTACGACGATGTTGCGGTAACGCGCCAAGTTCAGCTAATTTTTCCAAATGTAATTTGGTTGGATAGCCTTTATGCTGGGCAAAAGCGTATTCTGGATATTGCTTGTCTAATTCTTCCATTTCTTGGTCTCGTGCCACTTTCGCCAAAATAGAGGCTGCACTGATTTCTGCCACAAGGCTATCGCCTTTTACGACGGCTTGCGCTGGAATATCTAAATCTTTTGGGATCTTATTGCCATCAACTAACACAAAGTGCGGTTGAATTTTTAAAGATTTTACTGCTCGAGTCATTGCCAGCAAGGAGGCTTGCAGGATATTTATCTCGTCAATTTCGTCAGCTTCAGCTCGACCTAATGCCCAAGCAAGGGCTTTTTCTTTGATTTCTTCGGCAAGGGCTAAACGTTTTTTCTCAGAAAGTTTTTTAGAATCAGCGAGGCCTTCAATTGGGTTATTAGGATCTAAAATAACGGCTGCCGTGACAACAGCTCCAACTAAAGGGCCTCGCCCAACTTCATCAACGCCAGCGATCAATTCATAGCCTTGTGGATATTCAAACATTTTCTGTTCCTTCTAATAAGTCAATGGCTGCTTGGGCCGCTTGCTTATCGGCATTGCATTGAATTTTTTGGTGTAAATCCGTGAAGTGCTGAATTAAAACATGGCGATTTTTTACCGCACTTTCATCATCCGAAAGATAAGCAGATAGCTTTTCAGCGAGCAATTCTGGCGTACATTCTTCTTGAATCATTTCAGGAACGAGCATTTCATTCGCAAGCAAGTTTGGTAAAGAAATATAATCGGTTTTCACTAAACGTTTTGCTAAGAAATAGGTCAGTGGTTTCATTCGATAGCCAACTACCATCGGTGATTTACAAAGCATTGCTTCAAGCGCTGCTGTTCCTGAAGCAAGAAGCGTTGCATCAGCTGCGATCATTGCTTGTCGTGCATTGCCATCAATTAAATGCAGGTCTAGATTTGGCGCAATTTTAGCTTTAATGGCTTCAAATTGAATTCGTCGTTTTTCGTTCACCAAAGGAACTAGGAATTGTAAATCAGGGAATTGTTCTTTTAACAATAAAGCGGTTTTTAAGAAAGGCTCAGCCAGAAATTCCACTTCTGAACCACGGCTTCCAACTAAGATTGCTAAATAGCGTTGTGTGGGATCAATCTGTAGCATTTGGCAGGCTTCGGCACGGTTTGGTTTGAGCGGAATAGCATCAGCCATTGTATGTCCAATAAAACGGCAAGGTATGTTAAATTTATCGTAAAAGGCTTTCTCAAAAGGCAAAAAGGCAAGAACTTGATGGGTCGCTTTGGCAATTTTGTGAATGCGATTTTGACGCCATGCCCATACAGAGGGGCTCACGTAATGAATAGTTTTAATTCCGTTTGCTTTGAGCTTGAGTTCTACATCCAAATTAAAATCAGGCGCATCAATGCCGATGTAAACATCAGGTTTTTCTTGCAACATGGTTTGAATGACATTTTTGCGAATTTTCAACAGACGAGGAAGATGTTTCAAAATTTCAGCCAAGCCCATGACTGAAAGCTCTTCCATATCGACAAGCGTCTCACAGCCTTCAGCCAACATTCTTGGGCCAGCAATGCCAATAAAGCGAGCATTAGGATAATGAGCTTTGAGCTGGCGAATTAAACCAGCACCGAGAATATCACCAGATACTTCTCCTGCAACAAGAGCAATGGTTGGATTTGTTTTGTTCATCAAATTTATCCTAAAAAATAACCGCACTTTGGTATGCAAAGTGCGGTTGAAAACAGAGATACTTTATTAACGAATAATACCGCGAGTTGAACGTTTGAAAAATTCAACAAAGAAACTAATCGCTGAATCGGTTTCTGCAATTTGCTCAATTTCTGGTAACACTTCTTCGAGCGTTTTACCGCTACGATAGATCATTTTATAAACGTTACGGATTGCGTGCATAGTTGGTTTATCAAAACCACGACGTTTTAAACCTTCTAAGTTTACGCCAAATGGACGGGCGTGGTTGCCTTGTGCCATAACGTAAGGAGGTACATCTTGGCTTACCATAGAACCACCGCCTAACATAACGTGTGCGCCAACGATCACAAATTGGTGAATTGCTGACATGCCACCAACAATCACGAAATCATCTAACTCTACGTGACCTGCAAGCGTTGCATTGTTGGCCAAAATACAGTTGTTTTTAATTTGGCAATCATGTGCAACGTGAACATTCACCATTAATAAATTGTTATTGCCAATAGAGGTTACGCCACCGCCTTGGATAGTGCCACGATGGATTGTCACATGTTCACGAATTCGGTTGCCATTACCAATAATCGTTTTGGTTGCTTCGCCGTTATATTTTAAATCTTGGTTCACTTCACCAATGCTAGCGAATTGATAGATTTCGTTATCTTCGCCAATAACCGTATCACCACGTACGACAACGTGAGATTTCAATACAGTGCGAGCTTTAATTTCAACGGTGCCTTCAACAATACAGAAAGGCCCAATAACAACACCTTCACCAATAACTGCGCCTTCTTCAACTAAGGCTGTAGGATGGATTTTTGCATTTGGGTGGATCATATTTACCCCCTTAATTAACGACGAGCGCACATTAGTTTTGCTTCACAAGCAATTTCACCGTTTACGGTTGCAACACCAGTAAATGCAGTGATGCCACGGCGTTCTTTAATCACTTGAACGTTTAATTCCATTTGATCTCCAGGTAACACTGGGCGTTTAAAGCGCGCTTCATCAATACCTGCGAAATAGAATAATTCACCGCCTTTTAATTCGTGAGTTTTAAAGGCTAAAATGCCCATTGCTTGTGCCAAAGCTTCTAAAATTAAAACGCCCGGTAAAATAGGTTCGCCCGGGAAGTGACCTGTGAAACAAGGCTCATTGACGCTAATATTTTTAATCGCTTTTAACCATTCGCCTTCTTTAAAATCCAATACGCGATCAACTAATAAAAATGGATAGCGATGTGGTAATAAAGTCATAATTTCTTTTGATTCGATCACTCTTGGTTGTTGTTCTGACACGTTGACACCTTACAAAAAATAAACAAATAAAATCTCTCGGATTATACGATATTTACGGCTAAAAATAAAACGCACCCAATATAGCTTTGTGTTCAAATCAATACTAAATTTGTCGTTTGAATGTTCAAAAGCTAATTTTAGAGTGCGTTATCGTTATTTTAGCCTAGCGTTTAGGACGAATATCAATGGCAGGATCGTCATCTTTACGATATTTTTCATCAATTCGTTTTTGCAATCCAAAGTCATTTTTATCCGATTCATTAGAAAATAAATCTTCTGTTTGCGTTAATTGAGGGTTTTTAATCCCTATCCAATTTGCGATTCCTTCTAAGAAGTTTAAACCAGATTTAAACACCTTATATTCTTTGCGTTCGGTATCATCTGATGAAATTTTGAATAACGGAATATTATGGTGCTCTCGACTGAAACAGTTTTGATTAAACAAAAGTATATTGTTTTTTTCATCTTGTTGGTGGCACAAACCGTGATCTGAGAAATAAATCATTGAGAAAGTCCGGTGATTTTTCTTCGCATTTTCTTCAAGCTGATCATATACACGTTTTAAAAATTCATCGGTTTTCTTAATAGACGACACATAGCAATTTAAATAGCCATATCTCGGATTAAGATCTTTATCATCAAAGATTTTTGGATAATCTTCGACACGGTCGCAAGCCATTGGGTGTGAACCATAAATATGCAACACAATAAATCGTTTTCCTTGAACAGGATCTTCTAATACTTGGGTAAATTTTGGTAATAAATCAAAATCACTAAAGTTAGTAGAATTAAAGCTCCCGCCTTTTTTTAAGAAAAAGGTTTCATCAGATTTTGAGGCAAGGGATGAAACAGGCGTATCGAATTCACCGAGCATACCTTGATTAGAAAGCCAATAAGTTTTCACGCCTGCAGATTTGATGAGATCAACTAAACTCAAGCTGTAATTTGGTTCCCATTTTTCTTTGTTAGGAAGGGTTAACATGAGGCGAAGTGAAGCGACAGTATTTGTTCCTGCTGAACGAAAACCATCAATCAACGTGCCTTTAGCGCTAGACATAAATGGCGTGTTTTCAATCGGATACCCATAGGCATGGTGATAATCTTTACGCGCACTTTCACCAAGAACAATCACATAATCATCATAGCGTGAATTTTCTAATGTTGATTTTCCCCAGTTATCAGATTGGGACATTTGTTTGAGTTTTTGCACTTCATCTACAATTTTTAATGTGGAACTTACCGTTTCTTTAATAGGTTCAGCAAGCGGCATGTTGTAGGCAAAGAGCAATGTCGCTAAGGCTATAAATGTTTTATTACGATAAAATTTTATGCCAAATTTCACCGCACTTTTGTACTGAAGAAAAATCAAAATAGGAATGGCAAAAGCGATTAAGTAACTACTCACAGGGATTTGTAATAGAAATTCCTTCGTTTCTAACATATCTGTCGCGAAAAGCGAGGCGATATATTGATAGCTTGGAGGGCCAAAATTTAGCCCAGTAGGCGTATAAAAAGCATGTAGTAATGCAAGCGGTAGCAAAATAAAATAGAAGGATTTTTTACTGCTGCTTAATAAGAGAATAGTTGTTGTCGCAAGTAGAATGAGAGCCACATTCGGTTCTGGAAACATTCCAGAACCGATTAAAATAAAATAACCCGCTAATGCGGCACAAATCACCGCAAAAAGTGCGGGTAAAATTTGGCTTGTTTTTTTCGTGTTCATAATTGTCTTCCCTGAAAAGAAAATGTCGCTATTATCCACCTTTCACTCAGAATTTCCATATTTAACTTCTTCACTCTTGAGCGGTTATTTTATAGAATAAGCCAATTTTTTAAGCCAGAGGGAAAAAACAATGAGCCAACCAATTTATAAACGTATTTTATTGAAATTAAGCGGTGAAGCATTACAAGGAGAAGATGGTTTTGGTATCGATCCTGCGATTCTCGATCGTATGGCTGTTGAAATTAAAGAATTAGTTGAAATGGGCGTGGAAGTCGGTGTCGTTCTTGGTGGCGGCAACTTATTCCGTGGCGCAAAACTAGCAAAAGCGGGAATGAATCGTGTGGTGGGCGACCATATGGGAATGCTTGCTACGGTGATGAATGGTTTGGCAATGCGTGATTCTTTATTCCGTGCTGATGTGAATGCAAAATTAATGTCCGCTTTCCAATTAAATGGTATTTGTGATACTTATAACTGGTCTGAAGCAATCAAAATGTTACGCGAAAAACGCGTAGTCATTTTCTCTGCGGGAACAGGAAGTCCATTCTTTACCACTGATTCTGCCGCTTGTTTGCGTGGTATTGAAATTGAAGCAGATGTTGTATTGAAAGCGACTAAAGTTGATGGTGTGTATGATTGTGATCCTGCGAAAAATCCTGATGCAAAACTTTATAAAAATTTAAGTTATGCAGAAGTGATCGATAAAGAATTACAAGTGATGGACTTAGCGGCGTTTACTTTAGCTCGCGATCATGGCATGCCGATCCGAGTATTCAATATGGGTAAACCTGGTGCATTACGTCAAGTAGTGACTGGTACCGAAGAAGGCACTACTATTTGTTAGTGAATGTTAAAAAGTAAAACGGTAGGAAAATTCCTACCGTTTTTTTTGGCTGTAGCCTAGAGATTATAACAATCCACCTTGACCTAATGCTGGGTCAGTTTCACGTGCTTTTAATGCATCTTCAACTGTTAAGCCCAATGCTTTTGCAACACCTTCACCATATGCTGGATCACACCAGTGACAGTTACGGATATGACGGTATTTGATGAATTCAGGTGCATCACCCATCGCAGCTGCAGTATTGTTGAATAATGCTTGTTTTTGCTCTGGATTCATTAAGTTGAATAATGCACGCGGTTGGCTGAAGTAATCATTATCATCATTACGGAAATCCCAGTGTGCAGCATCACCATTAATGCGAAGTGGTGGTTCAGCAAAGTCTGGTTGTTGTTGCCATTGGCTAAAGCTGTTTGGCTCGTAGTGCGGTAGGCTACCGTAGTTGCCATCTACACGGCCTTGGCCATCACGTTGGTTGCTATGCACTGGGCAACGTGGACGGTTTACTGGAATTTGACGATAGTTCACGCCTAAACGGTAACGTTGTGCATCCGCATAGTTGAACAAGCGAGCTTGTAACATTTTATCTGGGCTTGCGCCGATACCTGGAACTAAATTGCTTGGTGCAAATGCAGATTGTTCTACATCAGAAAAGAAGTTTTCTGGGTTGCGGTTAAGTTCAAATTCACCCACTTCAATTAATGGATAATCTTTTTTCGGCCATACTTTGGTTAAGTCGAATGGATGATAAGGTACTTTTTCCGCATCAGCTTCAGGCATAATTTGCACATATAATGTCCATTTCGGGAAGTCGCCACGTTCAATTGCTTCGTATAAATCACGTTGATGGCTTTCACGATCATTTGCGATGACTGCAGCCGCTTCTGCATCAGTTAAGTTTTTGATGCCTTGTTGTGTATGGAAGTGGAATTTTACCCAGAAACGCTCGCCTGCTTCGTTCCAGAAGCTGTAAGTGTGTGAACCGTAACCATGCATATGACGATAGCTTGCAGGAATACCACGATCACTCATTACAACAGTTACTTGGTGTAATGCCTCAGGTAATAATGTCCAGAAATCCCAGTTGTTCGTTGCTGAACGCATATTGGTGCGAGGATCACGTTTTACCGCTTTGTTTAAGTCTGGGAATTTACGTGGATCACGTAAGAAGAATACCGGGGTGTTGTTACCTACTAAATCCCAGTTACCTTCTTCGGTATAGAATTTTAATGCGAAACCACGAATATCACGTTCCGCATCAGCCGCACCACGTTCACCCGCAACAGTGGTAAAGCGTGCGAACATTTCTGTTTTTTTGCCCACTTCACTGAAAATTTTTGCGCGAGTATATTTAGTAATATCGTGTGTGACTGTAAAGGTACCAAATGCACCAGAACCTTTCGCGTGCATACGACGTTCTGGAATGACTTCGCGTACGAAATCAGCTAATTTTTCGTTAAGCCATAAATCTTGTGAAAGTAATGGACCACGCGGACCTGCAGTTAAACTGTTTTGATTGTCCGCCACAGGGGCGCCATTTCCCATAGTTAGGTTAGTAGACGATAAATGCGAAAAAGGGCATTGAGAACTCATTATTAACTCCTTGTATGTATGAAATAAGTAGGGTTGAAATAAATTTCGTAAACATCATACAAAAAGGTTTTAACGATTGAAATCTATTAAATCAATCAAAAAAAACTATGCAAGTTGACAGGGTTTTGAGATTAGATGTATTTTTATTGGTTTTATAATGCAACAAAAAAGCCTTGAAATTTAAAATTCCAAGGGATAGAAACATCTGAACTATAAATGCAAACTCGCACTCGCTCGCCTACATTCACAAACACTTGATGAATCCAAAGCGCTTGTTCGCCTAACGAAAGTGCGGTCATTTTATAAGGTG